>CANMUN010000019.1 GCA_947500875.1 Flavobacteriales bacterium | reverse complement strand
CTATTTCTACTTATTGTGGAAAGTATGGAGTGTATTTGGATTCTGGAACATCATTTGGACAGGAATTGTGGCCGTCATTGCAACAACCACTTTTGAATTGATGGCGAGGGCTCGGAAACAAGATGGTTTGGTTATTACCTATAATCCAAAAGAATGGCCAAAATTCTTAGCCATACTTGTTAGCGGACTGCTCGGATTTTATCTTTATAATCTTTTAGGTGATCCATCGCTTACAAGCAATGATCAACTATTTGGAATGCTTTATTTATTGGTATTTACCGCACTACCATCCGCATGGTCCTTATTTAAATTGATAAGGGATAGAAACGATTTTGTACGCATTGATGAGACCACCGTAAGCTATAAGGATAATAGCGCTACGGGAACTTATTCTTTAAAGGACATCAAGAAAGTCGACAGCAACGGTAAGCAATTGTTTTTAATTTTACAATCCGAAGAAACAGTTATCATTGATTTAAAAAACATGAACTTTAATGGCGTTGACCGAGCCAGTGTTTATGTAGAACTTTCAGCCCTTATTACCCCGGAAGAAACCGCTGCTGAACCGTTGACCGATTCAGCCGATACGACAGAAGCATAAGACGCTAATTACGATTTGAAGAAGGGGCCTTGCGCCCCTTTTTTATTCATAACCGCCGATACGGATGAGTGGATAGCTGACCCCAAAAGTAAACAAATGTTTTTCAGTTTGAGACCTAACGGTCTTGTCGAAAGTTAGGTTATAGCTGTAACTAGCACGAAAAATCCCATAGCTTAAACCTAATTCGGGTCGATAAAACCATTTCCCTTTTGAAGCGATTCCATAATGGAGACCAAATTGGGCTATATTAACATTAACCAAAGGATGCTTGAAATGAAAGAGGCCAAACATTAAATCCTGTTGGTTTGGATTGTTTGTGTTAAACAATAACGAAGATGAAAATAACGAGGCTCTCCAATGAGGTTGTTCCGATATAGGATGCCACAAACGAAAAGGATTTATGTAATCGACCATATCCGAAGAGATTTCGTAACCAATCCACCAATTTCTTCCGTACGCCCCCGCAACTCCCACACCGATTGCACTGAAAGAATTGAAAGGCACGAATGACGTACTTTTAGCGTCTTTTAAGAAGGTTTCTGCGGCGACTATTTTATCTTCAGGAAAATTCTTTAATTTTTTCTTGATTTTCTCATCGTAGAACCAAGATTCATCCTCCGGATTGATATCATCAAAGGCATAACTTTCTACCATATACTTGAGCCGTAATTCTCGGCAATATTGATTAGTAGCATCGCTAATGTTCAAGCTTATAATTTCTTCTATAAAAGCATTAACCTCATTAACCCCCTGGAAAGATCCATAGGATTCGTATTCCGAAAGCGCAAGGTTGTATACTATTCCCTTTTCGTCTATAACATCTTCAACAAGTAATTTCACTTTATTCAAGAGTAACCGAGCTAAAATCTCTTTTTCCGAGGTTAATTTTTCGGAATATACAGCATAACTACCTCTGTAAAAGGCTATTTCTTTGTTCAAAATGGCCAACTTTTTTTGAGCACTTGCTTGTAAAGAATCCCTACTCGTAACCGTTGCATTTAATACCTTATCAAGGGAATCCAAATACAACAAAACTTCGGTGTTCTTCGTGGCGCAAAGCTCGCATTTAATCGATTTTTTACACTTATCTAAAAAAGGGATACCCAAATACTTCTGTCCATAAGTAACTAGCTGTACCGACAAGACTATAACAACAATACTTAAGGTTTTAATGGTTTTCATGCTTAAATGTTTTATATTTTTTTCAAAATTAATGCATTTAACTTATAAAGAAAAAAATTCAAATTGTGTTAATTTTACATGCTAGATGCCCTTCCAACTTTCAGCTCCATTTCAACCTACCGGGGATCAACCCGATGCCATACAGCAATTGGTGTATGGAATTCACGAAGGTTTTCCTTTCCAAACCTTGCTGGGCGTTACGGGAAGTGGAAAAACCTTTACCGTTGCAAACGTCATCCAAGAGATTCAAAAACCCACCCTCATTCTTTCCCATAATAAAACCCTCGCGGCACAACTCTACAACGAATTCAAACAGTTTTTTCCTGAAAATGCCGTAGAATATTTCGTTTCGTATTATGACTACTATCAACCTGAAGCCTATTTACCCGTCACCAACACCTACATTGAAAAAGACCTCTCGATCAACCAAGAGATTGAAAAATTGCGTTTAGCAGCAACCTCGGCTCTGCTCTCTGGGCGAAAAGATGTTATCGTAGTCGCCTCAGTGTCGTGCATTTACGGTATTGGAAATCCCCATGAATTCAAGAAAAGCATCCTTCCCGTGGAAGTTGGAATGATCACGCCTCGAAATGCCTTTCTTCATCGCTTAGTCGAAAACCTATACACGCGCAGCGATGAAACTTTCGAACGTGGCATGTTTCGCGTCAGCGGTGACACCGTGGATATTTTTCTCGCATATGCTGATCATGTTATCCGTGTACTTTTTTTTGGCGATGAAATTGAAGGATTACAATCCATTGATCCCTACACGAACGAAATCTTGGAGCGTTTTAGTTCCTTAAACCTCTACCCTGCAAATCTTTTCGTGTCAAGTCCTGAAAACACCCTGCAAGCCATTCACCAAATTCAAGACGATTTAGTTTTACAAGTAGAAGCATTCAAACGAGCCGGAAAATCAGAGGAAGCCAACCGTCTGAACGAACGCGTTTCTTACGATTTAGAAATGATACGAGAACTTGGTTATTGTTCCGGTATAGAAAATTATTCGCGCTACTTCGATAACCGAAATCCGGGTGAAAGACCCTTCTGCCTTTTGGATTATTTTCCCGACGATTTTTTAATGGTCGTTGACGAGAGCCACGTAACGCTTCCGCAAATTAAAGGCATGTACGGCGGAGACAAGGCACGAAAAACGAACCTGGTCACTTATGGCTTTCGACTTCAAGCAGCCATGGACAACCGTCCGCTTAAATACGAAGAGTTTGAAGGGTTACTCCATCAATGCATTTTTGTTTCCGCCACCCCTGCTGAATTGGAAATCAGCCTCTCTGAAGGAATTCTCGTAGAACAAGTCATTCGACCAACAGGATTATTGGATCCAGTGATAGAGGTACGTCCGAGCCGGCATCAAATCGATAACTTGATTGATGAAATCCAACAACGCATTGCCGTGAACGAACGAACCTTGGTTACGACCCTCACCAAACGCATGGCAGAGGAGCTCCAAAGATATCTACAAAAGGTGGGCATCAAGAGCCAATACATCCACAGCGATATCGACACCCTCGACCGGGTAGCGATACTTCGCGAACTACGGCTTGGGAATTTTGACGTCTTGGTAGGGGTTAATTTACTTCGAGAAGGATTGGATTTACCCGAAGTATCGTTGGTGGCGATCCTGGATGCCGATAAAGAGGGATTTTTAAGGAATGTTAAGTCCCTTGTGCAAACCGTTGGAAGAGCTGCACGAAATGTGAACGGCAAGGTCATCATGTATGCGGATAAAATCACTGATTCGATGCGTTTAACGATGGAAGAAACAGAACGCAGAAGATCGTTGCAAATAGCCTACAACGAGGAGCATGGTTTGGTGCCGCAACCATTAAACAAATCGATCGATCAAGGGATTCTTCAAAATTCAGAACGGGAAAAAGCGTACAAGCAATCCGAAGCACTAGCCTTAGCCGCAGAGCCTAAAAGCGAATTTAAGAACCTTAAAGACTTGGAAAAAGAAATCAAAGAACAGAAAAAACGCATGCAGCAAGCAGCCAAAGCCTTGGATTTTATTCAAGCTGCAGCGCATCGGGATGTTATTCTTCAATTAGAAACCCAAAAAAATCACTTTTCATGAACCATAAAATCATCTTAAAACGCTTAGCAATTCTTGAAGGAATTTCCTACTTATGCCTCGGCATTACGGTACCGCTCAAATACAAATACGGTTACGATCTACCCAACCTTATTGTCGGAATGAGCCACGGGGTTTTATTCATTGCCTATTGCCTGTGGGTGTTGATCTACGGAATTCGAGCACAAAAAAATACCGCTTTTTTCATCCTCGGATGGTTCATGTCCCTCCTCCCCTTTGGAACCTTTTGGTTTGACGCAAAACACTTAAAAACTCAGGACTGAGCATGAACCCCGAACTAAGGTCCTCCTTGGATAAAAGCAAAGCCCAATCCAAAGAAATTAAATCCTTCCTGCAAAAAAACAGGAAAAACAAGCAGTTGGATTCTTGGTTTCACCAAGGGCACCAGGAAGTTTTTCAAACCCTCGATTGCCTCGATTGCGCCAATTGCTGCAAAACCACCTCCCCTATTTTTCGCGATGCGGACATTCGAAGAATTGCCAAGCATTTGCGAATGAAAGAAGCAGCTTTCGTTGAGCAATACCTGCGTTTGGACGAAGACCATGACTTCGTACTTCAACATTCTCCCTGCAGTTTTTTAGGCCATGATAACCATTGCAGTATTTATGAGCACCGCCCCTTAGCCTGCCGCGAATACCCGCACACCAATCGAAAAAACATGCATCAAATCCTAAAAATAACCGAGCAAAATGCGCAGATATGTCCTGCCGTTGCCAAAATTATAGACAGGCTAATGACCTAATTACTTACCTTTGGGGTAATGTCAGTTAGCTTGATTGTAACGGTTTATAAAGATTATGAGGCGCTCGCACTCGTTTTAGATTCCATCACAAAGCAAACCTTACCTCCTAACCAAGTCATTATAGCTCATGACACCATCGACGAAGGAATCCAACCAATAATTTCAAGCTATTCCTCAAGATTAAACATATGTCACATCGATCAAGTGGACACGGGATTCAACAAAAACAGAATCCTCAACAAAGCCATCCTTGCCTCCGATCATGAATTCTTGGTCTTCGTAGATGGAGATTGCTTGTTGCATCGCAGGTTCATTGAAGAACACCGCAAACACCTCGTTCAGGGAGTTTTCACAGCAGGAAGGAGAATCGACTTAGACGCTAAAACCTCCAACAAGGTGCGTCAATTCGGACTTCAGCAACTCGGTTTTTTTCGCATGCTGTGGAACCGTACAAAACGGGTTGAGGAAGCATTTTACATTAAAAGTCCGCTTGTATCCAGTAAGAAAACCCCCAAATTACTCGGCTGCAATATGGGTTGGTGCAAAAGCGATTTAATCGCATTGAACGGATTTGACATGGATTACACCTTGCCTGGTTACGGCGAAGATACCGATCTGGAATTCCGTGCGTTGCGATCGGGAATGTCAGTAAAAAACATGCGATGGAAAGCGCTGCAATACCATTTACACCACGAACGTCCCGACCGTGAAATCGACATCAGTAAAAGCCGAGAGATGTTCGAAAATAAGCGCGAAATTGGTTATTTTTACTGCGAAAACGGTCTTTCAAATTTGGAACAGAAATTTCCACATGAATAATACAACTTACCTCTACTGAACAACGTCTTTGGCTCATGAAAATCTCCTTCCTTTTTTTCTCGATTGTTTTTTTGGTGAATGGCCAACTTCTAGCTCAACGCGGAAAGAATGGCTCACATACCGTTACCGCAGCGAATGCAATTCTGAACAGTTATACCTCCTTAACTTCGAATGCAAGTGCGGGACAATCGGTCATTACTGTAGCATCGAACAGCATGGTCGGTGGTTTTTTTGGTGGAGTCCTTACCCCAGGCGATCTCATTTTGATTGTCCAAATGCAAGGAGCCAGCATGAATGTCGATACCTATGCCGCGAATGAATTTGTCACTTCCAACGGTCAATTTTGGGGACCTTACACCACTCCGATTGGGCATTTGAACGATTGGAACCAACACATTCAGCTTTGGGGAGAAATACTGAACTACAACAATGCAGGTAAATTCGAATTGGCCGAAGTTCGTTCACTGGCCGGCGCTAACAACATCAGCCTGATGTGTCCTTTGGTAAATAATTACAACATTTCCGGCCGTGTTCAGGTAGTTCGAGTTCCAAGATTCGTCAATTTGACCATTAATTCCAATACTTCCGCAGTCCCAACACCTTGGAATGGCACGGTAGGAGGCGTCGTTGCAGTGGAGGTAGACGGTACGTTGACCTTAAATGCTAACGGCAGCATTTCTGCCTCTGGCTCAGGTTTTCGCGGTGGAGTCACCGAAGATCAAACCTTAGGTAGTCCTCCAGGAAATGTCAACGACATTGGTTTTTGTGCGTCGCACGTTCCTACGCAAGGTGCAGAAAAAGGCGAGAGCATTGCGGGATTTTATACCGAATACGATGCCATTTACTCGAGGTATTGCAAATCTGCCCCTGCGAACGGAGGCGGTGGTGGAAACAACCACAATGCTGGTGGTGGCGGTGGATGCAATGTTGGGAATACTGCCCTCACCTACACTGGAAAGGGCGTACCGAATCCCACCTACAACGTTAACTGGAACCTAGAGGCAGCAGGCATGGGCGGTTCAGTAAGCCCTGGAGGAGGCCGAGGTGGTTATTCGGGTGCGACTATGAACCAAAACGAAAACACCGTCGGACCCAACAATACCAGTTGGGGTGGTGATTACCGAAGAAAAGAAGGCGGATTAGGAGGACATCCCTTGGCACAAGATAATACTCGGATCTTTGCAGGAGGAGGCGGTGGCGCAGGAGATCAAAACAACGGTCAAGGCGGCGGTGGCGGTCGAGGCGGTGGTATTGCTTTCGTGAAAGTGTATGGTTCTATCGTTGGATCGGGAACGATTGAAGCCAATGGTGCCAATGGTATCAACGCCAATCCCAACGGACAAACCGCGGTTCAAGCTTCTACACAGAAATTCGGAATAGACGGTGCCGGGGGAGCCGGGGGCGGTGGAACCGTATATGTTTCCAATTCGAATCCCATTCCCAATACGGTAAGTATTTCTGCCAAAGGTGGAGACGGGGGCAATCAAGTTTTAAGTATCGGGTTATTTGCGCCAAACCCTCAAATGGAGGCGGACGGACCAGGCGGAGGGGGCGGAGGGGGTTATGTCTCCATCACTTCTGGAAATCCAACCATCAACGTAAACGGCGGAATTGCAGGAACCACCAATTCAACCCACGTGCCGAATTTTCCTCAAAACGGTGCTACTGGAGGACACACCGGAATTTCTACAACCAACAGTTCGGCCTATGACATTGTTGGGGCAAACGATACTCTTTGTGGCAACGGTAGCGTAACCCTAAACGCATCTACAACTGGAGCTCCTCCAGCAGGAGCTTTAACCTGGTATTCAACGCCTTTTGGCACATCCTCTGTGGGTTCAGGAAATAGTTTTACGACGCCCGTTTTGACTACCACAACGACCTATTACGTTGGATTATGCCCTGGATCTTTTCGCAGGGCGGTAACCGTTGTTATCGGAAGCAGTCCTACCGTATCGGGCAATCCCATCATCACCAATGCTACGTGTCAAAACCCAGGAAGCATTACTGGACTCAGCGTTAATGGAGGAGCCCAACCCTACTCCTATTCATGGAGCAACAACGGTGGGAACTCCCTCAACCTCACCAATGCCGCCGCGGGTACCTATACCCTGACCGTGAGCGATGCCGCTGGATGTTCCACCAATTCAGGTCCTTACCAAATCAACGGCACCAGTGGGCCCATTCTTGATACCACCAACCTTAGCATTTCTCCTGTTTTATGCAACGGAACCTTGGGTTCTATTAACGGAATTACGGCCAACGGAAACGGCTTAACCTACAGCTGGAGCAACGGCGGCGGAAATGCCGTCAATGCCACAAATCTTGCGGTTGGTAATTACACACTCACCGTTACCGATGGAAACGGTTGCACATCATCAACCCTGCCCATCAACGTACCACAAATAGCGGGCCCGAGCATCGATGGTGCTGCAGTGAACTATTCAACCGCTTTTTGTGGGCAAGCAACCGGTGGTATATCAGGCATTTCAACGAGCGGTCAGGGATTACAGTATTTGTGGACACCGGGCAACAGTACCAGTATGAACCTATCTAACGTCACCGCTGGCACCTACACCCTCGTGGCGACGGATCAAAACGGATGCACAGACACCCTCGGACCGTTGACTGTACCGGGTGATATTACCTTAAATCTAGATTCTGCAAACATGCAAGTGCTACCAGCACTCTGTGGTCAAAACAACGGAGCTATCAATGGAATCGCTCCAAGCGGTGGAATCGCCCCCTACTCCTTTCTTTGGTCCAATCAATCCGTTAATCTTAACCCATCAGGGCTTTCTCCCGGGAGTTATACGCTGTACGTTACTGACGCCAATGGTTGCATGGACAGTATAACGGGGATTGTTGTTGGAGCTTTCGGCGGTCCAAGTATCGACACCTCCCAAATGGTGATCAATCCTGTTGCTTGCGACGGAACCTTGGGTTCTATTACAGGAATTACGAGTCCTAGCCCTGGCGTATCTTTCGGTTGGAGCAATCAGGGCAATACCGCCGATATTTCCAATTTAACTTCTGGAGTGTACCAGCTTACCCTAACCGATGTCAACGGCTGCACCAGTTCGTACAATTTTGTGGTGAACCAAAACAATCCCGTTACCATCGATCAAAGCCAAGCGCTTGTAACCAATGCTACCTGTTTAATGAACGGATCCATCACGGGTCTGAGTGTTTCAGGTGGCACGAACAATTACACGTATTCTTGGCAACCCGGAAACCTGAGCACTTTAAATATTTCGAACTTACCTGCTGGAACCTCCTATGTTTTAACAGTTAACGATGCTAACGGCTGCAGCGACACATCGAACTTGTACACCATTGGCACACCCAATTATCCGGTAGCGTCCTTCACCTATAGCCCAGCCATTCCTAATCTCGGTGATTCCGTTACGTTTACCAATACGTCGTCGAATTACACCTCCGAACAATGGATTAACGCAGGTATCACAGTAAATCAACCGTCGCCGTGGAGTTATAGTTATACCGCCGGAACCTTTCAAGTGACCTTGACGGTCACCAACAACGAGGGATGTACGGATACGATGAATGCATTTGTTACAGTCTATGACCAAATCCAAGTACCCAACGTTTTCAGTCCAAACAACGACATGATCAACGACGTATTATACATTCAATCACTTAAACCGGGAACGGCCCTAACCATTCTTAACCGTTGGGGTAATGTGGTATACTACTCAGAATTTTACGGGAATAATTGGGATGGAAAAGACCAAAACGGGAACGATGTATCGGAGGGCGTATATACCATCATTTTAACCGATTTACAAAAGACGATGACTTCGTACTATTTCATTCATTTAACACGATAAAAAAACATGGAAAAAGCGGGATTGATTACAGGGGCTTCAAGTGGCATTGGATGGGAATTGGCTAAAATTCATGCTTCCAAGGGTAACCCCGTGATATTGGTCGCTCGAAGAGCGAAAAAACTCGAGCAATTGGCTCAAGAAATACAACAAACCTACGGTGTTAAAACATGGGTAATCGAAGCGGATTTGTCCACGGTTGAAGGAGTGAACAAGGTCATCGAAAGCACCCAACGTGATGGAATTTTTGTGAATTACCTTTTCAACAATGCGGGTTTTGGCGGTTGGGGAAAATTTGCCGATCGTTCTGCGGATAGTGATGCCCAGATGATTGATGTAAACGTCCAAGCCCTTACTCGGTTAATGCATGCTTATTTACCATCAATGTTAGAACACAACGAAGGTCGAATTTTAAATACGGCAAGTACCGCTGGTTTTATACCCGGCCCGCTACAAGCCACTTATTTTGCGACCAAAGCATTTGTAGTTTCACTGACTAAAGCCACCTCCTACGAATTAAGAAAGACCCCCATTACCGTTACCGCGCTTTGCCCTGGACCGGTAAAAACGGAATTTGACGTTGCAGCAGGCATGGGCGATTCCACCATGTTTGATAACGGTGCAGATGCCCACAGTACCGCCATGAAAGGATATCAAGCAATGATGCGAGGAAAACGCATTCAAATCAGCGAATTCAGCTTCAGCCTTTTGATTAATGTATTTGGTCCTTTCATTCCCGATAATATGGTGATGAAAATAGTTGAGAAAATGCAATCAAAATAAAGTAGTACCTTTGACATATGGCCTTACCGTTTTTATTATTCAACGATGTAGGAGGTAGTGAAGTCGTTCTCATTTTCTTAATCGTGCTTATCTTTTTTGGTCCCAAGAGCATACCGGGAATTGCCAAAACCATTGGTAGAGCCATCTATACCATACGAAATGCCTCGGATGATCTCAAAGAGGAAATAAAAAAAGCAGGGGTTGACGTTAAAAAAGATTTAAAAATAGAAGCCATCCTTCGAGAGGAGGAAGCAACGATCAACCAACCCATGGATCAACTCTTTTCCGGAATTGAAAACACTGTGCATTACGGAAACGAGCGGATTCAAACAACCGTTTCCCAAAATACCCCAACGGAAACAACCAATGATCCGAATTCCGAAAGGTCCAATGTGCCACAAGAATCCAAACCGAACGATGTTATAATTCCCCCATCCAATGAATCCTAGAATAGCAATCATTATGGGAAGTTCAAGCGACTACCCCATTATGCAACAGGCCGAGAACATCATCGCTGAATTTGGCGTTGAGGTGGTCAAAGAAGTGGTTTCTGCGCACCGCACACCTGAAAAAATGGTTGCGTTTGCCAAAACTGCTCAGGAAAAAGGCATATCGGTAATCATCGCTGGTGCTGGGGGGGCAGCGCACCTTCCGGGAATGGTTGCATCATTGACAACGTTGCCAGTGATTGGCGTTCCCATCAAGTCGAGTAATTCCATTGACGGTTGGGACAGCATCCTAAGCATCCTTCAAATGCCCAACGGTATTCCCGTTGCAACGGTCGCCTTAAACGGCGCAAAAAATGCTGGAATTCTGGCACTGCGTATGCTTGCAATATCGCAACCATCCCTACAGCAACAGTTGGAAGAATTTCAAGCATCGATGGCATTAGCCGTAGAAAAAAGCCAAAAGGACCTCCTTTAACGATAAATCAAGTATTTAGAGCGAGTTTTTTGAAATGCTTCCAAACCTGGAGCCCATGTAGCCCTTATTTCTTTAGGTCCCCACCCCCTGTACAATTGTTCCTTCAGTTCGGCAGTTCCAGCAAGCCGGTTGAAAAAAGAATTTTGATTAATAAACACGGCCGAATCCGCGAGAATGTCCCGTGCATGAGTCAGGTAAAACAAGTTCAATTCGTACATTCGTGACTTTGTGCTCTGCCTTAAATCAACTCCAGGACAAACTTTATTTAAATGGAGAGGATACTTAGAACCTGGTTGCATGGTAGGGGTGAATTCAAACCCGTCTTTTGGAAACCTTGGATGGCCATACATTTCAAAAGGCCGACTGGTTCCTCGCCCAACGCTGACTGTTGTTGCCTCAAACAGGCATAAACTTGGATATAATGCAATGGCTAAATCCGACCTCAAATTGGGAGAGGGAGGAACTGGCAGGCTGTAGGTGGATTTGTGCGAATAATTCAAAACCGGAACCACGGTGAGCTCGCACTTAATCCCCCCATTTAACCAACCTTCACCGTTGATCATGGATGCATATTCACCAATGGTCATTCCATAAACGATGGGCACCGGATGTAAACCGATGAAGGACTTATATTCCGGCTGTAAAATTGGGCCATCCACATAATGCCCATTTGGATTTGGGCGATCTAACAGAATTAAGGGCAGGTTGTTTTCAGCACAGGCTTCCATTACATAATGTAAGGTGGACAAATACGTGTAAAATCGGACCCCTACATCTTGAATATCAAAAACCACCGCTTTGACCTCCTTTAAATCCACGGGGGTAGGTTTTTTATGGTTTCCATACAACGAAACGACTGAAATGCCCGTTTTGTCATCAACTCCACTGTTAATGTGTTCACCCGCATCTCCGTCGCCCCGAAATCCATGCTCCGGCGCAAATATTTTTGTAACAACCACTCCTTTTGCCAACAGCGTATCCACCAAATGGGACTGCTGAACCATTGAAGTTGGATTTGCAACCACCGCAACATTCTTTCCAATCAAACTATCAATGTACTTATCCATTTGATAAGCCCCGGGAATTATCGGTCCTTTGGACACCATCGATTTATTTACTGAAAAAGAAATGCAGGTAACGACAACGAAAACGATTGACTGACACAATTTAATGTACTTTTGTGCAAAAAGAAATCGACCCTTGGCCTTTGAATTTTTCATAGCAAAACGCATTCTCCCAAATCGAACGCAAGGTATAAAAGTTTCGCGTCCCATACTGCGTATTGCGGTCATTAGTATTTCACTTTCCATTGTTGTTAACCTCCTAACCTTTTCGGTTGTAACGGGATTCAAAAACGAAATACGAAGAAAAGTAACTGGATTTTCAGCTCCCTTGTTCATTCAAAACCGCAACAATGCCGATTTTTATGAATCCGACCCTATTCAAAGATCCAAAGCCGTTGAAACCGTCCTCAGCAACCACTCGGATGTTCAGGGATACAATCCAATAGCTTACAAACCGGGAATGCTTCAAGCAAAAAATGCCACCCAAGAAGTCTTTGGATTGGTTTTCAAAGGCATTGATGAAAATTATGACCGTTCTTTTCTTTTGGAACACCTCAAACAGGGACGAATTCCAGCCTTCAATGCTGTCGATCCTTCGGATGAATTGGTCCTCTCCTCTAAAATTTGTGATCGGTTGAACTTGAAATTGAACGATGAAGTATCTGCGCTGTTCGTAAAGAATGCGCCGGTTATGCGAAATTTCAAATTGGTCGGAATTTATTCAACCGGTTTTGAGGACTACGATACCAAATTGGCGCTTTGCGATATTCGGGTTATTCAAAAACTCAACGATTGGGGAATTTCCGGACAGCTGGAATTGGGGGATTCTTTGGTGAGTGGTGGAATCCCAGTTATTTTAAACCTTCAAGGAAACAGCGAAGCGCTTTTATTTGATTGGGGGAAAGGTCTGGGAGGCTACAGAGGACAACTGATTTCCCCCCTCACGCAAGACACCCTCCTTCACGTAAGCATTTATCGAGAAGAAACCGGAAGGCTCACTAAAATTGACGAGCATTCCATTCAAATTAAAAAGATTCATGAAAGAAATGGCGGTAACGGAACATTTTACAAAGAAGGACTGAATCCCTCCGGAACGCGCTACTATTACCATCTTCCAATTACCCCCACCAAGGAACGGTTGTTCTATGTGGAAAGCCACCCAGGAATGGGAACTTCCTCCCATTATTTGAGCGGATATGAAATTCGGACCAAGGACTGGTACCTTGTAAAAAAAACCATGAAATCGCTGAAGAAGAAAATCCAATTGATTCCAACGGAACATGGAGAATTAGTAAAAGTCAGCAGCATTTTTGATTTAGAACAGGATTTGTTCAAGTGGTTAGCCTTCCTGGACATTAATGTTCAAATCATTGTTACGCTCATGCTGCTGATAGCCATCATTAATATGGGTTCAGCCCTGTTAATTTTGATCATTGTCCGTTCCAATTTCATTGGCTTAATGAAAACCATGGGAGCGAGTAACCGGTCCCTCAGGAAAATCTTTTTAATTCAAGCGAGATATTTAATCGCACGAGGTTTATTGTACGGAAATGCTGTGGCACTAGCCATTTACTTTCTTCAGAAATACACCGGCATACTCAAGCTAAATCCCGAAGTATATTACCTATCCGTGGTCCCCATGGAACTTACATGGACAACGTTTTTTGCCTTAAATATCGGATCGTTTGCGGTTTGCATGGCTGCGTTAATGGTTCCGAGTTATATTATTTCAAGGGTTAATCCCATAAAAACAATACGGTTCAATTAATCCCTCGACAACCTTCTGCGGTCGGCTTCTTTTAAATAAATCTTACGGATTCGAAGGCTTTTCGGAGTAATCTCCACCAATTCATCCTGCTGAATGTATTCTAAGGTTTCTTCCAAACTCATGATTTTGGCAGGAATGATTTTCACCTTATCGTCCGATCCAGAGGCTCTCATGTTCGTGAGCTTCTTGGTTTTCGTAACGTTTACCACCATATCCCCCGCTCTGGCATTTTCACCGATGACTTGACCTTCGTAGATGTCTTCGTTTGGGTTGATGAAAAAGCGTCCTCTCTCTTGAAGGTTATTGATGGAGTATGGAATGGCTGTTCCTTGTTCCAAGGAAATCAAAGAACCGTTTTGACGGCCTGGAATTTCACCTTTAAAAGGCTGGTATTCCAAAAAGCGATGGGTTACGATGGCCTCCCCAGCGGTTTGCGTTAACAAATAACTGCGAAGCCCAATAATCCCACGGGACGGAATTAAAAATTGAATAATCATTCGATTTCCTTTTGGCTCCATTGACGTTAACTCACCTTTACGTTTTGAAACAGCTTCTACGGCGGTTCCTCCGAACTCTTCGGGTAAATCAATCGTTAATTCTTCTACGGGTTCATGGCGTTGCCCATCGATTTCTTTGAAAATCACCTGCGGCTGACCAACCTGTAGCTCGTATCCCTCTCGGCGCATCGTTTCAATCAACACGGAAAGGTGAAGTACCCCCCGTCCGTGCACTACCCAACGATCGGCTTTGTCCGTATCCATCACCCTAAGCGCGAGGTTTTTCTCCAGCTCTTTTGTCAAACGCTCTTGAATATGCCTAGAAGTCACGAATTTCCCTTCTTTACCAAAAAACGGTGAGTCGTTGATGGTGAAGAGCATGGACATGGTAGGTTCATCCAACTTGATGGTGGCTAAAGGCTCCGGATTTTCCGCATCGCAAACCGAATCCCCGATATCGAATCCCTCTAAACCTGTTATTGCGCAAATATCTCCCGGAGTAACCTCGCTGACTTTCTTGCGTTCCAAGCCTTCGAAAACAAACATTTCCTTGATTTTGTGCTTTTGCAAGGTCCCGTCCCGTTTGGCCAGTTGAACGATTTGGTTTTCTTGCAACGTCCCTCGACTTAATCGACCGATGGCAATCCGACCAACATAGGTAGAATAATCCAAGGACGTAATGAGGAACTGCGTATTCCCTTCCGGAATAGGACGAGGTTTAAAATACGCTAAAATGGTGTCCAATAAGGGTGAAATGCTGTCGGTTGGTTTTTTCCAATCTTCGGACATCCATCCATTTTTCGCCGAACCGTAAACCGTTGGGAAATCCAATTGTTCTTCGTTGGCATCCAATTCGAACATTAAATCAAACACTTTTTCATGGACTTCATCCGGAGTGCAGTTTTCTTTATCCACCTTATTGATGACCAACAAGGGTTTTATCCCCATGGAAAGTGCTTTCCCTAAGACAAAGCGAGTTTGAGGCATAGGCCCTTCAAAGGCATCAACCAGTAAACATACACCGTCGGCCATATTCAATACACGTTCTACTTCGCCCCCAAAATCGGCGTGACCCGGGGTATCAATGATGTTGATTTTAGTTCCTTTGTACGTTACTGAAACGTTTTTTGAAACGATCGTAATACCGCGTTCGCGTTCTAAATCGTTGTTGTCGAGAATCAATTCACCGGTGGGTCGTTCTCGTTCATTGATGAACGAACCTGCTTCGATGATTTTATCCACCAAGGTGGTCTTGCCGTGGTCAACGTGGGCAATAATTGCAATGTTTCTAATTTCCATAAAAGCTGTTTAGTAGTCGCGTCTTCGTTTGTTGAATCCACCTTGCGAACCCGGTTTTTTATCGGGTCTTCCTCCACCAAAAGATCGTTTTTCCCTCGAGAAATTGCTGGATTTCTTGGCAGGACCGCTGCTTTTTGCGGCTGCAGAAACTTCAACACTAATGGTATGGCCTTCAAATTGAGCTCCGTTCACCTTTTTAAGAATGCGGTCGACATGTTCGCTATCCGTATCAAAAAACGAATAGGAAGCCATGATATCGATGCGACCAATGTTACCGGATTTCAGTCCGGTAGCGTCGCACAAGGTTCGAAGAAGTCCTCCAACGTTCAGCCCATCTCGCTTACCCAAGTTCATGAAGAAACGGGTTTTGTTTTCGTCGCGGCGCCGTTCACCTTTTTCACGCTCGCGGCCTTGGCCTGCTTTGTCACTTCGTTCCGATGCATTCAAGTCACCTGCACGCTCATAGTACTCGATGAAACGATTGAATTCAGCGGATATAAAAAGTTTGATAACTTCCTCTTTATTCAAATCCTTGAAGTGTTCGAACATTTCGGGTAGAAAGGGCTCGATGTCTTTTTCACGAATGGTCGTCGAAGTAACTTTCTGTACCAATTTTTTCAGCTGTATTTGGCAAATTTCTGCTGCGTTAGGAATGACTCCTTTAACAAATTCAGTGCGCATTTGACGTTCAATGCCTTTAATTTTGAAAACCTCTTTCTGTGAAAGCAAGGAAAGCGATTCTCCTTTTTTACCCGCCCGTGCTGTTCTTCCGCTTCGGTGGGTATAATTCTCGATGTCGTCGGGCAAGTTGTAATGAATGACATGGGAAATGGAATCCACATCGATGCCGCGAGCCGCAACATCGGTCGCCACCAACAACTGCACCTCACGGTTTCTGAAACGTTCCATCACCATGTCGCGCATGGATTGGGATAAATCTCCGTGCAACGGTTCTGCGTTGTACCCGTCTCGGCTAAGCTTTTGAGCAACATTGGCCGTTTCGTGCTTGGTTCGGCAAAAAATCAAACCGTATATTTCCGGGTGAAAATCAATCAAGCGCTTTAAAGCGGGGTAACGATCTTTTTCGTACACCACAAAATAGGTATGTAAGATGTTTTCGTTGCCCTGGTTTTTATTACCGATGGAAATCTCCAAGGGGCGATCCATGTAGTTCGAGGCGATAGCAGCCACCTCTTTCGGCATCGTTGCTGAAAAAAGCCAAACGTTCTTCTCCAGGGGCGTATATTTCAAGATATCATCAATATCCTCTTTGAAGCCCATGTTCAGCATTTCGTCTGCTTCGTCGAGAACTACGTATCGAATTTCGTTCAAATGGATCACTTTTCGGTTCATGAGGTCCATCAGCCTGCCGGGTGTTGCAACAATAACATCCACACCTTTTTTAATGTCCGTGATTTGTTTTTTAATGTCGGCGCCTCCGTATACGGGCACCACACTCACGTTCAAATGCTTACCAAAAATCTTCAAATCACTGGTAATCTGAAGGCAAAGTTCTCGGGTAGGACAAATGACGATGGCTTCTGGTAATTTTCGGCCAATCTTGATTTTCGATAAAAGGGGTAAGCCGAAAGCGGCGGTTTTACCGGTTCCCGTTTGGGCTAAGCCTACAAAATCACTGTCTTCTTGTAAAAGATGGGGAATGGCTTGTTCTTGTATTGGGGTTGGACTTTCGTACCCCATTTCTTTAATTGACTGCAGCACCTCACTACGCAATCCCAACGCTTCAAATGTCATTCTAATGTGTTAAATTCTCGGCAAAGGTACTGATTTAAATGCGCTAGACAACCTTGTGCCAGGAATAATCACGAAAACATAACCTCTGTACCGAAGAAATCCTTAATTTTGACGGAAATTAGATTACTTATGGAACTAAAAGGTATAATATCCATTTCAGGAAGGCCAGGACTTTTTAAAATTGTCTCTCAAGGTAAATCAAACGTTATCGTTGAATCCATCCTTGATAAAAAACGCTTTCCGGCGTTTGCTTCCGAAAAGATTAGTGCAGTGGAGGATATTAGCATTTTCACCAATGATGAAGACGTGAAACTGACCGAAATTTTCTCGAAATTGCTGAAGCAGCTTGAAGGAAAAGAAGCCGTCAATCATAAAGTTGAAGAAAATGAACTTCGAAAGGCGTTCACCGGCGTGGTTCCCAACTACGATATTGATCGGGTTTATGTGTCGGACATACGTAAAGTATTTCAATGGTATAACTTACTGCTGAAAGAAGGGTTGTTGGTAGTTGAAGCCCCAGCAAATGAAGGAAGCAGCGATGCGTCAGAAAACAAAAAGGATCTTAAAAAAGTCAAAACTGATACGGTAAAGAAAGTCAAAGCTTCTGCGGTGAAAGAACCTAAAACTCCAAAACCGGCCGTTTCCAAAAAAGCTCCGGTAATTAAAACGGGAAGTTCTCGCGGAAAATAAGTTCAAGAAATTACTAATGGTAAAAATTCCATAGTTTTTTTCTGTTTTTAAGAACTATTGTTTCAATTTATGAAGTTCGCCTATTTATTTGCCGTGCTCCCTATGATGGTATGGAGTCAAGGCAACGTTATCGAAGCTAAAGACTCAAAAAGCGCACCCAACGATCCAAGAGCTATTTTGGTCTACGAATTTCAAATCGACGAATTGTTAAAATCGGCTAGAAGTTTCCAAGGCGGTTCCGAGGGACTTTACAAGAATGACTTCTCGAGAGAATGGGCATTTCGCATTGTTTCAGATTCTTCAAAAGCACGATTCTTCAGGACTTCAGGCACCAACATAGGGGAACAAATGAAAACCAAGCTGGTTCAAAAAATGGAGAGTGCCAAAAGCATCGTTGCCCCAAAGATCAACCTGTTCAAACCTGCTGACAAGGATTTTATGTCCAAAAATACTGTTTTAGAAAAACTGATTTCCGAACAATTGGAGCCGCAAGTCATCATCAAGAAAAGTGGTTTACTGCACAGCGATTGGCAAGTCGTATTGTCCCGATTAGGAACGCCTGACCATCGTTACAAAGACGGTGCCTTGTGGGTTCGCAATCCTAAAGACGACCACCCGTATTGCCAAGTAATCTATTTTAGAATTAAAGAAATATACCAAGGCTCAAGTTATGGGTCATCAGCGGTTAGTAATGCAACACCTTACCTCTGCGGGTGCGAATGAAGCGGCAACAGGCTCATTCCATCCATTGAATTAGAATTTAGAGCCTAATCTTCTTTTTTGAAAATGCTTCCAACTTCTTTGCCGATTTTTGATAAGGTATCGACGCCAACACCAATGGGTTTCCCCGAAACGTCCTCATAATTTTTGTACGAATTTTCAATATCCTGACCGGGATAAACCAATACCCAATCGTTGCGTTCGTGAACCTTCAATGCCTTACTTGAGAACGAATCTAAGTCTGACCGGTAGGAAATAGACCCCATTCTAGAACTAATCATCACCAATAAATCTTCCGCGTTTACCTTGGATAAATGGAAAAAATCATCCGCGGATTCGATGACGTTTAAACGTGCGGCGGTATTGATTTTATTGACCTGCCCTACTTTTAAAAAACGCTCGAAACAATTTTCGGTCATGAATGCTTCGATTTCAACTTTCAACTCATTGGAATACCTCAAAATACGCTCAACCCAGGAAATGAAATAAGGTTCTAATTCAGCATATTCGGGAGCAACAACCACGATTCTTCGGTAATCTACTGCTGGCTTTTCGATCTGGCAAAAGAAAATGGTTTTGTCACAGGATTCCAATAAATGTGCGCGGTCGTCGCCCACAATTAACTTCAACAGATTGGTTCGATTCGAATCGTTTACTACCACGGCATCTGCCACCAATTCAACGGCAACTCTCGAAATGCCCGATGATACGTTTAAGTCAATGGTGGCAATGGTGTTTAATTTGGATTCATAGCCCGAGAAATGCTTTACAATTTCTTCCAGATTTTTTCGGGACTTGTGAATGATGTTTTGCGCCTGGCGAGAATTAGGAAGAACACTTACCACGGAAATGGGATTGATTACTTTCGGATCGGATACTTGCAATGCAAATTCCAACAATTTCTCATTCCCTTCAAGTTTATTCATCGCAACCACAAGGTGTTTATTACGAAGTTTCGATTCGAGGGCGTCGTCCTCTCCTTTTTCTGCGAGGTGCAGCAAGAGCTCCTTACCGGCGTTTTCCGTAACAAAACTTGCGACCATGCACGTTACTAGAATGAGCAGAATGGTTCCATTCACCACATTAATGTCCAATATTTTATCTTGATACCCAACCATAATGATGGCCAAGGTAGCTGCCGCATGAGACGTGCTTAATCCAAAGATCATTTTTCGTTCGAGATCTGGCATGTGAAAAACAAGCTGCGTTGCATACGCCGCTAACCATTTCGAAAAAATGGCAAAGGCCGTAAGAACTCCGGCAATGATCAGAGGCCAGGTTCCCTGAAAAAGTGCCCGATAATCCACTACCATTCCAACATAAATCAAAAACACAGGAATGAACAAGGCATTGCCAATGAAATCAATTCGGTTCATTAACACCGAATTGTGAGGAATCAAACGGTTCAATACCAAACCGGCCACAAAGGCCCCAATGATGTGTTCCACCCCTGCTACTTCCGCGAGAAATGCTGAGAAAAATACAACCGACAATATAAGGATGTACTGCGACGTTTTCTCGGAATCCAGTTTTTTCAAAAACCATCGGGTAATTCTGGGAAGTAAGAAAAACATGATGATCGAGAAAAAAAACAAGGACGTAACCAAACGCAACCAAAACGAAAAATCCAAGTTACCGTTGGATGCGCTGGATATAATCGCAAGTATAATGAGTACTGCGGTGTCGGTGAGAATGGTTCCGCCAACGCTTATCGCAACGGAATGATGTTTGGTTAGGCCAAATTTAGCGATGATCGGATATGCGACTAAGGTATGCGTAGAAAACATGCTCGCCGTCAATAAACTCGCTAAAGGAGATAAATTTAATCCGTAATAACAAATGGGAAAACCTAGCGTCAACGGAATAAAGAACGTCATAGCACCAAAAACTAAACTCTTTTTATAGTAACGTTTAAATTGGTTCAAATCCAAATCCAGACCCGCCATGAACATGATGTAGAGTAAACCAATCGTTGAAAACAACTTAATCCACCCTTCCGCAGCAATGGAATTTTCTCCAACCATGCCTATGCCTTTGGGGCCGATGATAATTCCTGAAATGATCAAACCGATAATCCCAGGCACTCGGAGTTTGCGAAGCACGATCGGTGCTAATAAAATAATGAACAGAATTAGGGAAAAAACAAGAACAGGATTGGTTAAAGGAAGTTGAAATTCTTCAAAAAAATGTTGTAGAAAACTGTCCATCCCTAAAATATTCGCTTATTCTTCATCCCACCCCGTGTTAGCACTTTTCTTTCCGTTAAAATATCGGGAATACCCGAAACCTATTACCAAAAAAGAAGAAACCTTGTTAAACTCGGAGGCAGCATAGCCCAAATCCGAATCTATTCCCAAATTGGAAGGACGAAAACCGAATCCATAAAACGCATAACCCAGCGTTAATCGAAAAGATGCGTTTACATCGGAGGCCAAACATATCCCAATGTTGGGCTCCAAATAACTTGATATCCTCGCCTGGTAGGTAAAACCGAGTTTTTTCAAGGTATCG
This sequence comes from Flavobacteriales bacterium, assembly GCA_947500875.1. Classification (GTDB taxonomy): domain Bacteria; phylum Bacteroidota; class Bacteroidia; order Flavobacteriales_D; family Crocinitomicaceae; genus UBA952. The sequence continues at coordinate 21,834 of CANMUN010000019.1, read as the reverse complement.
GTGGTAAAAGCCGACTGAACCAATCCTGCTTTCAACGAAATATCGGTTGCCAAGGTTGGAGTCCAAAATCGTTCATAACCCAATTTAAGGAACGCAGCACCGTTGTGCATGCCGCCATAGACGTCTTGATTGATGCGGAATTGATTGACATTAAAATAAGAATAATGGACCCCAGCCCCAAACGAAAGACCTGATTTTAAGGTGTATTGGTACATTGGAGAAACATATACCAAACCTTGCATGATATTTTTAAAGGGGGCATTCGCAAAACCGTTAGGTAAACCCAATTCGATTACAAAGGAATCATCGATGTCCATGCGCTCTTGGGCATGCATCAAGCAAGGAACACTCCCTAGCAAAAACCCAAGTAAAATCGAATGAAAACGTTTCATAGCTTAAAATTACAATTTAAAGTACTTCTTTTTCAAATCTGCTGAAATTCTCTTCATAAAACCGGAAACCTCCGGCTCAAGGTCAAAATAAATAATTGGTAACACAAACGTTAATACCACCAATACCTCCACGGTTGCGATACGCAACAAGGTTAAAAACGTTGTCCTTGGCTCGAAAGGAAATAATCCTTGCAACGATACCATGAGCAAAACAACCCCTAGCGCCAGAGCAAACAATTTCCCATGACGAGGAAGAAAGGGATTTAATCCATAGGCTTTAAAAATGTAGAATGAACGAGCGGCATTATAAAACAAGTACATAAATCCCGTTGCAAACCCTACACCTGCTATACCATAACCCGCTGAAATAAGTACATAATTCATTCCGAAAATTCCAAAACACAGCATCAGGGTAAATACCAAATCGTATTGGTACTTTTTAGAAGTTGCGAAAATGATTCCATTGAGACCGCAATACATGTCCACTAATCGGCCCAATAACAAGAAAAAAAGTACGGGTATTCCCTGTTGAAACTCAGGTCGAATTAAGGAAAACAACTCATTCACCGGTAAAAAGATGCCCAAAAAAGAACTCAACCCTATGAACAAGCCTACCCCACTTGATTTTTGATAAATTTCCTGCAATCCTTTTAAATCCTTATCCTTCCAATACCTGGCAACCACCGGTGAACTTACCCGCGTCATGGAACGAAACGGCACCAAGACCGCACTCGTTATTTGTACCATGGTTGTATAAATGCCAACTGCCGACAAACCAATCATTCCGCCAATCATCACAGCATCCATGGTGACTACCACGATTGACGCCATCGTGTTTACATAAGAAAAAAGGCTAAACTTTAAAAGAATCTTTCGAAACCTTCTCGGAACGGAAATGGTTTTCAACGAAAAAGTCAGTTCTTTGACTCGAACCAGGTAAACTAACAGCACCGCCGCCGGAAGAATGTTACTGATCATCAAAGCTGCAATGAAAAGTTCGAATGAAATGATCTTAAAACCATACAATGAAAGCAGTAACGTTGTAAAAACCCGTAAAACGATGTCCTGTAAGAAAACGGGTAATACATTCTTGTATAATCCTCGCATGTAGTTCTCAAAGAGCAGGAAAAAGACATGACCTATGCCCACCGGGACAACCCACCAGGCGTAATCCACAAACATGGGGGATTTCTGGACAAAATACTCGGTGATCGGTGTTTGAAAAAGGAAAAATAATACGGTAAAAAGTAGCACCCCGAAAAGGACTAGCAGGAAATTCAACAACAGAAAACCATAATGTTCTTTTTCCGCATTGCGAAAGAAGGGAAAGAAACGCCAAGTTACGTAAATCGTACCCAGATTGCTCAATTGAGCAAAAAACAAACCACTGGTTATCAAAAGATTAACTATACCAATTTGAACAGTTGATAATAGTAAAATGAATAAGACGGCTTTGTTTAAATACCCCAATATCAAACCCACATAGGAAATGATGGTAGTTCGAAGTGCATCTTTTTTGACAATGCCCATTGCCTACTTCGAAAGGTGCATGTTTCTTTTGGAGTAAACTTTCGTGAAAAAAGGATCTTTTAAATTTTTAATGAACTGTATGGCCTCTCCTGTGGATTTCATTTCAGGACCGAGTTCTTTTTTTACGTCGGGAAATTTCTCGTAAGAAAAAACCGGTATCTTAATGGCATACCCCTCTTTTCTAGGATTGAATTCAAAGTCCTTGACCTTTTTCTCGCCAAGCATGACCTTGGTAGCGTAATTCACGTAGGGTTCGTCGTAGGCTTTTGCGATGAACGGTACCGTTCGCGATGCCCTCGGATTTGCTTCGATGACATAAACCTTATCGTCCTTGATGGCGAATTGAATGTTGATGAGACCAACCGTTTCAAGTGCTAATGCAATTTTCTTGGTGATATCCTCAATTTGAGTCATGACAAAATCACCAAGGTTGTAGGGTGGCAAGACGGCGTAGGAATCACCAGAATGTATTCCTGCGGGTTCGATGTGTTGCATAATTCCTAAAATATAGACGTCCTCGCCATCGCAAATCGCATCGGCCTCAGCCTCGATAGCCCCGCCAATGAAGTGATCCAACAAAATCTGGTTGCTCCCCATTTCATTGATGATATCCACCACGTGATGTTCCAATTCCTCTTTGTTGATAACGATTTTCATTTTCTGTCCTCCTAACACATAGCTGGGACGAACTAACAAGGGAAATCCTAAATCTGCAGCCAATTCCAAGGCTTGTTCCGCACTTTCGACCACCCCATATTTAGGGAAAGGAATCTCCAATTTCTCAAGCATTTTAGAAAACCTTCCGCGGTCTTCGGCCAAGTCTAAGGCCTCAAAACTGGTTCCCAATATTTTAATGCCATAACGGTGTAATTTTTCCGCTAACTTCAAAGCGGTTTGCCCCCCTAACTGAACAATGACCCCTTCCGGTTTTTCGTGCTGAATGATGTCGTAGATATGTTCCCAAAACACCGGTTCGAAATACAGTTTATCCGCCGTATCAAAATCGGTGGATACCGTTTCAGGATTGCAGTTGATCATGATGGTTTCGTAACCGCATTCCCTCGCCGCCAAAACACCGTGAACGCAGGAATAATCGAACTCGATGCCCTGTCCGATGCGGTTAGGTCCCGAACCTAGTACCACCACTTTTTTACGATCGCTCACCGTACTCTCATTTTCCCATTCGAAGGTGGAATAATAGTAAGGCGTTTGTGCTTCAAACTCAGCAGCGCAGGTGTCAACGAGCTTGTACACGCGTTTTATACCTAAATCTTGTCGTTTACTATATACCTCGGATTCCAAACAGCGCAGAAGATGCGCAATTTGCCGGTCCGCATACCCTTTTTGTTTCGCATCAAAAAGCAACTCCGAAGGCAGATTACTGATGTTGAATTGTTCTATTCGACGTTCTGTTTTAATGAGGTCGTCGATCTGGCGCAAAAACCATGGATCAATCTTGGTTTTCTCCACCACGGTTTTAAAGGGAATCCCCAATTTCAACCCATCGTAAATGTGAAAAAGGCGATTCCAACTGGGTTTTTCGAGGCTATTCAAAATTTCGGTTTGGTTCGTCAATTCTTTACCGTCTGCCCCCAAACCGTTACGGTTAATTTCCAAGGATTGACAGGCTTTTTGCAAAGCTTCTTGAAAAGAACGACCAATGCCCATAACCTCACCTACCGACTTCATTTGGAGTCCTAATTCACGGTTGGTTCCTGGGAACTTATTAAAATTCCAGCGCGGTATTTTCACAATTACGTAATCCAACGTTGGCTCAAAGAGCGCAGAGGTCGTTTTGGTGATTTGATTTTGCAATTCATCTAAGCGGTAACCAATGGCCAATTTCGAAGCAATCTTCGCAATGGGATAACCCGTTGCTTTTGAGGCTAAGGCAGATGATCTCGAAACGCGAGGGTTGATTTCAATGGCGATGATGTCTTCTTTTTCATCCGGAGAAACAGCAAACTGAACGTTACAACCTCCGGCAAAATTCCCAATGGAACGCATCATGCGTATCGCCATGTTGCGCATACGTTGAAAGGTCGTGTCGGAAAGCGTCATGGCAGGAGCTACCGTAATGGAATCCCCCGTATGGATCCCCATGGGATCGAAATTCTCGATCGAGCAGATGATGACCACGTTGTCGTTGTTGTCACGCAGCAATTCGAGTTCGTATTCTTTCCAACCAATCAAGGCCTTGTCAATCATCACTTCATGAATGGGAGAAAGAAGCAATCCTCGCTCCAAGAGGTTGTCGAATTGATCCGGTTTGTACAGAATTGACGCTCCAGAACCGCCCAGCGTGTAGCTCGGACGAATGCACAAAGGAAAACCAAATTCTTGGGCAATTTCCTTACCTTCCAAAAACGACTTAGCCGTTTTCTGAGGGGCCATGGGAACGTCAATTTTACCCATTAAGGCTCGAAATGCCTCCCGGTTTTCGGTAATTTCAATGGCTTTTATATCCACACCGATAATCTCCACGTGATGGTCTGCCCATATTCCCATTTCATCACAAGTGATGCAGAGGTTCAATGCTGTCTGTCCTCCCATGGTGGGAAGAACCGCATCGATGGAATGCTTTTGAAGAATTTCAACGATGCTCTCCGGCTCCAAGGGCATGAGGTAAACATTGTCCGCCACGAGTTTGTCGGTCATGATGGTGGCAGGATTGGAATTGATTAAGGTAACCTCGATTCCCTCCTCGCGCAAGGAACGAGCTGCCTGGGAACCTGAGTAATCGAATTCGCAGGCTTGGCCAATAACAATAGGGCCAGAACCAATGATTAAGACCGACTTAATGGAAGAATTTTTGGGCATATGTGCAGGTTTGAAAACCCCGAATGGGCGCATAAAATTACTTCAAAATTCAACGGTGCACGAATTGCCGCTTATTTTTTTTACACAAGTTATAAAAGACGGGTAAATGGTGTAACCAATAACTGAAAACCTTATTTTTGCAATGCATGCATCGCTGGATTTTGCCTTTTCTTTTGAGCCTTAGTTTGGCGCCCTTGGCTCAAACCAACGGAACCTATAAAATTGCCGTGCTCAAATATAGCGGCGGCGGGGACTACTACGCCAATCCGACGGCTCTTCCAAATTTAGCTCAATTCTGCAACCAGAACTTAGGCACCCAGATATCCAAAGATGTTCCCTACGTAGAAGTCGGTTCAAAGGATTTATATCTCTACCCTTTTGTGCACATGACGGGACATGGAAACGTCGTATTCTCGCGCTCGGAGGCCAACAATTTGAGGGACTACCTGATAGCGGGAGGATTTCTGCACATTGACGACAACTATGGTATGGACGAATACGTGCGGGGGGAAATCAAGAAAGTGTTTCCGGAGTACGACCTGCAAGAACTGCCCTCAAACCACGAGATATTCTCGGCGCATTACCAACTCGGTGGCTTACCTAAAATTCACGAACACGACGGAAAACGCCCTCAGGCCTTTGGGGTTTTTCACGAAGGCAGGATGGTACTGCTATATACGTTTGAAACCGATCTCAGCGATGGTTGGGAAGATCAACGGGTGCACAACGACTCTGAGGATAAACGGCAGCAAGCGCTAAAAATGGGGGCCAACATTCTGTACTACGTTTATACCAGGTGATTGAGAACCTTGTATTATTGACCGTAAGCATTCAATTGCTCCATCCTTTGGCGAGTCATTTCCTCTAGGCAATTGTAATAAATCAAGGGCATCATACTACCGCCTTCGTATTGATGCGCAAGGGCCTTGCAATGGGCTTCCTTATAGGTAATCCAAGCGCGCTGTGCTGCGAGCAACAAATCCTTCTCACTTTGGGTAGTTAAGTTGGACATGAGCGTTTTATACACCAAGGTCATTTCTTTGTCCGCGAGGCTGTGCGCTTTCTTCGCTTCCTCGTTCATTTCTGCTTGCGTTTGGCCGAAAGTGGCAAAGTACGGTATAAGGGAAAGTATGAATAAGGTAATTTTCATTGCAAGTGATTGGTACTTCTTTAAATATACAACTTACTTGTTTTCATTCGTCATGAATACGAAAAAAACTTATTTTTTTTTGGAAGGTATCGGAAATTACTTAGCTGTTATCTTTTCAAACACAGCCTTTCTTCGGGTATTTCGAATGCCAATCCAATGCAAGGCTTGTTTCGCCAAAATTCCAGCTTCATCGACTTGATTCATTTCAATCAGCTTATGGGTTGCCCAATAAAATGACTCTATGGGTAAATCGTCGATATCCGTTAAATTCGTTTGCGATGAAAGTTCCGAAATATTGTTACATTGGTTGAGGATTTCTTGTGAATTTATAGGTAAGTGATTAAGGCAACCGTGCATCAAATTAATGTTCAACAACCAACAATTTTCTTTTGCGCCCAATGTTGCACTATCCAACGCTTTCACTTCTAAAAGAAGTTTTTCCTGTTCCTTCGGTTCTACTAGGGAAAAGGCGCGATGTACCGTTGCAATAATGCCTGGAATTTCGTTCAGCTCTTTTTTTAGGTCATTAGCCTGTATTAAATGTTCGAGAGCCTTTTGGTCAAGCCCCATTTCAAAATAGATGACGCCAAGGTAGGAAAGAGAGGAACTGATACCTTTTTTATCCCCCAGTTGACGTTTGATTTCTAGCGACTCCAAATGCAGTTTTTCAGCCTCCTCCATCTTGCCTTGGTCTTTGTAAATGTTGCCGAGATTCCCCAAAGAAACACTAATACCTTTTTTATCCCCCAGTTGTCGTTTGATTTCTAGCGACTCCAAATGCAGTTTTTCAGCAGCCTCCATCTTGCCTTGGGCTTTGTAAATGCTGCCAAGATTCCCCAAAGAAGCACTAATACCTTTTTTATCCCCCAGTTGTCGTTTGATTTCTAGCGACTCCAAATGCAGTTTTTCAGCTTCCTCCATCTTGCCTTGGTCTTTGTAAATGTTACCAAGATTCCCCAAAGAAGCACTAATACCTTTTTTATCCCCTAGTTGTCGTTTGATTTCTAAGGACTCCAAATGCAGTTTTTCAGCCTCCTGCATATTGCCTTGGTCTTTGTACATGCTGCCAAGATTCCCCAAAGTAGTACTAATACCTTTTTTATCACCAATTTTTTTTCTGACGATTAGAGCTTTAGCATGAAATTCCAATGCTTCACTAATTTTCCCCAAAGAATTGAACAAGACGCCAAGATTATTGTAACTCTCACCTACACCACGGTTATCACCTAACTTTAATTTCAGTTCTAACGATTGTTTGTATAAATCTTCTTGTTCCTGTTTTTTGCCAAAATGCCCATTTAATACCCCTAGATTATTCAAAAAACCTGCGGTTAAGTCATCATAACCAAACTCCTTTGCCTCATCGAGGGCGGCACTAAAAATACTCATAGAACGTTCCATATTCCCCTCCCGCCATTCCAGTGCACCTAATTTTCGCATGCCCACAAGGCGACCGTATTCATCGTTTAATTGCGCTTTTATCTTAATAACAGCTGTCAATTTCTCTCTTGTGCTCGTATATCTCCCTTGCAGCATATCGTACTGTGCCGCGTTCAGCATCAAGTCGGATAGCACTTTTTGATTCTCGAGCACTTCAGCTTCTTGGGTTGCAATGGCCATCGCCTTCTCAAAACCCTGCAATTGACCTGTTAGGTATAATGCATTCACCAAGTCTTGTAAGATTTGTAAATCCATCTCACCGGGCTGTTTGGGAAATTCATTGATTACCTCTTCAAAAATCTTTGGATATTCATTGCATAACACGATTAAAAGCCGAACGGTAGTATCTTTCAACAATTCCTTGACTTCATCTTTTGCTTCATCGGCTAAATCGATGATCGCAACTAAATGTTGACTCTGATTATTTAAGCAAAAACGAATAAGGATAATTTCAATGGCTCCTTGCAATATCTTAAAACCGGTTGCACGTTTGCACAAAGTCATCAACGAGTTAGCATCGTCAATTTTCGGCCAATGTAATTCAGCTAATAGAAATTCATAAAATGTATCAAAAGCGAATCGAACATAACAATCATCGGCCTCCCACTCTTCCATTAAGACCCCAAGATCCAATAATTGAATATAGGCGCTGTCGCGCTGATTATTGATTAAATAAGGACGCAGGGTATTGTGTTGAATTAAGGTATCACGTTCAATACGCTCAGCATTGTGTTTATCAAGTTCTGTTACGAGCAAGGTAAGTAACTTTTTTCGATCAGGGAACCCCGGTGAATTATCTGACTTTTCTAGAACGATGTTGTCATGATAAAGGCGCATCGCGTCATCGTTGGTAAGCTGCTGTGGAAGTTTAGCACGATGAAATGACTGCATCACCAAACGAGCCATCAATGGACTGCGAATGAGATTCACCGTTGATCCTTCAATATCCAATTCGTTAAATTCCGTCAATGGCCTGAAAATGTAATACCCTTCATCTTCAGAATCTGTAATATCTATCCATTTATAATTTCTATACGCGTTATACAGTTGCTCTACAAAATCTTTACCCACGGGTTGCAATCGAACGATATTTGTCCGTACTTTTTCACCACCTTTTTCCTCTTCAACGGTTAGATATTTGTTGGATTTCAGCTCGCCAAAACGAGCTACTGCACGATTATAGGCGCTGTCTCGAATGCTCACAACGAGTTTAAACCATGGATAATTTCCAGCTTGTGCTACGATGCTTTCCACCGATTTTATCAACTCGTTCAAATCTCCTGCATACTCGTTGAGTGCATCAATAATGAGGTAACACTTCTTGTCGGTTGGTGCAATTACCGGATGAACAACGCTCAGAAAATCTTCTAAGTAATGCAACTTTAAGGCACAGTCCCGAAGAAACTTATTGGCAATATCGCCTTGGTTGAGTGCACTTCCCCGATAAAAGGCAACCATGTGTCCTGCTTTCTGCCATTCCTCAGTCTTTTGGGCTAGTAGGGTGCTTTTTCCAATTCCACTCTCGCCTCCAAGAACAAAACCATTGTAATCACCATAACTGAAGGAATCCAATAACTCGTTCAAGTCTTGTCGCGGTATAGTAGCCTCGCGCAAGTATTTAGCTGCTGAAATTAATGCTTGTATACCGGAAGTACTGATGTGTTTCCCCACGGAACAAAGCATATCCATTGTCAGATTTTTAGCATCCGCCCATTCAACCTCCATCTGTTTTTGTGACAGCAGTTCTTTCCAATGCTTAAAACGTGTAGATTTCTCCAAATGCTCTCCGTTTGAGGACAGGTAAATTACCGTGCTCTTGGTATTCCCTTCGAAAACAAAAACATCTTTCCCAATTTCCGGAAGACCATTATCAACCGAATCCTCTACATCAAAGAAGGCGTAAAGCGGCAATATTTCACCCGTAGCATCATTGATTAAAAAAAGCGGTGAAACGGCAGGATTTACCCCTTCACGGTCAAAATCCACCTTTTTCAAGGATGGGCTAGCCCCCATCAATCGTATTCCATTAACCCCTTGTTTGCTCGACTCAACGTGCCAAAGCGTATACCGAGAAACAAAGCGAATTTCCTGTAGAATATCGCACAACAAAGGATAGTATTCATCAAACTCTTTTTGTGCTCTTGCTTGGCTTTGATTAAATCCATGGGCTAGGCCGTTACGGTAATTGATCAATGCCTGAATCTTACCCAATTTTTTTGTTTTAGTTTTTAACGTACCCTGCTCATCGCTATAGTTCTGGGTAACTAAAAATGGATCTTTGCATTTGGATTCTAATTTTTCATAGGCAACCTTTATTTCGGGAGAAAACAAGGATATGTTGTGGTCCATCATAGCGGGGAGACACCGAGCAATTAATAGATTCCAAGCTGAAATTAAGGGTCGAGATAAATCCTTTGTTAAGGTTTGTTGAATTTGAATATCCTTGAGGTCCTTAGCACGTAGGTATTCACTTGCAAGTTGCAATGCCAAGTATTTTAAGACTGCCGTGAAGGTATCCACCATCAATTTGCATTTCATTCTAGCGTCCGTTTCCTTTAATAGGTCAGAAAAGGGCTTCGCGATGAGGTATGGATAAGTAGCGACAACCTCGTTTTCAAAGGGAGAAAAACCGAGGGTTTGAGGAGATGGATTTTCCGGAGAACTGGTACTTAACTCCGTAAACGCGGCCATGGAAGCGGAAGGGATGCTGCTACCATGAGCCAGAAAACGAACCTGACCCGTAAACGTGTCTAAAATGTATAATCCGTGCGGAGCTAAAAAACCTTCGTATCTTTTTTCCATAATTGCAAAAGCAAGTATTGTAAAACTTGTATCACAACACATTCCGTTGTGAAAAGCTTAACAAAAGTACGGAAAATGAAACGTTAAACAAGGTTCGGAACTCTTGGTAAAAGAGCATCTCTTCGACCGATTTAAGTACTGAACGGTAATCCGATTTTTAACATAACAACAGTACAATTATCATCATAGATGCTGACCTGGTCTTATGTTTTTCAGTAGTTGGATTTTTATCCATTCATTTTTTGAATTTCAGCTACCTTTACAGCATGGATTTTTCACATTTTTCATTGGAAGAAGTTAATGCTTTGAACCGCAATACCCTGATGGAATCCCTCGGCATTGAATGCGTTGAACTTGGGAATGACTACCTCAAATTCAGCATGCCTGTGGACCATCGAACCCATCAACCCATGGGTATTTTACACGGCGGGGCTTCTGCAGCTCTTATCGAAACTGTAGGCTCCTTCGGTAGTTTTTTAATGGCTCAGGGAACAGATGAAAGGCCTGTTGGACTTTCTGTGCATGCAGAACATTTGAAAGCCGTTCGAAACGGTTACGTAGTTGCTACAGGAACCCTTCTTCATGCAGGCGGATCGACCCATGTATGGGAAGTTAACATCCATGAAACTTCCACTGAACAATTGGTGTGCACCGGACGTTTGACCATTATGCGGATTAAAAAACAAGTGTAATGCTGCATTACAGGATTCCAGGTCAGGCAATCGTTCGGTCCTACGGAGTGTTTCTCCCCGTAAAATCCATTCGCGAGTTCCAAGGATTTATCGTGAGCGACGCCGACGCAGAACATTTTTATGCGTTTCACCCTATGAAGCAAGCCCGGGAGGTACTTAATCCAAAAAAGATCAAGCCGCACAACATGGATCAGGCTTCCTTCACACAAGCCATATTAAAAATACAACGAGCGATTGATCAGCTTGGATTGGTTAAAATGGTCCTTTCCCGTGTAATCAGCAAACCGTTGGAAGATACCAGCGCTTTGGATTTATTCGAATCGTTGTGCAATGAATACCCCAACGCTTTTGTCTACTATTTCAACGACCTCAAACTCGGAGAATGGATTGGGGCAAGCCCCGAAGTTTTGCTTCGGCGCATAAAAGACCAATATTTTTTGATGTCGCTGGCAGGAACGCGTCTCAGCGGAAACCTACCCCAATGGAAGCAGAAAGAAATCGTTGAGCAACGCATCGTTACAGACTACCTCGAAGAAATTCTTTCCAGCATGCAGTTGGAGTACGAAACCCATGGTCCATTCAACCATGAAGCAGGTCCGGTTACCCATCTGAGAACGGATCTTTGGTTTGAGTCAGAAAGGGACATAACGCATGAACTCATTCGAAAAATGCATCCTACTCCTGCTGTTTGCGGAATCCCACCCTACCTTGCCCAAGAATCCATTAAATCTTTGGAAAGGCACCAACGAGAACTTTATACTGGCGTCATTGGGTTTATGAACCCAGAACAAACCCATTGTTATGTCAACCTCCGCTGCGCACAAATCATCGATGGGATGTTGCACGCATACGCCGGAGCGGGCATCACGGCCGATTCCGACCCAGAAGCCGAATGGATTGAAACTGAGAACAAAAGCAACACCCTTTTTTCATTGCTGAAATAAGTAATTTTGAACCATGATTACCAGCAATAAATGGACGGTGCAGTTAGTAATAGACCAATGCGTTGCTCACGGCGTGATTCATTGGGTATTCTCCCCTGGTTCGAGAAATGCTCCTTTAGCCATTGCCGCAGAGCATCACCCTGCAATAGAAACGGTTGTAATCCACGACGAGCGATCCGCTGCATTTTTTGCACTTGGACTCGCGGAACAATTGGGACAACCCGTTGCCTTGTGTTGCACTTCGGGCTCAGCTCCCGCAAATTACCTTCCTGCTATAACCGAAGCTTATTACCGCTCCATACCTCTCCTGGTGGTTTCAGCAGACCGACCGATGGCTTGGACCGACCAAGGTGACGGTCAAACCATTCGACAACACGGAATATTTAAAGATTTTACCCACCGCGTACTTCATTTAGAAGACCGAAAGGAGGAATCCAGCACCCTTTGGGAATATCAACGTGATTCGGCTTTTCTACTCAACCAGTTGGCCTTGGGCCCGGTTCACATCAACCTCGGTCTTTCGGAGCCGCTGTACGGAACGGAAACCAAGGATCGTTTTTACCATCGCACCATTTCCTTGATCGAAAATCAATCGATTGACACCATGCTGGTGCGAACGCTCGTTGAATTAATGAAAAACCGAAAGGTAATGGTTTTGTGCGGACAGCATCCCCCCACTCCCGGGCTTCAGGAAGCGTTGGAAACTTTTGGTTCCAACGAACAGGTCGTTGTGCTTACCGAGAACACTTCGAACCTCTTTTCGCAGCGGTTCAATGCCTGCATTGATCGATCGCTTAATTCCATTGACGCATCTATCGAAACTGACTTCATGCCCGATATTTTAATTACCGTGGGTGGAGCGGTTGTTTCCAAAAGAATTAAAACCTTTTTACGGCGCGCTCCCTTACTAGCCCACATACGAATTGGATTGGATTTCCCTGAGATGGACACCTACCAACAATTGACCCATTCGATTAAAGCCTCTTCTTTAGCGTTCTTTGAGGCTATGAACAGGAACAAGGCAATTTCGCAAGGTTCGAGCTATTTCAAACGTTGGAAAGATTTGGATTTGGAAGCTCAAAGAAAGTGTGAACGTTTCATCACGCCGCAGGATAAACTGGTAGATTTCGAAGTTTACCGTGCTTTTTTCGCCTTACTTCCCGAAGACTCGGTAGTTCATTTGGGGAACAGTTCAGTGATCCGCTACGCTCAACTTTTTAATCCAATAAAAGGTTGTACTTACCTTGCAAACCGAGGAACCAGCGGAATCGACGGTTGCATCAGTACGGCCATGGGTTATGCCTCAAAAGACCAACGGCTCAATGTACTGCTCATTGGCGACGTCAGCTTTTTGTACGATGTAAACGCATTACAACTCAGAGAACTCTCACCTAACCTGAAAATCATCCTAATCAACAATCAGGGAGGCGGCATCTTCAACATCATCGATGGTTCAAAAGATTCTCCTCAGCGGGCAAAGTACTTTGAAGCGAAACATCCGCGCAACGGTTCGGTGGCTGCTGCCTTTGGCTGGAAATACCGCCAGATTGAGGATCGGAACTTTTTAAAAGATACTCTTCAAGAATTACTGCTATCAACGGAAATTGAATGCTTGGAGATTTCAACAAATGACGAAATATCCCCTCGTACATTGGACGACTTTTTTACCTTTGTAAAATAATGGAATACTTCGAAATTTTTCTCCAATACCAGGGTTGGTTGTATTTGTTGCTCCTTTCACTGTTAGAAGTAGTTTTAGGCATCGACAACGTGATTTTCATTTCCATCATTACCGATAAAATGAAAAACCCTGCGTTAAAGAACCGCGCTCGTTCCTTGGGACTCACCTTGGCACTAATTATTCGCTTTGTGCTGTTAGGGATGCTGAGTCTATTAATCCATTTAATTGAGCCGATTTACGCGCCTTGGTTTGGTGAGTTTAATTACGAGGATTTGGTTTTGTTGGTTGGTGGCTTGTTTCTCATTTACAAAAGCACCTTGGAAATGCACCGGAGCGTTAAGCACGAAGAAGAAAAAACCTCGAAAAATGAACTTACCTTTCAAAGTGTGGTAACACAAATTGTCTTGGTGGATATCGTGTTCAGTTTTGATTCGGTAATATCAGCAATAGGAATGACCAACGGTATGGAAAAAGAATTAAACGCCGACCCCATTGCCATTGTTTATTTATCGGTGCTTATTTCCATGTTGGTAATGATACGATTTTCAGGAATTATCAGCGATTTCATTCAGAAAAATCCGACCATTAAAACCATTGCCCTCAGTTTTTTACTGATGATTGGCGTTTTCTTGGTGGCTGAAGCCTTTGGACATAACATTCCAAAGGGTTACATTTATTTCGGGTTCGGATTTTCCATGTTCGTTGAATTGTTGAACATGCGCATTCGAAGAAATAAGGCTCAATAGCGCAGGCCAATAGCCAATTTTAAATCATCGGACAACAAAGCGTCGGGATTTTTATTCAAGGCGCTGGCAATTCCTTTTGGAGAACGAACTTCGTAAATAAGGGTTTTTTTATGAATGGATTTTAGGAAGTTGACCTGTTCTCGGGTGATCTTTTCATTTCGGATGCAAATTCCCCGAAGTTCAGGTTCGCTTTCAAGAAGGGAACTGCTTAAATCAGAAAATTCATGCAGGGCAAGATAGGTAGGAAATCGATTTTTGAAGAGGTGAAAAAGCGCTTCCGTTGGTACAATTAGGCTAAACTGCGCGGTATCCAAATTCAAGGACAACAAGGAAGCGAGCAGCGAATCTTTATTCGCAACTGAACTACCTTTCATGTCGAGAAAGGTCTTTCCTTTATGTAAAACATTGACTAAATCCGAAGTTAAAGCCGCCAAAGGTTCTTGCTTCAACGAACGATACCTCCCCGATGCCAAGTAAGCTGTTGTGGAGGTTTCTACGGCACCGTTTAAATCGGTGGAAGACTCCAAGGTTTCGTCGTGAAATAACCATAATTGACCGTTGGCGTCCATTCTTACATCGACCTCTACCCCGCTGCACTGCGGCAGGCTCAAGGCATAATCGATCGCTTCGCGAGTGTTGTTGTAATAAATTGCGTTCGAAATGTTCAGCCCTGTGGCCGCGTGGCCAAAAATTTGGGTTGAGCTATCGCTTCGCTTGCTGCATCCTAGAACGAATAATAAAGGGATAAATAAACTAATCAAACGCATAACGAACACCAAGGAAGAGGGAAAAATCTAAAAAGGAATGAACGGCTTTATGGTGCTGTTCCCAGGCTTGGGAAATCCCTGTTGAAAGAAAGGGGTCCAAGGGGAAAATGTGCATTCGATTTAAAGGCAAGCTGAGCTGTTGTCCGAGTTCCATGCGGTAATAATTGAAGGCAAATGGCCCTGCGAGCCTACCGTAATTAAGCCGAAGATAGGGCGAAAACTCCACCGCCTTTCGAGCGAATGGATAAGAACACTGCAGTCCCGTCTGGGCGAATAATACCCCAGAGGCAGCACTGCGCTGACCAAAGGCTTGTTGGATTTCTATACGGAACGACTTCATACGAAGCGAAAACCCAAGCTGATGAAAGAAGTCCATTCGTTGCATTCCGAAGCTGTAATTCACCGAAGGAGAAGGCACGGTCTTTTGGGCGAAGGAGCCGGTAGCAGCGACAACCCACCAAATCATTAAACCAAGCCCAGTCTTTCTCCAGCAACGAACCATATGAGTTCAAATTTGTTACAAGGTTATGAAAAAAATACCACTCTTACTTGTTGCTCTATTGCTCTTGTACGAGGGTAGTGCGAATGCACAAACCATGGTCTCAGGTGGCATCTACCAAAACACTACATGGACGTTGGCGAACAGTCCCTACCAGGTAAACGGGTCGGTGGTTGTTTTTCCCGGCGCGACTCTCACGGTTGAACCCGGTGTTACCTTGTTGATTAACAATTCCAACACAGCGAATATTTACATCGAAACGCGAGGCACCTTAAATCTTTTGGGAACCAACCAAGCACCGATTATTGTCAAAACCATGGTGGATACCACAAACATTGGTTGGGAAGGATTCAAATGCACCTCGACGCAGGGCGGTATACTGAACGCGAATTACTTTCACCTTTCGAATGCTTTAACACCTTTTGCTTATGAGTCAGCTTTGCCTTTGTATCAATACACAGGTTGTCGTTTTTCCCATTGCGGACAAGCCATTTCGGTCGCAAATGAGGTTATATTAAATAATTGTCAATTCAGAGGAAACGAAGTGGCCGTTTACGGATGGAGTTATTTCACCTTGAATAATTGCTATTTTCAAGATAACAATACCGCCATTTTTGCTTACGGTACTGTATTTACGCTAACCAACTCAACGTTTCTCGAAAATGCGAACGGCGTTGTTTTTGCCTCAGCGGTATTTGACTCCATGTACATCGCCGACTGCCTTTTTCAAAACAACCTCTCAGGAATTAGCGGGCCGAACAACGGCCTTATCGAGAACTGCACCTTGCTTGACAATGCCGTTGGGATTCAAGGCTCTTACGACTGTCAAATTAAAAACAATGTCATTGAGTATAACGAATTGGGGGTCAATATTTCGGTACATACCGAACTAACCAACAATCAAATCAACAACAACATGGGAGGTGTTCGAATTTCGGATATCAGCAGCTCAGCGAATGCTCCAATGGTTCAAGACAACGAAATCTGCAGTAACGTGAACTTCAACGTTGACAATAACACCAACGTCAATTATTCGCTCCTCACCAATTGTTTTTGCGGTATAGATTCTGCGACCACTGAGCAGTATTTAATTGACGGTTACGACGACATCACGAAAGGACTCATCAATTACCAAATTTTCGACAGCTCATGCACGAATGCGTATCAAACCGTGATGAAATTCAATGCGCCGGCAGGTTTAAATGATGTAACGAACCTGGACATTGCTTTTCAGAATCCGGTTGGTGATGAACTGGTCTTTTTAAGTAACAAAGTCCTTGAAATTCGATCAATTACTTTAATTGATCCTTTTGGGAAAACCTACCAACTGGATTCAAATTCGAACAATATTTTTGACTTGAGCACCTTGCCACAGGGTATTTACTTTTTGTCAAGTATAAACGAAACCAACATTCTTCGACGAATTATTAAAATTTAAATTTACAACCCATGAAAAATATAGTTCTTTCAATATCACTTATTTTCGTTTTTATGACGAGTTATTCAGCTCAAACGTCGGTTTCGGGAGGGATTTATCAAAACACTACGTGGACTTTGGCAGGCAGTCCCTACCTGGTCACCGGTTCTATCGTCGTTTTCCCTAACAGAACACTTACCATTGAACCAGGTGTAGAAGTTATTGTAAGTGCCGATTATTCATTTAATACCGGGAATTATTTATACCTAGAAGTCCGTGGGAGCCTAATAGCCAACGGAACCATCAATGCCCCCATCGTAATCACCAGTTCAGACACCTCCTTAGGATTTTACAACTGGGAGGGAATACGCATTAAAGGAAGCCAAGGAGGTAATGTGCAGATGAATCACTTTGAATTGCACAACACCTGGTATGGAATCTACAACGATGTGGCTCAAGTAGGTGAAACCTACAACTTTGACCATTGCGTTTTCCGCTCCAACAACTATGCACTACAGCTGAACGCGAACTTGGTCTACAATAATTGTACGTTCGAATCCAACGGCGTTGGTCAAGCAGCTCAACTCATCGGAGGCTCTATGGTGGCCAATAACTCACAGTTTATCAACAACTTTTGCTCGGTTACTTGGTGCAATAATATCAATGTTAACAACTGCCTTTTCATGGGTAACCAGAACAACATTATCGGTTCATCTGGAACCGTTTCCAACTGCCAATTCATCAACAACACTTTTGGATTCATGGAAACTGCAGGAATCACCGTCACCAATTGTTTGTTCGACGGCAATGCGACAGGCATTGAAGGGACATCCTCCTGCAACATCGATAACAATACTTTTGTAAACAACAATGTCGCGCTGAAGATGGGTGACGCATGCAACGTTACGCAAAACGAGATTAACAACAATGCGATTGGAATTCAAGTATTAGCCTACGATCCGAATACCACACAAATCAACGACAACAGCCTTTGTTACAACAGCATTCACAACTTGGAAAACCTTACCGACAAAAACTTCCAAGTCAATTTAAACTGCTTCTGTTCCCAAGACTCTGCGGTCATCGAAAACGGAATTTTTGACGGGTATGACGACATCACACGAGGCTTGGTCAATTATGCCATCTACGACGATTCCTGTCAGACCATTATCAACTATGTTAGCAAGGTTAATTTGGGGGCTGCTCAATTGAGCGAACTGGATAATGAATGGTCCACCTGGTATGACGGAACATCCATCCAAGTCAACCTTCCAAAAGCGAACGCTTTGGTGGTATGCAATGCCGCAGGTGGGATCGTTTGGAAAGGTACACTTCCCGCAGGAACCAACGAACTTCCATTGCGTTTGGCTTCAGGAATCTATTGGCTAAGTAACGGATCAAGCAATCAAAAGGTATTTGTATCCTTTTAATCAAACAGCGTTGGCGTACCGTCGTCGTTTTTCTTGGTGAAATCCCATTCTACCGAAGTTTCTCCCGCTGATGGGTCCTCATCCACGGCTCCTTTCTCAATTTCTCCTTCAATCTCAAACGGAACTTCCTCCTCGGAAGGCCAAGGCTCCTTACCTTCACCAATAGCATGGGTCAGAATGATTTCCTTGACCTTCATTTTGGTCACTTGATTCCCTTGAGCTTTCATGCCTTTAACATCGATCATGTCTGCCAAATTCAAGACCAGGTCCGGAAGGTTTTTGGTTTCTTTGAGCAATTTATTAAAGACCACGCGAACTTCAGGACGGTAGGCCGTTGAGACTACTTGTAAGTAAGAACCTTCCGTTTCGCTGATGAAGGAAACGCGTTTATCGGAAAGCACTTCGCACAAGAATCGCTTAACGAAATTAATTTCCTTCTCCGGGTCGAAATACACGCACGAAATAGGACGTCGAGGCACCCATTTTTCGAGGTGAATCATATCCTCGTCAAAATGGTTGGAAAGATCGAAAGAACTTAATCGGTAATCGCCGTTCTTATAAAGGGTAAGGATGCGATCATCGCCTTTGAAATCGCCAATAAAGCGGCCACGACCTTCGTCGTTCAAGCGGCCCACTACCTCGTCGTACCAAATTTTACGCGCAGCAAGGGTACTACCGCCCACTTCTTTTTGAACGATTTTTTGGATAATTTCCTTAGTTACCCGGTTGCCCGCTGAATTCCTTCCTTTGATCAACAGTTCCCCCAAATCGATGTCCCATTTCAAGCGTTTCAAATGCGGACGAGGGCGAAGCAATACCGTAATTACTTCACGTTCACCGTTGGGATGAACGGAAAAATACAGGAGTTTCGAACTTTTCGTTCCTTTGGTTAAATCGTATTCCGTATCCCGCGTAATGGAATTAACATAGAAACGTTTCATGTAGGTATCCCCGCCTATTCCATCCTGATAGAACATGTGGTAAATGGTACGGGTATCTCCTTTTTTCCAAACCGCCGCATAAACCAATCCCTTCCCTACAAATTTCTTGTCGGCGACCTTTGTCACCATCATTTTCCCTGAGGAGAAAAAGCAAATGACGTCGTCGATTTCAGAACAGTCCCCCACAGGCTCATTCTTACGCAACCCATAACCAATGAATCCTTCCTCGGTATCAACGTATAGTTTACGATTTGCGATGATGACCTTCGTAGCACTGATGGTATCGAAGACTTTAATTTCTGTCTTACGCTCCCTTCCTTGTCCAAAACGCTTCTTTAAATCCTTGAAATACTCCACAGCATAATCCACCAAATTCTCTAAATGGTGTTTTACCTGAGCCACTTCTTCTTCGATTTTCAGCAAGGCTTCATCGGCTTTCGCTCCGTCAAAACGCGTGATACGTATCATCGGAATCTGCGTCAATTTGTGCAGGTCCTCATCGACAATCTCACGAATCAACTGCTTCTTAAAGGGTTTAAAACGGTCATAAAGGTACGTGTACAAGGACTCTCGATCGCTGTAAAGCTTAAAATCAATGTACATTTCATGATTAATGAACAACTTCTCTAAGGTGGAGAAATGCCATTGACGCTGCAATTCATCCAGACGTATTTCCAACTCAAGTTTGAGCAAGGCGACGGTATGATCGGTATTGATTTTTAAAATCTCCGACACCCCTAAAAACCTTGGCTTGTCGCCGTCAATGATCGAAGAATTGGGAGAAATCGACACCTCACAGTCCGTAAATGCGTACAAGGCATCGATGGTCTTGTCCGGAGAAACTCCGGGGGTCAGATGGATGATGATTTCTGCCTCAGAAGACGTATTATCCTCGATTTTTTTTACTTTGATTTTTCCTTTTTCATTGGCCTTGAGAATCGATTCTATCAGCGAAGTCGTGGTGGTGCCGTAGGGAATCTCATGTATGATAAGCGTTTTGGTATCCGCCTTTTTAATTTTAGCTCGAACCCGAACCCTACCTCCGCGCAGACCGTCGTTGTAGTTCGTAAAATCGGCCATTCCTCCGTTAGGAAAATCAGGAACGATTTCCACCTTGCGTCCGCGCAAATGGTTGATGGAATTATCAATGAGTTCGATGAAATTGTGCGGAAGGAACTTGCACGCCATTCCCACCGCAATTCCTTCAGCACCTTGTGCCAGAAGCAAGGGGAATTTCATCGGTAAATTCTCGGGCTCTTTATTCCTGCCGTCATAGGAAGAAAGCCACGTCGTCGTTTTGGGATTGAACGCCACGTGCAACGCAAACTTGGACAAGCGCGCTTCAATGTAACGGGCCGCAGCTGCTCCATCTCCTGTTAACGTATTTCCCCAGTTTCCTTGGCAATCGATCATGAGGTCCTTCTGCCCTATCTGCACTAAGGCATCACCAATAGAGGCATCACCGTGCGGGTGATACTTCATCGTATTCCCAATGATGTTGGCGACTTTGTTGTAGCGCCCGTCTTCCATTTCGCGCATGGAATGCAAGATTCGGCGTTGAACGGGTTTTAAACCGTCCTGCAACGAAGGAACGGCCCTTTCGAGAATAACATAACTGGCGTAATCTAAAAACCAGTTTTCATAGAGTCCACTGACCGGCACAATGGTCTCATCCACCTTCTTATTTTCGAAGGGGTTATGTTCTTCAGAGGATGAATTATGATCGATTTCGTCTTCCGCCATTGTCTATGCTACTTCTTGTTCTGAATTGTCTTCTGTGGCTATGGGAGCCTCCCCTGCTTCATCTTTTTCCACTCGAAGGTTTTCAATGATGAAATCTTGACGTTCGGGGGTGTTTTTACCCATAAAATAAGAAAGGATGGAATCAATCGAGGCTTCTTTGCTCAACAATACCGGTTCGAGTCGTATATCTGCTCCGATAAAATGAACGAATTCATCCGGTGAAATCTCCCCCAATCCCTTAAATCGCGTAATCTCTGGGGCTTTACCCAATTCTTGAATAGCACTCCTGCGCTCCTCTTCGGAATAACAGTAAATGGTTTTCTTTTTATTTCTAACCCGGAACAATGGGGTTTGCAAGACATAAACATGGTTGCGTTTTACCAAATCCGGGAAAAACTGCAAAAAGAAGGTCAACAACAGCATGCGAATATGCATCCCGTCGACATCGGCATCGGTAGCGATAACGATTCGATTGTAACGCAAGTTGTCCAAATCTTCCTCGATATCCAAGGCCGCTTGCACGAGGTTGAATTCCTCGTTTTCGTACACCACTTTCTTAGTAAGCCCATACACGTTCAAGGGTTTGCCTCGCAGCGAGAAAACCGCCTGGGTGTTTACGTCTCTGGATTTGGTAATGGAACCGCTTGCAGAATCCCCCTCCGTGATGAATAAGGTGGTTTCTTCCCTTCTAGGGTCTTTTAAATCCGTTAAATGAATTCGGCAATCGCGCAATTTCTTGTTGTGCAAACTCGCTTTTTTCGAACGTTCACGAGCGATTTTACGAATGCCTGCAAGTTCTTTTCGTTCCCGCTCAGCCTGCTTGATTTTCTTCTCGATCGT
>CANMUN010000018.1 GCA_947500875.1 Flavobacteriales bacterium | reverse complement strand
TAAAGTTCCGGGTGCGTTCCCTGAGTGTCCGAAGGACGTATCGAAGGGCGCACCTAAACCATATTCTACTTCTTAACCTTTTTCAACAACTTGTTGTAGTCTTTTAACAGCCGGTTTTCTTCTTTGAGCACTTGAAGTTCTTCCCGTAGTGCGTAATGGGTGCTGCTGAGGTGCATGAAAAAGTCATAGTCCAGCACCTTGGAAATGCTTTGAAGCAGACCCGTATCAATGGTTTTTCGCGTAAAAATGGAATAAATGTTTTCCCTTGATTTATTGATGCGTTTGGCGAATTCAGCAACGGTAATTCCTTTGGATTCCAGTACTTTTTTGACCTTTTCGCCAATGTGCAAGTCCTCCATAGGGCGAAATTCCTCATTTCTTGTGGAATCTTACTAAGCATAAACGTTTGAAAAAATAAACAAAAGCGGTTGAAATATTAAATAATGTATGTATGTTTGCTTTGTAAATACAAAACATCATGAAAAAATTATTATTACTACTAGCGATTCCAGTAGCGCTTTCTGTTGCTGGGTGTGGGAAAAAGGGATGTATAGAACCTGTTGGCAGAAATATTAACGAAACTTTTCAAAGAAAAAAGTAGTCTATTAAAAAATATAAAATTTAAAAAATAAAATTATGAAAACAAAAATTTTAGCGTTAGCGGTGATTATTTTAACAGTAATTTCTTGCTCCAAGAATGACGATGATACTTCAAGTAATTTGTTGAAAGGAACTTGGAAATTAACTGAAGTATTAGCTGACCCTGGAGACGGCAGTGGAACATTTAACTTGGTTAATAGCAATAAGAATTTGATATTTAGTAATAGTGGAAACCTAAGCTCAAATGGAGCAATTTGTGATATGTCAATTGAAACAAATGTAAGTTCAACAGGAACATATTCAGAAGTTAATGCTACAATTAATTCAACTAATTGTCCAAATAACACAATAAAATATGAATTAAATGGAAACACATTAATTTTAATTTATCCATGTATTGAAGCATGTAAAGCAAAATATACCAGAGTACAATAAGAAAAATACTTCTGCCAACATGGGTTTTGCAAAAGCTGGGCTTCAGTGCTAAATTGAACATTTGGAATTCTAATGAACATTGTGCTAAATTTGAACATTTGTACTTCTAATCCCAGCCTTCGCAAAGCCCCAAAACGTTGCCAGTAATTATTCTGATGCAGCTCGAAAAGACGATGGTTCTTGTACCTATAACGGAAAGCTTATTTTTTGGCAAGATGTTGATGCTGCCTCGAGTTGGAGTCCGTTTGGTGTTACGAGTTTAAAGTTTTATGTCAACGGACAGTATATTGGCTCCTGTCTAGCTAATGATTATATAATTGGTTTGCCTTCATGTAGTCAAAACGGACAATCTGCAACGACGTTGAACCTTGGTAAGAATAAATCGAGCGTCGTTCAAGTAAGGGTTACTGACCAAACCGATTATGTTTGGTATGATGAAACAATAACCGTTAGTGCAGGTGACTGCACTTATTATCAAGTTTATTAATCTTATCGTCAGTTTGTAAAACCAATTAGCCATGAAAAATATTCTATTTATAGTCCTTTCGATCTGCTTCATTTCAACTGGGATATCTCAAATACACGTCACGAATAGCGCAAGTGAACCAATTTATGTGGCAATTGCCCATTATCGAAATACTGCAAGTTTTAGAGGTTGGGTGTCCGAAGGCTGGTGGAAAGTCATTCCAGGAGAGACGAAGGTTTGCGGAGACTTTTTAAAAACAGGTGAGAATACCTATTATATCCATGCCCATACAGCAAGTTTCAAAAGTAAATGGGGCAATGATGCTTATTTAGCCGTTAATAAGGTTGATGCATTTGAAATTGAGAATTGTGACAAATCCTATGTTCTAGAGGATAGTGAAATTACAACGTACCAGTTCACCAAAAAATTCGTAAATATTGGCTTACTAGATGGGTTGAAGGCCTCGGTTAATTTTACAAACTAATTGCCATTATTTTAAACATGTTCCCCAGAAGGTACTAAATACATCGGGATAAAAATTAAATCAGCTAGTTACGAGAATTGAAATCAACTTCTATTTCAGTATAGATCCTAATTAATTTTTATTGCTACATAAAATAAATCAGCCCTTACAACCCCTAACCACATTTAATACCTCCTAAATTAAAACCCAAGAATGGGTTGTAGAAATAGAGGAGTGATATAATGTCAGTCGAGTTTTAAGTCACCTCCTCTGACGGAGTCTGAAACTCGTCAAAGTCATCAGACCTTAATCCCTCCTCGAGGAGGGAAATCAATATTCTTGTCTCCCCCCTTCGCCGCGGCGAAGGGGGACTGAGGGGGATGACATTTATGAGTAAGACTTCGTCAAAGGGCCTGCATCGTTTCCAGCGGAATCGTACAGAATTGTTTAAGTAATTTAGTAATTGAGCGACCCCAGCGGGGTCGAATATCTTGTTGTGTTTTGTGCGGCCCTTCGGTACATCCTTCGGACACTCAGGGACCGCACCCCAAAGAAATATTTTTTTAAAGCTAAAGCGGTCCCTGAGCCTGTCGAAGGGCCGCTTTCATAAATACCCCTACAACCCCCTCACCACCTTCAAAGCCTCATCGATGTGCTGTGTGGCGTTAAGTTGAGAATTGAAGATTCCGCGAACAATCCCTTCGGTGTCGATGATGTAGGTTACGCGGCCTGGCAGCAAGCCCAGGAAGGAACTAGGAACGCCGAACAAGGTTCTCACTTCTTTCTTCTCGTCGGCTAAGAGGGGAAATGGCAACTTGTATTTAATCGCGAATTCCTTGTGCGCTTTTGGGGCGTCTGAGGAGATGCCAATGACTTCGCAGCCCAAGTCTTGAAATACGGTGTATTGGTCCCGAAAACTGCAGGCTTCTTTGGTGCAGCCCGGCGTGTCGTCTTTGGGGTAGAAATACAAGACCACGGTTTTCATTCCGATAATGTCCTGGATGTTTACGGGCTCTCCGTCTTGGTTCTGTAAGGTAAATTCAGGGATTTTGTCGCCTATGCGTATCATGCGGTTTTATTTAATGCGGTTTTAAATCGGTCCAGTACTCGGTTTCGTGCAAAAGTATGTTCTATAATAGGTTGCGGGTAGGCTGAGGTACCGTATTCGGGAACCCAACGTTTTACGTATTCAAATTTTGGATCGAATTTTTCTTGCTGCGCGGTGGGATTAAACACCCGGAAATACGGTGCTGCATCGCAACCCCCACCAGCAGCCCACTGCCATCCGCCAATGTTGCTAGCCAATTCAAAATCCAATAATTTTTTGGCAAAATACCCTTCTCCTAAGCGCCAGTCGATCAGTAAATGCTTGGTTAAAAAACTCGCAGTCACCATGCGTACTCGGTTATGCATAAAACCTGTTGCGTTCAGTTCCCGCATGCCGGCGTCCACCAAAGGATATCCGGTGGTGCCTTCGCACCAACGTTTGAAATGTTCTGAATTTTCTTCCCACCGCACCGCGTCATAGGCAGGGCGAAAAGCGCCTGTAACCGTGTATGGGAAATGGTAGATGATCATTTGATAGAATTCACGCCAAATGAGTTCGTTTAAATAGGTTTCGTTCAAAGGCAAGGCCTTCAGCGCAAGTTTTCGTATGCTGATCGTACCAAAACGCAAGTGAATGCCGAGTCTTGAAGTACCCGGTTTCGCCGGGAAATTGCGCTGATCGCTGTATTTAGCAATGAGGAGGTCTTCCACTTCGGTAGAAGGAAAAGTAAGACCAGATGGCTCAAACCCTAGGACGGCAAGGCTCGGGATTTTTGGAGCAGTTTCAATGCCCTGAACACGGCTCAGTGCGGCGCTGGAATCGTACACGGTAATGGGTTCTTGGCTGAGCCGTTCTTTCCATTTTCGGGAGTAGGGAGTAAAGACGGTGTAGGGGCTGCCATCGCCCTTCATTACTTCGTTTTTTTCGAAAATGACATGATCCTTGGCGCCGGTAAAGCCTACTCCCATGGATTGAAGGATTTCATACAGGGCTTTGTCGCGCTGTAAGGCATAAGGTTCGTAGTCGCGGTTGGTAAACACGTGGTCAATTTGCCATTCCTTCGCCAAGGCAGGGATGATTTCTATCGGATTGCCGATTTCTACCCGTAGATGAATGTGGTGTGCGGCATATTCCTGGGCAATGCGCTCAATCTCTCGATGTATGAATTCCACCCGCGCATCGTTTCGTTCCAATTCATTTAAAATTTGCGTATCAAATATGAAAATCGGTTGAACGTTAGTGGCGGTTTGACACGCTTTAAATAATCCTGCATTGTCTTCTATCCGTAGATCACGCCGGTGCCAAAAGATTGCTTTACTCATGAAATTTACAACAAGAAACTAAAGAATATGTTTGAGCGGGGGATACAGCTGTTACTCCCCAGCATACTCCACCCAATTTTTCTCCGTCTCATAGAGCTTGATCGAGAGTTTTCCGTAGGCTTGTAGATGCGGTAAGAGGTTGTTATAGCAGACCATAGCAATGTTTTCAACCGTTGGGTTCAAATCAAAAAACTCCGGACAATCCATGTTCAGGTTTTTGTGGTCGTAGCGATCGGTAACAACGTTGGAAATGATGTCTTTAAGAATTTTCACATCAATGACATAACCCGTTTCAGGATCTATTTTACCGTCAATTCCTACTTCCAGAACGTAGTTATGGCCGTGGTAATTCACGTTATTGCACAATCCGAACACCTCGTCGTTTTTTTCATACGACCAATCTTTTCGGTACAGGCGATGGGCAGCATTAAAGGTAGCACGTCGAACAATTTTCATAATTTGAGGATATCGTTGAAGGCGGATTTATATTCTAAGACAATTTTTTTAAACCAGGCGGTATAGTCATGCGGATTTCGTTCTACGTCTTCTTCAATTTCGTGCATGGCCATCCATTTAAAGTCGCTTACTTCGTCCGGATTTATAAGGGGGTCATCGTCGGTGAATCCAATAAGTACGTGGTCTAATTCATGTTCTACTAAATCGTTTTCCAATTCAGCACGGTAAATAAAACTGAATAAGGGAGCTAAAGCGGTTTCCATTCCCATTTCTTCCTTAAGGCGTCGGTTTGCTGCATCCACAATATTTTCGCCGGGAAGAGGGTGACTGCAACACGTATTCGTCCAGAGGCCTTCCGAATGGTATTTTCCCAAAGCCCGTCGGTGAATTAGGAGATTGCGGTTGGAATTGAATATAAGGATGGAAAAGGCTCTGTGCAACATGCCTTGAAGGTGGGCCTCCATTTTTTCCATGGTGCCAATTTCCTCGTCATTTTTGTTGACCAAAATGACTTCTTGTATCATAGTAAATTCAAATTGTGTCGCACGTATGAGGAAAGGAGCAATCGCACTTTTTTATTGTTCGGTATGCGCACTCTTTCTTCCAAGATGATTTTAGCGGGTGTTTGTTTAATCTTTGAAAAAAGTTTGTAGTAATAAACGTAGGCGAGATAAACGCCAAAACGGGCTTTTTTAGGAAGTTCTAGTATGCCAAGATAGCCCGCGTGAAAATCGGCTTCGATGTCCCTTTCGATGTCGTGTTTTACGGTGGCGTTAAATTCGTTCATGTCAATTCCCGGAAAGTACACCCTGCCAAGGGCTTTGTAATCAGCCTTCAAATCTCTTAAGAAATTGATTTTTTGAAAGGCGGAACCCAATTTCATGGCGGCGGGTTTTAACCGCTGATATTCGTTTTCATCGCCAGCAACAAAAACTTTCAAACACATCAGTCCAACCACTTCCGCAGATCCTAGAATGTACTTTTTGTATTGTTCCTCATCGTAGGTTTGTTTGTTAAGGTCCATTTTCATGGATTCCAAAAAGGTTTCTATCAGGTCGTGGGGAATCTTGTAATAGTTAACCGCCCATTGAAAGCTGTTCAGAATGGGATTTAATGAGATTCCTTGAGCAATCGCTGTGTAGGTTTGCGCACGAAAGTCTTCCAACAACGCTGCTTTGTCAAAATCGTGGAACGTGTCCACAATTTCATCGGCGAATCGAACAAAACCGTAAATGGCATAAATGGGCTTCTGGATTTCTTGGCTGAGCATGCGAATTCCCAGCGAAAAGGAAGTACTGTAACGCTTGGTAGTTAGCGTGCTCATTTCATGGCTTATTTCGTCAAATACGTGTTTCATAGGTCGGTGTTTTGTAGGATGTGTTTGGCGACTACCTCTCCGGAAATGATGGAAGGAGGAACCCCAGGACCGGGAACCGTAAGTTGGCCGGTGTAGTAAAAGTTATCCAAGTTTTTGTTTTTAATGCGGGGTTTAAAAATGGCCGTTTGACGAAGCGTGTTCGCCAAACCGTAGGCATTCCCTTTGAAGGCATGGTAATCTTCTTTGAAGTTAGAAATGGAAAAGCTGCGCTGGTATACAATGTGGTCTTTAATGTCGTTCCCTGTTAGCGCTTTTAACCGTTCCAGCAAAAGGTTGAAATAGCGTTCACGCGTGGTTTCATCGTCGCTCAGGTCTGGAGCAATAGGAATGAGAAAAAACAAGTTTTCACAACCTTCAGGGGCCACACTCGGATCCGTTAAGGAAGGGGCACTAAGGTAGAACAAGGGTGCCGTTGGCCATTTTGGGTCTTTATAGATTTCTTTGCCATGCTCTTCTAGGGACTCGTCAAAGAACAGGTTGTGATGCCGTAAGTTTTCAACGCGTTTGTTGATGCCAACATAGTATAAAAGGGCAGAAGGCGCCAAGACGCGTTGGTTCCAGTATTTTTCGGAATAATTAGCACTTCCATTGAGCAAGTGTTGTTCGGTATGTTGGTAGTCGGCCGAAGATATGAATACGTCGGCTTCGTAACGGTTTCCTTGAACATCATATGCGGCTACCACTTTTCCGGCATTCTTTTCAAGCCGCATGATTTCGGCATTCGTTTGGATTGTAACCCCTTGCTCACGAGCGATGCTTTCAAAAGCCTCGATGAATTTATGCATTCCGCCCATGGGATACCAAGTACCTAGCTCCATGTCCGCATAATTCATAAGGGAATAAAGCGCAGGAGTATCTTTTGGCATCGCACCGAGGAAAAGTACCGGAAACTCCAACAACGATCTTAATTTAGGGTGCTTGAAATAACGGTTGACATATGTGGAGAACGAATTGGTTAAATCCATGGAAAACAATCCTTTCAACAAACGAAAATCAACAAATTCTGAAATTTTCAGCGAGGGTTTGTATACCAAATCCTTCATTCCGACCTCGTATTTGTATTTGGCATCCTTTAAAAAGGACCGAAGTTTAGCTCCACTTCCAGGCTCCATGCTTTCAAACATGGATTCCAAATCCCCCATGGTTGCTGGAATATCGGAGTGCGTTTGATCGTTCCAGTAAACCCTGTACGACGGGTCTAACCTTTTTAATTCATAGAAATCGGAGGTGGTGTGGTTGAATTTTTGGTAAAACTGTTCAAAAACATCCGGCATCCAATACCAACTTGGTCCCATGTCGTACACAAACCCCTCGTGGGAGAATTGCCGAGCCCTTCCGCCAATGGTTGCGTTCTTTTCTAAAATGGTAACTTCCCAACCGGCTTTTGCGAGGAAACATGCGGTGGAAAGTCCCGAAATACCCGCGCCGATTACGGTGGCTTTTTTCTTCATGGAACTTAATTATCAAGGTGCTGGTAGTCTGGCAACTGATCCATAAGCCTTTTTCTTGCTATGAAGATACGACTTTTTATCGTACCAATGGGTAAATCCATGGTATCGGCAATTTCTTTATACTTGAATCCCTCAAAATGCATTTTAAAAGGAACCTTTAGTTCGTCGTTTAAACCGTCAATCTTCTCATTGATTTCCTTGACAGCCAAGCGTTCCGATGGAGAACCCAACAACGACCGCTGAGAAGTCATGAGGAAATCTTCGTCTCCTTGATCAAAAATCATTCTTGCTTTCGAATTTCTTCGGTATTGATTAATGAAGATGTTGCGCATGATCGTAAACACCCATGCCCTGAAATTCGTGTTCGGCGTGTAGTAAGACCGATAGTTAATAGCTTTTAGCAGCGTTTCTTGCGTTAAATCTCGCGCATCTTCACGGTTCTTTGTGAAGTTTTGAGCAAACGAAAACAGATTGCTCTGGATTCCGACTAGGGCCTCATTGAATTCAATCGTTGACATGTTGTTTAATTTTATTGAGCCAAAGTTAAACAAAAACTGTTTAACAAATCAAATAAAAAATTAAACAAAATGAAAAAATCTGTTAAAAACTTTTCAAACAGCTATGAATCAACGATTTATAAATCGATGTTTTCGAGCATTTCTTGGGTCAAATCGGATAAATTGTACTCCGATTTCCAATTCCAGTCCGATTGCGCATAGCTGTCATCGATGGATTTCGGCCAAGAATCGGCAATTGCTTGACGAAAATCAGGGGCATAACGGATTGTGAATTCGGGCATGTGCTCCTGTATGCTCGCGGCTATTTCCTTGGGAGTGAAGGATATCCCTCCTAAATTGTACGAAGATTTGATCCTTAATTGTTCTCTAGGGGCTTCCATTAATTCAATGGTTGCGCGTATAGCGTCGTCCATGAACATCATTGGAAGCGCAGTATCTTCCGATAAAAAGCACTCGTAGCTGCCGCTTTTTTTTGCCTGATAGAAGATATCTACCGCATAATCGGTGGTACCACCTCCCGGAGGACTTTTATACGAAATAAGCCCGGGATAGCGCAGGCTTCTAACGTCTACTTGGTACCGTTGGTTGTAATATTCGCACCAACGTTCTCCGGCTTGTTTCGAAATTCCATACACGGTCGAAGGTTCCATCACCGTGAATTGTGGAGTATGGTCTCTCGGGGTTGTTGGACCAAAAACGGCAATGGAACTCGGCCAAAATATTTGTTTCAAATATCCTTCTTTGGCCAAATCCAAGATCGTGAATAATCCTTCCATGTTCAATTTCCACGCAAAGTCCGGTTGTTTTTCTGCGGTTGCAGATAAAAGTGCCGCCAACAAGTAAACGGTTTCAATTTTTTCGTTAATAATAAACTCACGGACCGCATCCCTGTTCAATATGTCTAAGGCCACATACGGACCCTCGCTTAAATTCGTGGGTTTTTCCGTCTTAATGTCGGAAGCAATCACTTGATCTTTACCCCATTTCTTTCGAAGTGCCAGCGTAAGTTCCGTGCCTATTTGCCCCCCAGCTCCGATGATTAACGTTTTTCTCATACGGCAAATTTAGCCAACTTCCCCTCAAAAAAAATGCTTTTTAAAAAACTGATGAAAATCATTTGTAACTTGCAGTACCATTGGTAATTTTGACTTTTATTTAACGAACTATGCCCTTTTATTACAAACTCGGATCCATTCCTCCGAAGCGCCATACGGTCTTTCGACAGCCCAACGGTTCTCTCTACCACGAACAGTTGTTTGGAACCATAGGGTTCGATGGCATGTCATCTTTGCTATACCACGTTCATCCACCCACGGTGGTAAAATCCATTCTGGGTAGCACTTCCGTTGCTCCGGAAATTGCCTTGGACAAGCACATGACCATGTTTTCCTTGCAAGGCTTCCAATTGGCTTCGAATCCCGATTTTTTAGCAAGCAGAACTCCTGTGTTGGTTAATTCGGATTGTTACATTGAGTTGGCTTCACCAACGGGTTCCATGACGGATTATTTCTACAAAAATGCCGATGCAGATGAAATAATTTTCATTCATAAAGGTAGCGGTACGCTCAAAACCCAATTGGGCAACATCGATTTTGCCTACGGTGATTATCTGGTGATTCCTCGTGGTATGATATACCAAATGCATTTCAACGACGCTAACAATCGGCTTTTCATCGTTCAGTCGTTTAACCCGGTATATACTCCAAAACGTTATCGAAATTGGTTCGGACAGTTGTTGGAGCACTCGCCTTATTGCGAGCGCGACATTCGTCCGCCTCACACCTTGGAAACGCACGATACCGAAGGGGAGTTTCTCATTAAGATCAAAAAGCAAGACGTGATGTACGAATACGTGTATCAGCATCATCCCTTTAATGTGGTGGGTTGGGACGGTTTCAATTATCCGTATGCCTTTTCCATCCATGAATTTGAACCCATCACCGGCCGTGTTCATCAACCACCTCCGGTGCATCAAACCTTTGAAACATCGGGTTTTGTGCTCTGTTCTTTCGTGCCAAGGCTTTACGATTATCATCCCGATTCCATTCCTGCACCATACAACCATAGCAACATCGATTCGGATGAGGTTTTATACTATGTCGACGGCGATTTTATGAGCAGAAACGATATTAAACAAGGCCAGATTACCCTACATCCCGGAGGTATTCCGCACGGACCCCATCCTGGGGCCTATGAACGAAGCATTGGAAAAAAAGAAACCCAAGAGTTAGCCGTTATGGTGGATACCTTTAAACCATTAAAAATCACACAACAGGCGCTAGGATTGAAAGTAGAGGGCTACGAAAAGTCTTGGTTGCATTAAAAAACATTAAATTATGTCAGCAGAAATTAAAAACTTGTCCGACCTCCCGAACTACGAATACGGATTGAAAAAGATTTTTTCCGAAGCAGAGGATTTTCTACCCTTGCTGGGTACCGACTACGTGGAATTGTACGTGGGCAACGCCAAACAATCGGCACATTTTTATAAAACCGCTTTTGGGTTTCAGTCGGAAGCGTATGCAGGGTTAGAAACGGGGATGAAGGACCGGGTTTCTTATGTGTTAAAGCAGGATAAAATCCGGTTAGTACTCACCACTCCCTTAAACGAGGGCGGATTGATTAACGAGCACATCAATGTGCACGGTGACGGGGTAAAAGTGGTTGCTTTGTGGGTGGAAGACGCAACGAAAGCCTTTGAGGAAACGGTGCGTCGCGGAGCAAAACCTTATATGCAACCCACCAAAGAAACGGATGAGCACGGTGAAGTAATTCGTTCCGGAATTTATACCTACGGAGAAACAGTGCACATTTTTGTTGAGCGCAAAAACTACCGCGGGGTATTTTTACCCGGATATAAAACCTGGAATTCGCATTACAATCCCGCACCCGTAGGCTTGAAATTCATCGACCACATGGTAGGGAATGTCGGTTGGAATGAAATGAATACGTGGGTTGAATTTTACGCTAAAGTCATGGGCTTTGCGCAAATCGTTTCGTTCGACGATAAAGACATTTCAACCGAGTATACAGCTTTAATGTCGAAGGTTATGAGCAACGGCAATGGAAGGATTAAATTTCCCATCAACGAGCCGGCGGAAGGCAAGAAAAAGTCCCAAATTGAAGAGTATTTGGATTTTTACAAAGGACCGGGGGTACAACACATCGCGGTTGCCACCGATAACATTATTGAAACGGTAAGTGCTATGCGCCAGAGAGGGGTTGAATTTCTGTACGTTCCGGAAACGTATTACGACGATTTATTGGAAAGGGTAGGGTCCATCGACGAAGATGTCGAAACCTTGAAGCAACACGGCGTTTTAATTGACCGTGACGACGAAGGGTATTTACTGCAGCTGTTCACCAAACCTGTGGTTGATCGTCCGACCTTGTTTTTCGAAGTCATTCAACGCAAAGGAGCGCAATCTTTTGGTAAGGGTAATTTTAAAGCTTTATTCGAAGCGATTGAGCGGGAACAAGAAAACAGGGGAACACTTTAACTTAAAAAGGAGGCCTCGGCCTCCTTTTTTTATATCGTCATAATATCTTTCTCTTTGATTTCCAGAATGTCATCGATTTTTTTGATGAAACGGTTGGTGATTTGCTGTACTTCCTCTTCTGCGCCTTTCGCCATGTCTTCGGAAAGACCGTCGTTCTTGAGGTCTTTGATCATATCCATTGCGTCTTTCCGGTGGTTTCTAACACCCACTTTGGCGTTTTCACCTTCAGTTTTAGACCGTTTAACCAATTCACGACGGCGTTCTTCGGTGAGCAAGGGAACGGCAATCATGAGTTGCTCACCGTTGTTTTGAGGATTGAGGCCGAGGTTAGCGTTGATGATTCCTCGCGCAATTTCATTCAGCATGGATTTTTCCCAGGGTTGCACCACAATGGTTCGAGCATCAACGGTATTCACGTTCGCAACTTGTTGCAAAGGGGTCATGGCTCCATAATATTCTACCATGACTCCATTCAGCATTGCAGGGGTCGCTTTCCCTGCTCGAACTTTGGTTAACTCGTTTTCTAAGTGCCCTAAAGTCTTATCATTGGAAGACTTGAGTTCGTCAAAAATTAAATCTAATTCTTCTGTCATTGCTTAATTTCTTACAAGGGTTCCAATTTTTTTATCTTGCATCAATTGCTTTAAGTTTCCGGGAGTATCCATGTCGAATACGATAATGGGCAGGTCGTTTTCTTTGCACAGCGTGAACGCGGTTAAGTCCATGACGCTCAAACCTTTCTCGTACACCTCGTCGAAGGTGATTTCGTCGAATTTTGTAGCGCTCGGGTCTTTAAATGGATCGGCCGTATAAATTCCATCAACCCTCGTGCCTTTTAAAATGACGTCGGCATTGATTTCAATGGCGCGCAACGATGCTGCCGAGTCCGTCGTGAAATAGGGATTTCCGGTTCCTGCTCCAAAAATTACTATTCTGCCTTTCTCCAAGTGTCGCACCGCTCTACGACGTATAAAGGGTTCTGCAATGGCTTTCATTTCTATGGCCGACAACAGCCGTGTAGGTAGCTCAATGGATTCAAGCGCTGCCTGCAAGGCCATGGAATTAATCATGGTTGCCAGCATTCCCATGTAGTCGCCGTGCGTTCGGTCCATACCCCCTTGCTCGGCTTGAACCCCTCGGAAAATGTTTCCACCACCAATCACAATGGCAATTTCTACACCCATGGCATGTATTTCTTTTATTTCATGGGCGTAGTTCGCTAAGCGCTGGTTGTCAATTCCGAATTGTTTGTCCCCCATCAGGGATTCCCCGCTTAACTTTAATAAGATGCGTTGGTACTTCATAATTGCAGATTCAAAGATAAATAAATATTGATTGTTCCCGTGGATGCAAAAAAAAAGCCCGCTGTTGCGGGCTCTAATTAACTTAATGAAAAGCGCTTGAACTCTAGTACGGTTAAGCCTTTTTCGGTGGAATTCAAATATTGTTCGATGGTCAACTTGTTGTCCCATACAAACTGTTGGCTCAACAGGGTGTTTTCTTGGAAAAACTTATTCAATCGTCCCATGGCAATTTTCTCAGCCATTTCTGCGGGTTTTCCTTCTTGAATCGCCAATTCCTTGCCAATCTCAATTTCTCGTTCAATGGTGCGAGCATCCACTCCGTCCTTGTTGATAGCAATTGGGTTCATGGCTGCAACTTGCATTGCAACTTGACGTCCAGCTTCAGCAACGGCCTCAGAACCATGGTTCAAAACCAACAGGGTAGCCAATTGATTTCCTGGGTGGTTGTAAGCAACCACTTGCTCACCACGCAATACTGCATACCCAGAAAGGTCTAATTTTTCACCGATAACTCCAATCTGTTCCGTGATTTTTTCATCGACGCTTAAACGATCATCGTAAGGAAGAGCTTTCAGTGCTTCGACGGATTCAGGTAAATGTTTTAAAGCCAAATCAACGAGCGACTGAACTAGAGCATTATAGCCATCGTTCTTTGCAACGAAATCCGTTTCACAGTTTAGGGTTAAAATAACCCCAGCTTGTTTGTCAGCGGAAGTTTGCGCAATGATGAGTCCTTCTCGGGCTTCATTATCTCCCCGTTTTGCCGCGATTTTTTGCCCCTTTTTACGAAGGATATCAACAGCCATTTCAAAATCTCCGTTGGCTTCAGTCAACGCGTTTTTACAGTCCATCATACCCGCACCGGTTTGCTGGCGCAGTTTGTTTACATCAGAAGCGGTAATTGCCATGATCGTATTTTTTATAAATTATTGCTCTTCGTTTGGGGTTTCTTCGGCAGAATTGTTTTCGCTTGCTTCAACCGTTTCACTGCTTTCAATGACCTCGTTGGTATCCGTAACAACCGCTTCTGTGGGAGCTTGGATGTCTGTAGGCTCAGCACTTACTTCTGTTGCTTCCGCTTTCGCTTTGCGGGTGCGTTTTGGCCGGTCGGCAGCGTCGGTAACCAAAATACCATCGGCTTCACCTTCAGTATCGTCGTTGAATTCTGGGTCGTCTTTGCCGTTTTTGCGCTCATCCAATCCTTGTTGTATGGCTCCGCATATTTCTTCAAGAATTAAAGCAATGGACTTCGTGGCGTCATCGTTCGCAGGAATGGGGAAATCCACCAATTTCGGATTGGAGTTCGTATCCACGATAGCGAAGGTAGGAATGTTTAACCGCTTCGCTTCTGCTAATGCAATGTGTTCCTTCACGATGTCAACAATAAATATCGCCGCTGGAGTGCGTGTCATATCAGCAATGGAACCAAAGGTTTTTTCCAATTTTTCTCGCTGACGGGTTTTGAACAACTTCTCTCTTTTGTTCAGGGTGTCCCACGTTCCATCGGACTTCATTTTATCGATGAGCGCCATTTTTTTAATGGACTTACGTGTAGTCGTCAGGTTGGTTAACATCCCTCCGGACCAACGCTCTGTTACGTAGGGCATGTTGACTTGTGCCACTCGTTGCTCAACGATTTCTTTCGCTTGTTTTTTAGTGGCGACAAAAAGAACTTTTTTCCCGGACCGAGCAATTTGCCTCATCGCAGCAGACGCCTGGTTCAAGGAAACCATGGTTTTATTTAGGTCAATGATATGAATCCCTTTCTTTTCTTCAAAGATGTAAGGAGCCATTGCGGGGTTCCACTTGCGCTTTAGGTGACCAAAATGTACACCGGCAGCCAAGAGTTTTTCAAAAGTTAAATTAGACATATTATATTATTTGTTTACGTTCCTATACTTAAAACAATAGCGAGGGGTAATCCAGCGATTAAGGTACCTTGCTATTTGGATACTAAACCCAAAAATTCCATTAACGTTTGGAGAACTGGAATTTCTTTCTTGCTTTTGGACGCCCCGGTTTTTTACGCTCCACCATTCGTGGATCGCGGGTCATTAATCCTTCAGCTCTTAAAAGCGTTTTATTCTCCTCGGCAAGTTCAACTAAAGCACGTGAAATCCCAAGTCGTAATGCTTCGGCTTGTCCGTTAATACCACCGCCATTTAACGTTGCTTTTACATCGTATTGACCTACGGTGTCAGTTAATTCAAACGGTTGTGCAATCTTGCGTTGCAACAGGTGCGTGGGAAAGAAATCTTCTAACGTGCGGTTGTTGATTTGAATAACTCCCGTTCCTTTGGTTAAATAAACGCGCGCAACGGCCGTTTTTCTTCTTCCTAATGAGTTGGTAACTTCCATGTCTTATAAAAAATTCTCGATATTCAATAACTCAGGTTGCTGCGCTTCTTGTTGGTGCTCTGCGCCTTTGTAAACGATTAAATTCGTGTACAATTTACGTCCCAACGCG
This sequence comes from Flavobacteriales bacterium, assembly GCA_947500875.1. Classification (GTDB taxonomy): domain Bacteria; phylum Bacteroidota; class Bacteroidia; order Flavobacteriales_D; family Crocinitomicaceae; genus UBA952. The sequence goes on along the minus strand of CANMUN010000018.1, from coordinate 29,144 downwards.
TTCTTAGGAAGCATGCCTTTGACCGCTTTCTCTATCAATCGCTCAGGATGTTTTTTCAACATTTCCTCAGCAGAGGTGAAACGCTGACCCCCTGGGTAACCTGAAAATCGAACGTATTCTTTGTTAACCAATTTAGTACCCGAAAATGCGATTTTCTCTGCATTGATAACAATCACGTTATCCCCGCAGTCTGCGTGGGGAGTGTAGCATGTTTTGTACTTTCCACGAATAACTTTTGCCACGATGCTGGCTAACCTACCAACGTTTTGGCCTTCGGCATCAACCACATACCACTTCTTGTTGGCGGTTGCTGTGTTCCCGGAAACTGTTCTATAACTTAACGTATCCACTTGCTGTATAATTAGTGTTAAAAACCCATTTTAAGGGGTGCAAAGATAGGGGTATTGTTTTAATATTACAAACCCTTGAAGAAAAAAAGTTCTAAGTTGATTTAAACTGAGCAATGGCTTCACGGGTAAAGTCACTTAAAACAAGTCGGCCGCTAATTTTGGCCCTCTCGATAAGCAATTGATCCCAATGTTCGGTGCCTTGCCAAAAAATGACCTTTAATTCCTTCATGGCCTCTAGGTTGGAGCTAGCCAGTCGCTTGGATAATTGATGAATCGCCTCGTCCATTTCTTCAATGGATTCGTAAATATCAGTGTAAAGTCCTTTTTCTTTGGCCCATTGCGCGCTTCTCCATTCGGTGGCGTTGATGGCTAATTCACTCATGGCGGAAAGTCCAATCTTTCGTTCAACCGCGGGGCCCACCACAAATGGTCCAATACCAACGGCCAACTCGGATAACTTAACATCGGCCTTGGTGGTTGCAAAACAGTAGTCGGTTGCAGAGGCAAGTCCAACTCCCCCTCCAACAGCTTTGCCTTGGATTCGTCCAATAATGAGCTTTTCAGCTTTTCGGCATGCGTTGATGACTTTTGCGAAACCTGAGAAAAAAGTAAGGCCTTCGTCCGCATTTCTAATAGAACACAATTCGTCAAAACTCGCGCCTGCACAAAACGTTTTAGAACCACTCGAAACCAATACAATCACCTTGACTTCCGGATTTTTATCCGCCTCGGTAATCTGTTGCGCTAATGCGCTCAATACACTTGAAGGCAATGAATTGCTCTGTGGGTGACCGAATTCAACGTTACCAATCCCGCTTTCGCAGGAAAACCTAACCCAACCGTTGTCCATCCTATTTTAAGGTAAAACTGTCCGTACCAATCATTTGACCTTCACAAAAGATTTTGACTTTATAATTTCCCTTCATCAATTCTTGGCCTTTCAAGTCGTAATAAATGGTTAAGTCTATGGCTTGATTGTTATAATCGATGTCCTTTTTGTCTGAATAAAATTGCGCTCCGCTTTCCGTCTCCATTTGGGCGTTGGATTTATTGTGCAACACTTCACCGTTCGGACCGGTTATTTGTAGGTAAACGGATTTTCTGCCGGCACTGGCAATGGTGTTCTCACCAACGGTAAAAGAAGATCGAAGTTGTACGGCATTCTTGGCTTTTTCTGTTTCTGTTGTTGTGTTATTCAGCTTCATTCGGAGCGCTTGAGAACTAAAGCTGTATGCTTGAAGTTTGGCTCCTTTTTTAAGCTGTAAACTCTTATCTTCCGAATCCTTTTTGTACGTATCACGCTCCGCCGTAGTTTCGGTTAATTTGGTGGTGGTTTCATCGAGGCTGGAGGATAGTTTGATGTTCAGCGTGTTCAAAGAATCAATTTGTTTTACATAGCCTCGCATAATGGAACGCAATACCTCGTTTTCTTTCTTCAGGTTCATCAATTCCCGCGCCGAGAGTTTTTTGTTCGTGTTTAATTGGTTTAATAGCTCTGAAATTTGCGCTTTTTGGCGGTTTAAGCTGTCCGCTTTTGTTCGGTCCATGGCAATTAATCGGTCATAGGTTTCCAACATGTTTTTGAAATCCGTTTTAAGATCGTTGGAAAGTCCCCCAACATACCCATCCAACATTTGATTCATGCTTTCCATGTCCGACTTTAATACTAAATTATCGTTTTGACAGGCATTCAGTTCACTGCGTTTCCCGGTCCACATGAAAACCATGGCGCCTAATCCAAGCAGTAATACCCCAATAATGGCGTAGTATACGAGGTTGTTATTATTTTTCTTCATAATAGAATTTTTACAAAAGTAAGGGTTTTTTACAAATCCGTTGAACTAAATTGAACAGTAATTGGACGTAAAAACCGCAGAATAGATGCTTCCCCTACGGAAGTATATCGTACATCGGTGCTTGATGGAAAGGGGCCTCCATGGTGCATGTTTCGGTTCACTTCTACGCCTGTAGGTACTCCGTTCACGACCAAGCGACCGGAATGCTCTTGGGCAATCGACCAAATCCTTTCTTTTTCGGGATGAATTCCTATGAAGGTGGTGGTCAGCTGGCCTCCAATGCAGCAATATAACCGTTCGATTTCTTCGAGATTTGAATAACCGATTAAACACGTAAATGGACCAAACACTTCTTCATGCAGGATTGGCGAATCAATGAAATCTTGCAGTGTGCACGACGCAATGGCCCTGTCACCGTTCCAGGGGGTATGGTTCGTATACCGAAGGATGGGAATGATGGGATCGATTTCCTTGAGTTTAGCTTCGTATTTATTATAAATATCTGGATGCAACATGGGGTAGGAAGGATTGCGCTCAAGTTCCTCGCGGAGCTTGAACTTGATTTCCTCCAGCCGCTCGATGGGCACCAAGATCAAGCCGGGTTTCGTGCAAAATTGACCGGCATCTTCCGTAACGGCATTCGCTAAATTTTTCCAATTTTCCACGCCACTGTTCGAGTTACGCAACACGATTACAGGATTCAAACTCCCCATTTCTGCGAAGAAGGGAATCGGATTTTTTCGGTTTTGGGCGAATTTAAACAAACTCATTCCGCCGCTGATGCTTCCTGTAAATGCCCCGGCCTTAATTCGTTCGTCCAAGAGGATCCTTTGCCCTGCCTCGTAACCTTTATCCAAAACATGGCTAAACACTCCCGAAGGAAGACGGTGCGTTGCTAACACTTCTGCCGTAATCTCGGCCAGGAAGTTACTTGTCCCGGCGTGTAGGGAATGGCCTTTGACCACTACGGGACAACCCGCAGCTAAGGCGCCAACAGTATCGCCTCCTAGGGTGCCATATGCTAATGGGAAATTCGAAGCGCCAAATACCACGACAGGACCTATAGGAATCCAGTGCTTTTCCAAGAAACGGTCGGGTAAATTCACCGATTCTCGATGCTTTGACCATAGCCATCCTTCGTTGGAATAAAGGATAATTTGCTGCAACATGCGATGGAATTCTCGTTCAAATCGTGCTTCGCTTAGGCTGGATTCTGAACAATAAATGGTTTTTAATGCTGCTTTATGGTGCTCCAGCGCGAGGAGGAGCGAACTGAAAAATTGCCGGCGCAAATCCGGATTTTGCCAACTTTTTGAGCGATGAACGCTATGGGCCCCTGTTATTTTCGCTTCAATGGAATCATGGGTGTCAATAGCATAGTACGCTGTGTTTTTTGAATCAGCGCTGCAATTGAAGGTTGAAATGGTTTCCGCCAAATTTATACCGCTTCAATGGAAAAAGAATACGATTCCATGATCGCATTCGCCAACATTTTTTTACAAGCCTCTTCTACTTTGGAGGCAGCCGTTGCTGCATCACCGGCTTCAACGAAAAGTCGGATATGGCGTCCAATTCGAACCTCTTGAATTTCGTTCAAACCAATGGTTTCCATGGCTTGAGTTACCGCTTTTCCTTGAGGATCTAAAAGGGCGTCGTGCGGCATTACGTCAATTTCTGCTTTGAATTTCATGGTGCTTCCGGGTATTGTGCTCAATAAGGGATAAAATCACGTACAAAATTACAATTATAGGCAGTGCATAAATGCCCGCAATAAAAATTGTTATCAACGAAATTCCAAGAAGCAGGTATTGATACATGTTGCTTTTGAGGTTAAAGTTCTTGACCTTTAACGATAGCAATGGAATTTCCGAAATCAACAGCAATGGAAATACCAAAGAGGTTAAGGCCATAACGATTGGGTCCAAGACCCATGGATAAGAAGCTTCAGTCAGGTTGGCATCATCCATTCCTATTTGCCAATACAAAAGTGGAAAGAAAAGAAAAAACAAAGTGTTCGTAGGGGTGGGGACGCCCATAAATCGGTCGCTTTGACGGCTGTCATTGTTGAATTTGGCCAGTCGGAATAGGGAAAAAAAAGGAATGCTCAGGGCGCAAAAACTTAACCAATCGGTAAACTGGTTAAATTGAAAGTCATGCACCTTAAGGTAGGTAGCGCCCAGGTTTGCATTGAGCCTTAATTCGATGGTAATGAACATGAGTACCCCTGGTGCTAATCCAAAGGAAACCAAATCGGCCAAGGAATCCAAGTCTTTTCCGAGCGGGGAGGTTATGCCAAGTTTTCGTGCAACAAAGCCATCGAAGAAGTCGAATATCATGCCCAAAATAAGAAGCATTGCGCTGATTTCTATCCTGCCAAAAAAAGCCGCAATGATGGCCAACACTCCGCACATGAAGTTCGAAGCGGTGATTAAATTGGGTAGGTTAAATAACTTCAGTTCCGTTTGGTTCATCTTAAGCGAAAGTAATTCAAAAAAACCTTATTTTTATCTCGTTGATTGCTTGAAACAATATTTTCCTGTTTTTTCAGTTAGAGGGCTCAACATTTTGGCGTATGAAACAAGTATTGGGAGGATTCTTTTTAATGGCAGGGGTTTTGGTTCATGGGCAAGCGCCCAAATACTCCAACGAGTTTTTACATCTAGGGGTTGGTGCAAATGCGATGGCAATGGGCAACGCCGTGGTAGCTAGTTGCAACGATGTGACTTCGGCGTATTGGAATCCTGCGGGACTCGCTGAAGCGAAGGAATGGTTGCAGGTTTCTGCCATGCATTCCGAGTATTTTGCGGGAATTGCCAAATACGATTATGTAGGCTTGTCGCATTCTTTGGGGGCCAAAGGAACCCTCGGGTTTACGTTTTTGCGTTTCGGTGTAGACGATATTCCCAATACGACCCAGCTGATCGACAACGATGGTAGAATCAATTACGACAACATCACCACGTTTTCAGCCGGGGATTATGCGTTCATGGGGTCCTTTGCGAGAAATCTTAAAGTTCAAGGGTTGTCCGTTGGAGGAACGGTGAAAGTAATCCATCGCCGTATTGGTGATTTTGCTAAATCGTGGGGTTTTGGGTTGGATGCTGGTGTGCGCTACCTCCGAAACGAACATTGGCGATTTGGTCTTGTTGCAAGGGATGCGACTTCCACATTCAATGCTTGGATTTTTAACCTTTCTCAAGACATGCAACAGGTGTTTCTTTCCACAGGAAATGATTTACCTTCCAACGGTTTGGAATTATCCTTGCCCAGATTCATCGTTGGTGCCGCTTTTACCCATCCCATCGGTTCAAAAGACAAAGGGTTCTCCCTTATGACCGAAATCGATGTGGACGTCACAACAGACGGTCGTCGAAACGTATTAGTCTCGAGCAATCCGCTTTCCCTAGATCCGCATTGTGGATTGATGCTCGGGTACAAAAACCTGGTTAAAATTCGTGCAGGTGTTTCCTCCCTCCAAAAGTATCAATCCTTAGATGGCACCTCTTCTTGGGGGATGCAGCCTAATTTGGGAGTGGGTATTGGTTTTAAGGCTTTTAATCTCGACTATGCTTTCACGCGCTTGGGCGCAGCAGACGCCGGTTATTATACGCACATTTTTTCGTTGAAGTTTAACATCGCTCAACCCAAGAAAAAATAGCCTATGAAACAAGGACTACTTTTTTTAATCTTTGTGTTATCGGTTAGCGTTTCCTTGACGGCACAGCAGTTTGGGAACGAGTGGATCAACTACAATCAAAAATACTATGCGGTACCGATCACCCAAACCGGTATCCATAAGATCGGTTATCAGGCTTTGGTTGATGCCGGAATTCCTGTTGGATCCATTCCCTTAAGCACCTTTCAAGTTTTTGGTCGGGAAAAGGAGCAGCCGCTCTACATCCCGGATAATTTCAACAATGTACTTGATCCCGGAGAGTTCATCTATTTCTATGCGGAGAAAAACGATGGATGGCTGGATTCTACCTTATATAACGATCCTTCTTGGTTGGGAAATCCCAAATACAGTTTGTATAACGATACCATTCGATACTTCGTTTCGTGGACCAACGGCAGTCCCGGATTACGATTTACAGAAGAGACGGACATCGATTTTACGCCATATCAAGTCGCACCGTTTGTGTTATTTGAGAAAAGTCAAGTATTCAGTCAAGCCTACAATGAAGGTGAAATCACCTCTCAAGCCGCCAGTTCACTGTTTGTCCCGGGTGAAGGTTGGGGAAATACCATGCAAAACGGAGCAAGCGGTTACACGTGGAATTTTGCTTCAACGAATTTGGACAATTTGTATTCAGGAATAGGAGCACCCAACATTCAACTACGATCGGTTATGGTGGGTGGATCCAATGCGTACTCACCGAATTTATACAACCATCACACAAGGCTTACCGTCGGCAATGCCAACACGGTGCTTTTGGATACGTTGACCATCGGATACAATGCCATCAATATCAACAAGCAATTTCCGGTAAGCCCCCTTCCTGCCAACGGTGCTACGAACTTTAAGGTAAGTATCGTCGGAGATCTTGGGGTGGCCACTGATTTTCAAAGCGTGAATTTTTGGTCGTTTCTATACCCCAGAACTATGAACATGGGAGGAACGAATAAAACAGAGTTTTTGGTCCCGAACAGCCCTAATCAACCCAAGTCCTATTTGTCCTTAACAGGGGTGAGCATGGGCGCACCCTTGGTTTTTGCTTTCGGATCATCGCCTAAATTCCTGAAGGCTGTAACTGGAGGATCAAGTGCGTTGATGTTGGTTCCGAACGATCCCAATTACGCATCCCAAAAGTTGGTGGTACAGTCGGGAAGCAGTGTAACCGATATCCCGACCATAATTCCTGTTGCTCCTTCAGGTTCTTTTTTTAATTTTGCGTCCACTCCGAACCTTGAAAAAGCCTTATTGATGGTGTATCCGAAAATGCTGGAGTCAGGGGTGTTGGATTATGCGAATTATAGAAGTTCTCCAGCAGGAGGAGATTACAACGTTATTTTGGCTCAGGTGGAGGAGTTGTACGATCAATTTGGCGGTGGGGTGAAAAAACACGTTAACGGCATTCGACGCTTTGCGCATTACCTTCATTCATTGAGTCAAGATAAACCCGTGGGGCTCTTTCTAATTGGAAAGGGCATCCGTGAAGCCAATGTCTCCACCACCCTTGCAACAGGACCGGGCGCACGCCAAAATGCCATTAATTACAGTAAATCCTTGATTCCTTCCTTCGGCCAACCCTCCAGCGACCAATGCATTACTTCGAATTTACCCGGAACCGATCCGTGGACGCCGCTCATTCCAACGGGAAGAATCGCCGCCAACAACCTTACCGAATTGGCACTGTATCTTAACAAAGTAAAAGAGTACGAATTAGCCCAAGATTCGAATGGGGTCTACAATACCGCCTCGAAAGATTGGCAGAAGCATTTACTTCATTTTGCAGGAGGAGGAAATGCCAACGAACAGTATATTTTTCAAACCTACCTGAATGCCATGGCGGATGTAGCCGAGGACGACCGTTTCGCCGGCATTACAACGCGCATTGTAAAGCAATCAGCCAATCCGTTAACCCCTGCTCAACTACAGGCCATTTCCGATCGCATCTCCGAAGGGGTCAGTGTCATGAACTTTTTCGGTCATGCCACTTCTTCGCAAAGTGGATTTGACATTAATATCGATAATCCCGACCAATGGAATAACCAAGGAAGATACCCATTGCTCATTGCCAATTCTTGCTACAATGGGAATATTTTTTTCAGTTCTCCTACCAAATCCGAGGAATTTGTTTTGACTCCCAACGCTGGAGTAATCGCTTATTTGGGGACCTTGAATTACGGTTTTTCGGGTTCGCTTTACGACTACTCGTACCAATTATATAAGCAGTTCAGTTTGCACAATTACGGAGGCACCCTTGGTGAACACATCAAAAACACGATTGATTCGGTCATGAATGCAAATCAACCGCTCAGCACAGAATCCGTGTTCCAGCAAATGACCCTGCACGGGGATCCAATGCTTCGCATCAATTGGCATACAAAACCTGAAATTGAATTAACGGCAGAACGAATCGTATTGGGGCCTCAGGATATCTCATTAAATACCGATTCCTTAACCGTAGACATTAAACTGAGAAATTTAGGTCAGTCGATCCTTGACACTTTTGCCTTGGAAATTTCCCGCGATTTCCCTGGGGCTCCTTCGGATTCAAGTTATGTTTTTTCGATTGCTGGCTTGGATTATGAGAAAGACATCTCCGTTAAAATACCGTTTTATCCGCTGATAGGTGTTGGTTTGAATCAGTTTACCGTTTCCGCCGACATTCCCAATTTTAACGATGAAGTTTATGATGAGGTCAATAACAACCGTGTAATGAAGTCCTTCAACATCAGCGTTGATGGAATTGAACCCATTTTGCCCATGAATTTTGCGGTGGTCCCTCGGGATACATTGTCAGTCTTTGGTTCGACCATTGACCCACTGGCCCCAATGAATTCCTACCGGTTTGAAATCGATACTACGCATTTATTCAACAGCAGTTTTAAACGATATGCCGTTAAATCGGGAACGGGTGGAGTGAAGTCGGTGAATTGGAACGAGTGGTTGCGTGTTTCTTCGAACCAAAATGATCCTGTGGTATTTACCGATAGTACCGTATATTATTGGCGCGTTGCTGTGAACGGAGCCAATCCGGTTTGGAAGAAACGATCCTTTCAATACATCCCCGGCAAAGAAGGCTGGGGTCAAGACGATTTCTTCCAATTCACCGATAATTCCGTTACGGGAATTGCTTTGAACACGTCCCAACTTCAGCGGCAGTTTATTCCGATTCAAAAGGGTATTTCATGCCTTGTAAAAAGTGCCACAACCGCTCCCCAGATATACGATAATGCCTGGTTTTTGAACGGTGAACAACAGGAATACGAAATATGTAATATTACACCTAAACTCCATGTTGCAATTTTGGATAAAGGTACCCTAGTGCCCTGGGAAACTCGGTATACGTATCCCAATGGGATGGTGGTGAATCCCAACAATAATTTCGGAAATGCGAACGATAATTCGGATTGTAAGCCACGGGCAATGAAGTATTTTACGTTCCACCAGAACAGCGCAGCGCAACTGGCATCTTTTCAAAATTTAGTGCAAAATGTGCTCCAAAACGGTGATTATTTGTTGGTGTATTCTCCCATGACAACGCGTTATGACTGGTGGAATACCTTTGCCCCGAGCTTGTATCAAACTTTTACGAATTTGGGATCAGATAGCATCGTACCCGGTCGTCCGAATAAACCCTTCATCTTTTTAACCCAAAAGGGAAATCCGAGTTTTGTGGTCGAGAAATTCACGCAAGGTGCTGAGGATATTTTCATGGATACCGTAGTGTACGGTTCTCAACTGGTTGGCTATGAAACCACGCCGTTAATCGGTCCTGTGGATGATTGGCAATCGCTTTTTTGGAAACGCGATGCCCTTGAGTTTGTTCCTGGGGACAGCACGCGCATGAGGGTACAGGTGTATAATGCGGTTGGTGCTTTGGATCATGTGATTGATACCTTAATGACGCCACACGATTCCATCATTAATTTGAACAATCTGATCAATGCTGCACAGTTCCCCTACGCACGGCTTAACGCTTTCTACACGGACTCCACGAATCAAACACCGGCCCAATTGGATTTTTGGCATGTAGTTTTTGCACCCCTACCCGAGGCGGCGATTGATCCTTCAACGGCACTCTTTTGGTCAGGTCAAAACGATTCCATCCAAGAGGGACAACCCCTGAAATTTGCGGTTAATATTCGGAACATCAGTGAATACGGCATGGATTCCCTGAAGGTGAGTTACAGCGTTATTGATGCTAACCAAACGGTTCATACGATTCCCTATGAGCGACAAGGGCCTTTATTGCCTGGAGCGTCGTTGTACGATACAATTACCATTCCTACCTTGAATATTAAAGGCGAGAATTGGCTAAGGGTTGAGTTGAATCCCTATACAGATGCCAGCATGACACAAACCGATCAACCGGAATTAACCCACATCAACAATATCTTGCAAGTGGCTTTCCATGTGGGAGGCGAGGACGTTAATCCTATATTGGATGTTACGTTCAACGGAGAACATATTTTGAACAACGATATTGTTTCACCCACCAGTGAAATTTTAATTACGCTCAAGGATGATAATCCTTATTTAATTATGGACAGTGACAGCGACACTTCGTTATTTGCGGTCTACTTAACCGATCCTGATGGCATAATGAAAAAAATACCGTTTGTGGACGCTCAAGGAAATACGATTATGGATTGGATTCCGGCCAATGCAGGAAATAAAAAATTTAAAATCATCTATCCAACCTTGCTAACGAAGGATGGTACGTATACTTTGTTAGTACAGGGCCAAGACCGTTCTGGGAATTTATCCGGGGATTTTGAATATCAAATTAACTTCAAGGTCATCCAAGAATCCACCATCAGTGAAATGATGAATTATCCGAATCCGTTCAGTACGAGTACGCGTTTTGTGTTTACCTTGACCGGTTCGGAAATCCCCGATCGAGTGTTGATACAAATCATGAATATCAGTGGTAGGGTGGTTCGAGAAATCACCGAATCCGAATTAGGACCGATTCGAATTGGACGTAACATTACGGAATATGCGTGGGACGGTCGGGATGAATTCGGGGATCTATTAGCAAACGGAGTTTACCTTTACCGTGTTCATGTAAGTTCCGCGGGGAAAGAAGTGAAGCATTTATCCACGGACGCGGATTCTTATTTTCATAAGGGTCTCGGTAAAATGTACATTATTCGATAGTTCTTAGAAGAATTTACAGCTTAAAATGGCGGTGTCGTCTCCGTAAGGGAGCTCTCCTTTCCATTCGTCCAGTTTAGAAAACAAAATGCTGTTCATGTCCTCCATCTTTAGAGACGAGAAGGATTGTACGATTTTGATCAGTTGCTCAATGCTGAATTGTTCTCCTTCGGGATTTTCCAATTCCACGACCCCGTCCGTGTAAAGGACCAAAGTACTTTTGGGGGGGACTTCAATTTTACCAACCTTCAAACTGGGTAATTCGTCCAAGATGCCCAATCCTGTGCAACCTTCGGAAAGTAAATGGACGTTTTTGCCCATCAGTAAAAGCGGTTGATTATGTCCTGCATTGATGTATTTTAGTTTTCGGGTGTACGCATTGTAATGCCCAATAAAAAAGGTAATGAATTTCTCCCCTTTAGCATTGTTGATCACCTTTTTATTCAATTCCTCTATCAGGAAAGACAGATCAAAACGCTGATATCGGAAAAGCGTTCTTAAAGTTGCTTGAAAATTGGCCATCAGTAAAGCGGCTGAAATGCCTTTTCCTGAGACATCGGCAATGCAAATGATGTATTCTTCGTCACCTAGAGGGATGAAGTCGTAATAATCTCCTCCAATCACATCCCTTGCCACATATTTTGCCGAAATGTCCATTTTTCGGTTGGAAGGAAGGTTCGATGGAAACAACAACATCTGAAGTTCTGAAGCGGTAGCAAGGTCGCGGTTAATGACTTCTTTTGCTCGTATGGTTTCTGCCATGCGTCGGTTCTCAATGGCAACGCAAATTAGGTTGGTTAAAGTTTTTGCAAATTCAAGGTGTTCGTTGTTGGATTTCAGTTTTCCCTCGGCTGAAATCAGTAAATAAGCAAGTGGTTTTCCCCCGTGTATTACAGGAATGATGGCCTCGAACTCGTTCAATAGCGAGGAATTCGATTCAGAAATGAAGGTAAGCTCTTTGAATTTCAAAAGGTGTTCGATGTTGATTTCAAGTTCCGTTTTTACCTTGGTTCCGGATTTAATGAAAACTTTCCACCCGTTGTAATCGGAAAGTAAGAGGTGTTTTCGAAATCCAAGTTGTTCCTTGATGACAAATTCATAGGCCTTTAGCATTCCACCTAAATTCTCTTGGTGGTTAATCGCAGAACTTACGGAAAGCAACGCATTGAGCTTGAGGGTAAACAGGTCTATTTGACGTTGTAAGTGGGCAATGGTTCGTTCGCTCATTTTTTCACATTGATGAGCGCTGGCAGTTGTTTTAGGGCTGCCATTTCTTTGAATTTTTCCCGAACCTCTCCGCACGGGCTTCCAAAATAGGTGGTGTTCCCTGCTAAGTCTTTTGAAATTCCGCTTTGCGCCAAAACAACCGTTCCGCTTCCAATTCTTACCCCGCTTGCGCAGCCAACTTGGCCCCAAAAGGTTACACCATCCTCGATGTCAACACAACCGGCTATTCCTACTTGTGAAGCGAACAAACAGTTTTTTCCCACCCGTGTATCATGTCCTATTTGTACCAGATTATCGATTTTAGTTCCCTCTCCGATAAATGTGGTATCGGTAACCCCACGGTCGATCGTACAATTGGCACCAATTTCAACGCCGTCCGCGATGAATACCCTACCGCAGTTGAACATGGGATTGTAGCGACCGTTTGATTTTTTATAATAGAATGCGTTATGACCGATTACGGTATTGGATCCGATGATGACATCGTTCCCAATTTCGGTGTCGTCCAATATTCTGGCTCCTGGGAAGATTTTTACCCGCTCTCCGATGCGCACGTTTTGACCAAAATACACGTCAGGATGTTTCGCGGCCAACGAATGATCCGTAGGAGTCATAGGGCGTAATGCATAAAAATGGGCAGCAATCGTATTGAAAACCTGAAAAGGATTCTCGGAAACCATCAGTCCTTTTCCTTCGGGACACGGAACTTCTTTATCGATAATCACGACGCTGGCGTCGGATTGCAGGGCTTTTTCATAGTACTTCGGGTGATCCACAAAAACGACATCTCCCGGAACCACTCGATGGATTTCGTTGATGCCCTCAACCATCATTCGCTCATTGCCGCGAATTACACATTGAGTCAAATGACCAAGGTCCTTAAGCGAAATAGGTTGAGCGAATTTCATGGTATATGGGAAATGGGTTAAAAATAAGTAAAACCGATGCGTTGATTTGAAGAATTGTGAAGAGTTTTCAGCGTTTTTTTGTTAGTTTGTAGTTTATTTATTGAACTTGGTTTGTGATTTAACAATTTACGATTATCTTTGCACTCCAATTTTGGCATTATGAAGAAAGACATCCACCCAGATGATTACCGACTAGTTGTATTTAAGGACATGTCCAACGAATACGCTTTTTTATGTCCCTCGTGCGCTCCCACCAAAGAAACCATTCAATGGGAAGACGGTAATGAGTATCCTCTTGTGAAGTTGGATATTTCCCATAAGTCGCATCCTTTCTTTACGGGCATTGCTCAGTTTGTGGATACGGCGGGTCGAATTGATAAATTCAAGAACCGTTTCGGTAGAACGATGAAATAAGCTTAGGTAACTAAAAGTAAACCACTCCCAGCGAGTGGTTTTTTTTTGCTATTGAAATTTGGCGGTTGCCCTGTTCAACCGATCCAAGAGCGTTAACCCTATCCCCATCGGCTCGGGTTTTTCGATGTACAGTTGCTGGAATCCCTTGGCATCCATTTCAATTAAAGATCGGTATAGATTTCGGGCAACTTCTCGCAAATCTCCTCCTTGACTCAGCACGGTACATTGCAGGTGTGGAAAGCCATCGGGTATGTTTTGATAGAACAAATAACCAATGCCTTCTTTCGCCCGGACGGATGCATCGAAATATTTTAACGGTGTGTTCGGTGCGTAATGGAATTTAACCATGCCTGGGGCTAAGGGAGATGCACTCGTTTGATTTTTGATTTCAGGGATGTAGCCGAGAACGACCGAAATATCGTCCAACGGGATGCTCCCAAGGCGGTAAATGACCACTTTTTGGCCTTCAACCCCAACAATGGTTGATTCCAGTCCAAAGCTGCAAGGTCCACCATCCAAAACAAAAGGAATCAGACCATTCAGCTGTTCTTTCACTTGCAATGCTTGCGTTGGACTGACTGCACCGTATTTATTGGCACTCGGCGCCGCTAGGGGGAAATCAAGCTCGGCAAGGAGGGTCCGAAGCATCGGATGCGAGGGAAATCGTACAGCGACCCTGGGTAAACCGGCAGTAATGATCTCTGGAACCCGCGGAGTTTTGGCTACGAGAAACGTGATAGGACCCGGGCAAAAGTGTTGTTCAAGAAGGTACAGTTCTTCCTGAAATTCTTCCATGTAGGGTCGGGCCTGTTCGAGGTTGTAAAAATGTAAAATTAGGGGATTGCTGGTAGGTCGCCCTTTTATGCTGAAAATTGAAGCTACTGCCTGTTCGTTTAATGCGTTAGCTGCTAAGCCATACACGGTTTCCGTTGGAATTCCCACCGTTTGACCGAACCTCAGTGCTTCGGCAATTTTTGAAATATCCCGGGTTAGGTGCGTTGTCATACCGCAAAGATAGGCTCAATTGAGCGTCAAGTCATCGGCTTTGTGAATAGCGTGTTGATTTTTTTTTGAGAATTACTCGCAACATATCGGTCGTCTGATGTATCTTTGTTTAAAATCATTCTAAATAAGTGAAGGTAATCATCGCCGACAGCAACGAATTATTGCGCGCAGGACTCCGAACTACGCTTTCCGGTCATGAGCGCGTGACGGAGCTCATGGAAGTAGAGAATTCAGAGGAACTTCGAAAAACGGTTTCGTGCATTAGAAAAGCGTTGGTGATCATTGATTATACGGCACCTGGGTTTGACATCAATGACATTGCATCCAGCTTACGATTGAATCCCGAACTGCGTTTTATTGGCCTTACGTATTTGCAATCGGCGCAAACCCTGGTTGATGCATTGCGCGGAGGGATCATGAGTTACATTAAAAAAGACTGCAGTTTGATGGAAATTGCGGATGCGGTGAATGAAACGGCCGACGGTAATAAGTTTTTCTGCGGGAAGATTTTAGATACGATTAACAAGGCGAATCTCAACCCGGATGATTTAGATGCAGGAGCGCTAACCTGCGACCCTTTGGTCATGACCGATCGAGAAAATGAAATCATTATCCTCATTGCAGAAGGTTATACGAACGATCAAATTGCCGACCAACTTTTTTTGAGCAAGCACACGGTTAATACCCATCGAAAGAACATCCTGAATAAGTTGGGGGTAAAAAATACCGCGGGAATTGTAATGTATGCCGTTAAAACCCAGTTGATTTCCCCGAATAAGTTTTTATTTTCGGCTACTTAAATCGGCAAATGAACTTCAAATTCACCCGGCGCTGAGTAAGGTAGTTGGGGATGCTGTAATACTTTCCTTCAACGTCTTGTATCCATTGCTTTGACAGGACATTATTCACCCCAAGCAAATTAAACACCTCGAGCGACAGCATCGATTCTGAGACGTGTTGTTGCCACCATCCTGGTTTTTTGGTAACGAGGTTATAGCTGAATCCTAAGTCAACCCTGAAATAGGCTTTCATCCGTAAAATATCCCTGTAACGGTCTTCTCCCGGCGGCCCATAGGGCAGTGGAGCTCCGTATTGAAGGCCCATCTGAACGGTGAAGTTTTCGAGCCCCGGCATCTGGTCTTGCACCAAGGCACCCGCGGTTAGAAGTTGATCGGTTGGACGGGGAATGAATCCGGGGAAGAAGGTGGCACTGTCTACTACGATTTGGTCTTGGCTGTAGCCAAAAATGATTTTTTCGCCGGACGCATTGTAATATTCTTTGTAAGAATCGTATAGCAAGTTCTCCCTTGTTTGCATTACGCCTACTTTAAAAAAAGACTCAATGCCGGGAACAAATTCTCCGTGGATGTTAAAATCTAACCCTGTTGCGTAGGCCACAGCTTCGTTGTTTGCATAATAACGGGTGCGAACGTTTTCAATTTCGTAGGGGTTGACATCCCACAAATATTTGTAAAATACTTCTCCGGAAAATTTAAAGGGTTTATCGCGTTTCCAAAGGTTAAAATAGACATCGGTGCCCAAAACCGCGTGCATGGATTTTTGGGATTGAACCTGCGTATTCAAATTGCCATTGTAGGTTCTGAATTCCCGGTAAAACGGCGGTTGATAGTACGTTCCAACGGATAACCGATAGCTTAAATTTCTTCGTACGATGCGGTTGTTTTTTACCATGTAGGCTCTTGGAAAATAACTGATAGAAGCTCGAGGTGTAACATATAACTCATTGTTAACTTGGGTATAACCGCCCCTTGTACCAAGGGAAAAAGCCCATTTAGAAGTGCTTTCTCGAAGGGTTTCAGCGACCGTGATTTTTCGCTTAACCCCGTGTTCTTTAATTTTTTGCGTGAGAACAACCCTTTCTTGAAAACGCTTTTTTGAACGGCTGTAGTTCCACTGTACATATCCCGTTGCTTTGAAGTTTTCGAGGTTTAATTTGCTCTTAATGGTTTCAAACAGCTCCACTTCGGAAGGAAAACCTTGTGGCACACTGTAACCTGCCGAATCAATCATTTTCCATTCACTCAATACGTCATTGAATCGATCGTATTCATATCCGATACCCCATTTTAGTTGAGATACCACGAAACGGGTTTGGTAAAAATCTACGTAATCTGCCCTGAATTGATGCGACCCTTCGTGGTAAATGTTGATGATTTGTGCGTTCAGTCGATTTCGGGCATGGTTTAAAAAAGTGCCTATTCCTAATACTGCAATGGAATCGCCGTATTCTTCCTTGGAGGGGTCGGTTTCCAATTCATTGATATAATATTGCCCTTGAATGTCAAAGTATTCCCGCTCATCGGATTGAAAGCCTGTTAGAAAGAAATCCAATTGGGTCCGATCGTCGGGGGTGTAATGCAATTTAGTTCCAACCATTCCCGTTTGAAATCGGGTGCTTTCCTGTCCATCGAAATAGATGCGGAAAGAATAAGCTTCATTCGAGGTACCGAAATCTGTATTGGAAGTTTGAGGGGCAAAACGGTAGTTGTTGGAAGAATAATGCGCTAAAAGCGACCACGTTAGTTTTGGATTTATAGTATAAGTTCCAAGGAATTGTCCGTCGCTGAACACGGGATTGTAGGCGCCTTTCGTAGGTAGGGAATTTAATAAATAGCCATTAGCGCGATACCTCGCTCCTGCCAAGTAGGTGAATCGCTTGCCGAATAATCCCTCGATATGTCCTTCCTCGCTGAGCAAACCTAAGGCAACGGTGCTTTTGAAAGTGGTTGGTTTATTGTACGTAATATCCAGTACCGAACTGAGTCGATCCCCATATTGAGCATCGAACCCTCCCGCAGAAAATTTGACGGATTCGACCAAAGCCGAATGAATGAAACTCATTCCTTCTTGTTGACCTGAACGGGTAAGGAAAGGACGATACACCAGAAAACCATTCACGTATACCAGGTTTTCGTCGTAGTTTCCCCCGCGCACGTTGTAATTAGAGGTGAGTTCATTGTTAGAGGTAGCAGGTTGCGTCAGGGTAAGGTATTTTTCAACCGATATCATTTGCAATAAATCAATTTTCGGGAGTTCAATCAAATTAAAAGGGTCTTCTTTTATCCGCTGCACAATCACGGTCTCCTTCATTTGAAGTTGGAATAATACGGCTGGAAGGCTTTGAACCGGTCCTTCGCTGACGACTACTTTCATCTCTTGTACGAAAGATTCAAAGGTGAACAAGATTTCTAGCGTATCCTCGTATTTGGAATCCAAACTGAAACATCCGTCGGCACCGGTAAGCGCTGAGGAAACCTTGCCGTTTTTTTCCGTGACGCGGACTCCAGGCATTGGCGATCCTTTTTTGTCGATGCATTTTCCGGTTAGGGTAACCTTTTGACCTAAGCACCATAGGCCAACGCAGCAACACGCGAAAATCAACCAATATTTCACAAAGCAAAAGTAAACGAAATTTGCCCAGTTGTATTTTATCGGAAACCTTTAATGCGAAAAGGCGTGAGAAGGCGTTTAAAAAATAAAAATTTATTATACCTTTGTGCCCCTGAAACGGAGGTTGTAGCTCAGTTGGTTAGAGCGTCGGATTGTGGTTCCGAAGGTCGCGGGTTCGAGACCCGTCTTCCTCCCTTGGTAAGATTGCGAATCCCGTTGATTCAGTTCATCGGGATTTTTTTTATCTTTAAACCACGATAGATGTCATGAAGAAAATAGGATTATTCGTTGCGTTATTTACGGTTTTGGGATGTTCTAACCCCTCTCCTAAAAGCGAATTCAAGTCGAGCATTGTTGCGAATGAAGAAAATGAGCAGCAGCTAAAAGAATCTTTAAAATCCGTGGAGGTAGAAGAACAAGAGCGTGCGAAAAATACTACGAAGATTGCGTTTTCAAGAACCGTTCACGATTACGGAAAAATAACAGCGGATGCGGATTATAGCACGTTCTTTTCATTCCGCAATACTGGACAAAAACCTTTACGCATCTACGATGTTAAAACTTCCTGCGGTTGCACCGTTCCTACCTGGAATAAAAATCCCATTGCTCCGGGGGATACAAGCCAAATTGAAGTAAGGTTTCACCCGAAGGAACATCAAATTGGTCTTGAACAAAAAACCGTCACGGTCATGACCAACACGGATCCGGGAATCACGGTTTTACAAATCAAGGCAAACGTAAGTCCTAAAAAGAAATCATGAAATTACACGTTGTTGATACGGGCTTTTTTAAACTGGACGGAGGTGCTATGTTCGGTGTGGTTCCCAAATCGCTCTGGCAGAAAACCAATCCAGCGGATGAAAATAACCTGTGCACCTGGGCCTTGCGTTGCTTGCTCATGGAAGACGGCCCTCGATTAATTTTAATGGATTGCGGTATTGGAGACAAGCAAAGTGAGAAGTTTTTTTCGCATTATTTTTTACACGGAAATGCAAGTCTTACGTCAAGTTTGAACAACCTTGGTTTTCATCCGGATGACATTACCGATGTCGTGTTAACGCATTTGCATTTCGACCATTGCGGGGGTGCAATTGCCTGGAATGATGCAAAAAATGGTTTCAGACCCGTTTTTAAAAATGCTACCTATTGGAGCAACGAACATCATTGGGCTTGGGCTACGGTGCCCAATCCACGCGAAAAAGCTTCGTTTCTTGCCGATAATATTTTGCCGATTCAAGAAAGCGGCCAACTGAAGTTCATTCAAAGGAACGGGGATTATTCGGAAGGAGTTTTTCCCGGGGTTGATATGTTATTTGTTGACGGACATACCGACAGCATGATGATTCCTCACATACAGTACCAAGGAAGAACCCTTGTGTTTATGGCTGATTTATTGCCCAGCATTGGACATATTCCATTGCCTTACGTAATGGGATACGATACTCGTCCCCTTCAAACACTTGTGGAAAAGGAGCGTTTTTTACAAAAAGCGGCTGACAACCAATACGTTTTGTTTTTAGAGCATGACAGCGTTAACGAATGCTGTACCTTAACCCATAGCGATCGCGGTGTTCGCTTGGAGAGTGCTTTTAATTTGGCAGAATTGGGATGAAGTTGAAACCGGATGAAATTGTCCAGCGCATGTGGGTAAAAGATGCCTTTACCTGCGCCTTGGGAATGGAATTGTTGGAGATTGACGCAGGGCGATGCGTACTGCGATTGCGGGTGAATGATTCGATGACCAACGGTTTCGGCATTGCCCACGGTGGAATTACGTATTCCCTTTCGGATTCAACCATGGCATTTGCCTCCAATACACACGGTCGAATTGCAATGAGCATTGAAACCTCCATTTCGCATGTAAAAAAGGTGCTTTTGGGGGAGGTATTAACGGCTGAATCGAGGGAAATCAGCCGAGGTAAGACCGTGGGAAGGTACGAAGTGTTGGTTACCAATGCGGCAAAAGAGGTGGTATCCGTTTTTAAGGGTACGGTCCTGTTTAGCCAAGAAGCATGGGAAAATCAACGGTAAATGAAAATGAATTTTAACCCTATAAACGATGAAATATACTTGGAAAGAACGGTTTCGCTACTACTTTGAAATTACTTTTACTTCAGGACCATTCGGCGTAATTCGATGGTTAGCCATGATGTCCCTTGTTACCATCCTTTTGTTGGGATTGGTCATCGTAATTTTTGGCATTAGGGCAGATCCCGAGGCTCAGAGTGGTTTATCGTTCATCGAAGGGGCTTGGCAAAGTTTAATGGCAACCTTAGATTCCGGTACAATGGGGGGCGACGAAGGTTGGGCTTTTCGGGCGGTAAGGTTTGTAGCAACCTTGGTTGGCATCTTTATGATTTCCATTCTTATAGGGATTATTTCTGCTGCAATTGATGCTAAAATTGAAAATTTTCGCAAAGGAAAATCGCGCGTATTGGAAACGAAGCACACCCTTATTTTGGGCTGGTCGAACAGTATATTTTCGATTATTGAACAAATCATGGTGGCCAATGAAAATCTAAGGAAACCGGTGATTGTCGTTTTTGCGGATAGGGATAAAGTAGAAATGGAGGATGCGCTGCGTGAAAATTTGGGGGATTTGAAAAACACGAAATTGGTGGTGCGAAGCGGAAATCCCATGATTTCTGCGGAGGTGCAAATTGTTAATCCGAATGGTGCACGGAATATAATCGTCCTGAGTCCTGATGAAGATGAAGCAGACATCCAAGTGATCAAAACCGTCATGTCGTTGACGAATAGCAGTTTTCGCAAAAAAGAGGCATTTCACATTGTTGCAGAAATCAAGGATGAAACTCATTTGGAGGCGGCTGAATTGGTTGGACAGGGCGAGGCTACCTTTCTTTTTACATCCGATTTAATTGCCCGCATTACGGCTCAAACG
This sequence comes from Flavobacteriales bacterium, assembly GCA_947500875.1. Taxonomy (GTDB): domain Bacteria; phylum Bacteroidota; class Bacteroidia; order Flavobacteriales_D; family Crocinitomicaceae; genus UBA952. The sequence continues at coordinate 8,304 of CANMUN010000018.1, read as the reverse complement.
TGCCGTCAATCCGGATTAGCGGTGATTTACACCGATTTGCTGCGCTTCGAGGGCGATGAGATTTATTTTCAGGAAGAACCTCAACTGGTTGGGAAGAGTTACAAAGATGCGGTTCTCGCCTACAATTCATCGGCTGTAATGGGCTTAAATACCAAACGAAAAGGATTCTTACTCAACCCTAACAACGATGAACCCATCATGGCCGGCGATCAAGTCGTGGCCATTTCGCGCGACGATGATACGGTAATTTTGGACGGAAACGGTAAAAAAGGCCTACAAGATCCTTCGGCATTTAAGCAAAAACAAACCGAAATGAAGGGAGCTGAACGGATACTTGTTTTAGGTTGGAATGAAACAGGTTTCAGGATTGTGGCTGAATTGAACAGTTATGTAGCCAATGGATCGGAATTGGTCATATTGAACGAAACTCCCATCGATATTAATCCAACAGAATTCGCCAATCTGATGTTGTCTCAGGTTAAGGGTGAAATTACGAATCGCAGGAACTTGGATAACATCCAACCCGAGACCTTTGATCACATCATCCTCATGAGTAACCGAACAGGAAACATTCAAAGCAGCGATGCCCGAACCTTGGTTTGCCTCTTACATTTAAGAAACATAGGTGAACGTTCGAACAAAGACTTGAGCATCGTTTCGGAAATGAGGGATTTGCGAAACCGAGAAATTGGGATTGTTGCCAAGGCGGATGATTTCATTGTCGGAGAAAACATCAGCAGCTTGATTATTTCCCAGATTGCAGAAAACAAGGATTTGAAAACGGTTTTCGATATGCTTTTTGATTCCGATGGTTCGGAGATTTATTTGAAACCCATTAACAGATACTGGTCGGAAGGAGAGGAACTTAATTTTTACGATTTGGCTGAAAGGGCTTTGCAATATAACGAAACAGCGATTGGTTACCGGATTATGGGTAAAAAAGATGCTGTTGCTGAGAATTTTGGAGTTAAGTTAAATCCTTTGAAAGACCAAAAAATCGCTCTGTCTGTGGATGATTTCTTGGTCGTATTGGCGGAGGATTAGAAGTATAAACAATCTACAAACCCAGGATTATGCCTGAAACGATGAGGGAATGCCCAGCCTGCCAATGTCCCTATGGCTACGAAGGGAATGAGAATGCATTTACCTGTCCGGAATGCTCGTTCGAATGGACGCATGTTGAAGTATCGCAGAGCGATGAGTTAATCGTAATGGATGCATTAGGAGCCAGGCTGCATAACGGTGATACCGTTGTTGTTGTAAAAGACTTACCGGTGAAAGGAGCTCCGAAAGCTGTTAAAGCGGGCACCAAGGTGAAGAACATTCGCTTGGCATACGGTGATCATAACATTGATTGTAAAATAGACGGCTTTGGTTCGATGGCCTTGAAATCGGAGTTCGTCAAGAAGGCTTAAGTGGAAAAGATTTAAATTTTAGGCAATAAATGCCGCTTTTCAACGATAACAGCGCGTGAGAATTGGAATATTTTTCAGTGTTTTTATACTTCGTGTTTGTGGCTTTTATGCTCAAAATTGGCAAGTGCTTCCTTCGTTTCCCGGTGTTGAACGCGATGATGCAACAGGATTCGTTGTTGGCAATGAACTATTGGTTGGTTCGGGTTTAAGTCCTTGGTGGGCGCCTTTATCCGATTTTTATGCGTTCAATCTTACTTCCAACACTTGGAGCAATAAAGCTTCTCTTCCAAGCGGAGCAGAAAGGCAATATGCTGCCGGTTTTTCAGTGAACGGTTCTGGGTATGTTTTCGGGGGGTACAATGGCGTTTCTTATTTAAACGACCTGTGGTTATTGGATCCCGTAGCCAATCTTTGGATCTTCGTGGATACCCTTCCGTCCTATGGCCGTTCCGGTTGTGCCGCCTTTTCCATCGGTAACACGGTTTTTTTGATGGGAGGAAAAAGCAGCATATCCGCCGCGAATCATGAGTTTTGGTCTTTCAATACCTCGACATTGCAATGGAATCAAGAAATGGATTTTCCCTACGGTAATCTTTGGAGAGCTTCGTCGTGCACCTTTAACGGTCTTGGATTTGTGATGTTCGGGCGCGACGAAAACAACCAATTTACAAAGGGTTTTTACTCCTATGACCCCTTAACGCTCATGTGGGATTCTTTAGCCCCCTTTCCAAGTTTGGGAAGAAGCCACGCTGCTTTATTCGCATTAAGCGATGGGGTTTACGCGGGTTTTGGAATCGATGGTTTAGGGAGTTCGCACAACGATTTGTGGAAGTACAACGAACAGACCAATGAATGGGTGGCACTACCTGGAATTCCAGCACAAGGTAGAAAGGGAGGGGTTGCTTTATCTACGGGAACTGCCCTGCATTATGTCACAGGAATTGATGAAAGTAATACTCGTTTGCAAGAACACTGGGTTTATGCTCCCAATGCAGGCATCGAAACCATCGGTTTAGGCAATAAAATCCTAATTGGTGTTTACGACATCTACGGGAATTTGACGCAAAAGAAATCCAATCAATTGGTTTTCGAACGGTATTCCGATGGCACCACTCGTAAGGTGTTTGTCGTCGGTGACTAGGTTTAATCCATTCTTACTTCTACCTTACGGTTAAGCGCTTTGCCTTCCTCGGTTTGATTGCTTGCTGAAGGCATGGTTTCTCCGTGAATGTGCATTCGCAGATTTTCCGCAGGGATGCCCAATTGCAGGAGTTTTTCTTTGACGTTTTCACAGCGTTTTTTAGCTAGTTCGTAGTTGTAACTGGAGGAGCCGTCCGAATCGCAGTAACCGTGAAGGTTTAACACGGAGGATTGGGAAACGTCGCCGAGTTTTTTCAATTCTTCAGCCGTTGGATTGGCTTGGTCGTGGTCAAAGTACAGGGTAATAGGGGTGGGTTTTGGCTCGGCTTTTAATGGCGGAGGAAGTTCTTTGGTAGTGCTTGGCGCAGGGTCGATGGGTTTGATTTTTTCCGTTAAGGCCGAAATATCGGCGAAATAGATGTCGAGGTTGCGGATGAAAAACGCCGATTTACCATCGGCCGAGGCCACAAATCCCATGTCGTCCGCCTGCGTGTTGAATGGAGCCCCAATGTTTATAGGTTCCCCCAATTTTCCATTCGCTTCGATTTGTACTTTGAAAATATCTAGCCCACCATAGCCCCCCATTCCGTCGCTGCTGAAATAAATCGTACGGTTATCCGCGGCAATAAAAACGGATCGCTCGTCTCCTTGCGTTGATACTCCCATGATTTGAGGAAAACTCCATTCACCCTGCTGCTTTACGCTGTAGTACAAATCCATGGGGCCATTATAATTCGGCCCGCAAGCTACAATGAACAATTTTCCATCGGCGGATACGGCCATTCCGTCCGTGCCAAATCCGAAGTTGGCTTGGGATTGCATACTGAAAAAACGATTGATATTGGCCCCCATACTCCCGGTTTTCATCCAAGTTCCGTTGCGTTTTTCAGCCCGGTAATAAGGTCCTCCCATGGATCTCCAGTCGCCTGCCCAACTTTGATAATACATTTCCGTGCCGTCGCTGCTGAAGGTGGGTTCATCTTCACCAGAAAACGTATTAATCGACGCTAACGCAACTGGGGCCTGCCAAGCTCCGTTTACGAAGTCGCTTTGAAAAATATCACCGCTGCCTCCTGAGCCCCCGCTACTAGCGCGATGGCTCATGAAGAACAACGAATTCCCGTTGGGCAACAAGCTGATATTGCATTCCCGATCTTCGGAATTGAGTTGCGGCAACTCCACAATGTTGATGGGTTGCGAATGCTTTAGGATCTCGTATGTCTGTGCGTTCATTCCTAAGGCCGCAAGGGAAAGGTAAAGGGAGGCTGTTATCTTCATGACTTCCATAACGTCGATGGTTTTTTTTGGTTACGATTGGATCGAAAGGCATTAGTATTTTGGAAATTTGTGTGCTGTATGGTTACAACGTTTCCCATCAAAGTAATCTTAGCGCAAATTCATCCACGTATTCGTATTCAGTATGGGTGAATTTCTGGGTTGACCATAAAAACTTGTAAAACAAATAGTATATTAACGGGTTATTAGCATCCTAATGTTCATCAACCGTCTGAAACCGAATGAGTTTTACATCCCATGACATCTTTGATTATGCATTCATCGGTTTAGGATGTGGAAATGCATTGGTGGTGCTGCAACTTGAGGAACATGGCTTGCTTGAGGGCAAACGGATTTTGGTGATTGAGCCTGCGAATAAACGTCAAAACGATCGCACCTTTTGTTTCTGGATGGAGCCTCAAAAGGTTCATAACAGCTTTTTATCCGGGTTAATCGAACATGAATGGAAGCATGTCAACGTTGGAAACAGCATTCAAAGCTTGGAAACCTTGCCGTATTTTCGGATCTCCGGACTTACGCTAAATGAATCGGTGATCAAGCTTTTGGAGCGGGAACAAGCCCTGCACATCGAAGAGCGTTTTGAGGGATGTGTGTCAATGATGGAAGAATCCACCCAACTTCTGTTGAATGGCCGCACCTTTCGGTCTTTGAAGGTATTCGACAACCGTCCACCTGAATACTCTCCTCCGCACCGATCGGAAGCTCGGTTGTGGCAAAGTTTTTACGGATGGGAAATTCAGACAGAAGGGAGCGCTTTTGACCCGAGTTGTTTTACGATGATGGATTTCAACGTGGAGCAGGAGGGAGCGACGCAGTTCATGTACGTACTTCCCTTCAACGAACGCCGTGCATTAGTGGAAATCACGCGTTTCGGTGAACTTCCGATTCCAGAGGATCAGGCTGAACGAGCGCTGCACCGATATTTGGAGGAGCGTTCGTTGAACTTCAACATTTTGGAAAGGGAGCAGGGACGGATCCCGATGTTCATCGGTGCAATCGATGTGAAGGAGTCCTCTCGCCACTGCATGAATACCGGAGAACGTGCGGGAAGGCTGAAGCCGAGCACGGGGTATTCGTTTGATCGTTCTTTAAAGCATGCTGAGTGCTTGGTGGAGGCATTGCTCCACCAAAACACGGCCGCCCCCATAAAAATTGGGCGTTTTGAATATTACGATCGGTTGTTGCTGCAAATTCTTCGAGACATGCCGGAGAAAGGAAGCGCAGTGTTTCAGCAGTTGTTTCAGCGCAATCCCATGGCACGGGTCCTTCGATTTCTGGATGAGCGTACTGGCCTAACCGACGAATTAAGGGTCTTGCTGAGTTTACCCCTTGGGCTGTTCTTGAAGGCAGCTTTTCGAGATTTTCGATGGCGGTTTTTTTTGAATCTTAAAAAAGTACCCTGGGTTTTGTGGCTTGCTTTATGGTCTTTGTTGATGCATACCTTGGGTCAGCGCGAGGTGCTTTATGGCACTTTAGGAGTGGGAATGTTGGCGGTGGGAATACCTCATGGGGCCTTGGATCATTTGGTGGTGCTTGATCAACCATCTGGAAGGAAAATCCTGGGTTATATGGCAGGATACATTGCTATGGGAGCTTTGGTCTTTGGATTGTTCTTTCTATTACCTTGGTTGGGTTTATTGTTCTTTTTGACCTTTTCTGCTTGGCATTTTGGAATGACGGACTTCGCTTTTTGGGATCGCACGAAATTGCGCTGGGGATTCCTGTGGGGAGTCTATTATTTAGGTGCTTTGCTCTTAAGTCATGATGTAGAGGTTATCCGGGTTCTTGTTGAAATGGACATTCCTTTTCCCGATTCATTCATTGTGCCGTATTTTTTGACCAATCTTTGGATTGGACTTGGCGGCTTGTTATTTGTGCGAATAATGCCAAGGATTGGTCTTATTGGAAGCGTTTTGGCGCTGTTGGTGCTAACTAAAATCCCTTTAATCCCTGCATTTGGAGCGTTTTTCATATTTCAACACAGCCTCCACGGTTGGCAACAGTTGCAGGTTGGATTAGGCCTTACCCATCAACATTTATGGTTAAAAGCGTGGCCATTCACTTTGGGATCTTTACTCATGTTATTGGCCGTTTTAACGGTAGTACCCCTTACTTGGGGACAGGTCTTTATTTTTCTTGCGGCGCTGAGTTTTCCCCACGTATATTTTGCTTCACGCCTTTGGATAAACCCAAAAAGGTCATAAAGCAATTACGACATAACTTGAGAAATTAAATTTTCATTACCAAAGGTCTTGTAAATACGGGAACAATCATTACTTTTGCCGCGGAGAGTTGGCAGAGTGGTCGATTGCGGCGGTCTTGAAAACCGTTGAACCGCGAGGTTCCGGGGGTTCGAATCCCTCACTCTCCGCCAAAACAATTAAACAGCTAGCCGAAAGGCTGGCTTTTTTGCTTTTAGAACGGTGGAAAAGCTTGCTTTTACATCGTAAAAAAGCAAAAAAGAAAGGTTGCGACTGCTGGAGCAAGCTTGCTTTTTGATTGTTTTGAAGCATACCCCTTTTCGGGTTCACGAGCGAAAGCGAGTAATCCCATAATTTACGAACGCTTGCTTTTTGATGGTTTTGTTGGGATTTCGCTAACGGAAAGTGAATAATTGATTTGACCTTAATTTCAATATTCCATGGTACGAGTAACGATTCAATGAAAAACGGTTTGTTCCAATAAATGAATTATGCATCGCTTTTCCATTTTGCTCTTCATGTTTTCGAATAGCTTATTTTGTCAACCTCAGATTAATAATTCAAAGGTTGAAAAATTATGTTTCGATCTACATAATCAAGAAAGAGATTCAACCAAACCTAGAAAGGTGAATATGGATTGCAAAAAGGCTGCGGATTTTCAGGTGAAGTACTTAGTGCACAACGATATTGTTAGCCATCAAAACAAAACTGCTGGTTACGAGAACCCTATTGACAGATTTGAAAAATTCATGTCAGAAAAGGTTAGCATTAAAGACCAGAACAATCCTAAATTATTACACAATCAATTAATGTATGAATACACTGGCGAAATCATTTGCTGGTCTTATGGTTATAATTTCCAAAACGATAGTTTATTGGAATTCAATATTGCAAAACACATCCTGCATCAATTTATAAATTCTCCAATGCATTATCATATCATGGTAAGTATGACGTGTTGCAATTTTCAAGAAATCGGATATTTCTCAACCAATATTGAAGTGTTGGAATACAACGAGGTATCCAACGATTGTACTTTGGAAATTCATTGCGTCGCTATTTTTGGTTCTAAATATCCTTTTAAGGATTGCTATGTGTACGATCCTTCCACAGGAAAATGGATTGATTAGTTTTATCAACCAAGGAACGCTCTACCGTATACTCAATACCGTACCAAAAATCTCGCGTCGGTCGTCGCCTTCGAGCAATTTAAATTGAATGCGCCACGTGTATACCCCCTCTTGCGCGATATGATTGTTGTAGGTTCCATCCCAACCAACTTGGGTGTTCCTCGATTCAAAGATCAATTCTCCCCAACGGTCAAAAATCATTAAACTGTAGTTGTAAGGATCGAATCCTGAAGTGAATACCGGCTTGAAAGTCTGGTTGAAAATATCCCCGTCCGGCGTAAAGGTGTTGGGAACATAATAGATCAGATTGTCTTGCACTACCACCGTCGCACTCGCTGTATCCGTGCACGAACCCGAACCAATCGTGAGCGTAACCGTGTAACTTCCTTGCGAAGAAGAATACGTGTGGATAGGATTTTCTTCAGAAGAGGTTTGACCGTCCCCAAAATTCCAAGTAATATTGCCCGCACTCGAAGTGTTGTAAAAATTCACCGTTGGGTTAAAAATTGAAGGTTCGCTTGGGCTGTACAAAAAACTCGCTGTTGGACTCGCGATGACACTGCTCGTGGCGGTGAATACATCCGAACATCCGAGGTTGCTAACCACGGTTAAGGTAACGTTGTACGTATTTTGCGAGGCATACGTGTGCGATGGGTTTTGTTGGCTGGAGCTCCCTTGGTCGCCAAAATCCCACGTCCACTGCGCGATGCTTCCGGTGGAAACTGTAGAATTCTCGTTGAATTGGGTCGGAAGCCCCAAACACGCTTCTACGCTGGAGAAACTCGCGATAGGGTTTGGGTTTAGTGTAACAGAACTGGTAGGACTATAACAGTTGTTCACGGCATCGTAGAACGCGGCGTAGTAGGTTCCTGCGGTAACATTCGTAGGACTTGCAATCACATTGGCTGCACTGGGCGTACTGCTGGAAAACCACGCAAGTACCGTTCCTGCTGGGGAATTACTGGCGTTGATCGTTGTTAAATTGAAGGTTCCGGATATGCAAGCCGTTGCTTGGCTTAAGGCTGGGGCAGTATTGCCTGCGTTGCATGGCGCGGGAGTGGATAAAGTAATCGTTAATCCATCCACCGAAAAATACGAACCGTTTCCAGAAGGTAAAGAGGT
>CANMUN010000017.1 GCA_947500875.1 Flavobacteriales bacterium | reverse complement strand
GGGAAACTAAATTCAAAAATATCAAATATCGATATGGCTGAATTACCTGAAGGTGTTTACTTTTTAATTATCGGAGGGAATTTGAAACAAGTTATAAAAGTAATTAAGAAATGAAACCAGCCCATAACAGCACCTACCCAAAAGTGGCGGTTCAGTGGTTAAATCAAGCTTTGTGCTTCGTATCAAGTTCAGTGCTGGCAGGCAGTTTTCACTTCGTGGCTGCTTCGCGGTGTGCTCCGAAATCCGCCACTACGCAAATCTGCAAACCGTTATGGGCATTTGGAAAAACTAGACCAAAGTATTAACTTAGTAGAAATAAAAAAGAAATGGCTCAAGTTGATGTAATTAGAAATGGAATTATTGACAAACTACTTGCAATATCAGATAAAGATTATTTGATGGCTTTGCTTCGTTTGGTGGATAATAGTGCAATTGCGAATGAAAAAATCAAATTAACTGAAGAGCAAAAGTTGATGCTCGAAATGAGTGAAGCTGACATTCAAAATGGTCGAACAATATCTCAAAATGATTTAGACAAAAAGGACCTTGAATGGCTAAAAGGAAAATAGTCTGGACTGAAACCGCTGCCAAACAGCGTCGTGACATTTTAAGATATTGGATAGAAAGGAATAAGAACAAAACGTATGCGGAGAAGTTGATTGAAATTACCGCAAAGCATCTTAAAGTGATTTCCAGAAATCCTGAAGCATTCAAGGAAACTGAAATGAATGACGTAAGGGAATCTGCAATGGGGCATTTCAGTCTATATTATAATTTCACTCCTGATCAAATAATCGTTATGGCTTTTTGGGATAATCGCCAGGATCTTAAAAAACTATTAAAAGCCATTTCTTAATTAATCCGCCCTATAACAGCAAGCAAACTACAGCCCGGTTCCTTATTCGAAACAACAAATAGTATTAAAGATTAAGTTTATCTTCGGAGAAACGATCTTGTGAAAAGTGGGCCTAGAGCCTGCTTGCAAAACGTTACAGGCAAATTAAAAATACAATTCAGAGCACTCTAATCCTCCTTTATCGACAAAAAAGAGCCATTTCGTGTTCTTATTACGCTGCCTCATCCTGCAATAAACGCCAACAAGCGGCTTAAATATTCCGCATAGCCCAGCACATAAGGCGTGGTTTCGTGCTCACCCCCCGGTACCAATAAGTGCTGCTTCGGCTCAGGCTTATGGTCGTAGACCAACTGTCCGTGGTGTGCCATGGTTAAAAACGCGTCGCTTTCTCCGTGTATCCAAAGCAGCGGTACCGTGACTTTCTTAATTTCTGTCGCGTTGTCTATTTTCAAATCCACCAAAAAACTGCCCGGCATGCTCAACAAGCCACCGTCCTGTATCAGTATTTCCGCCGAGGCAAAAGGTGCCTCCAACACGATTTTGTGCGGTCGCAAACTGAATTGATCAGAATTCCCCGCTACTTCACATACCGGCGCACTTCCCAAGGAAAATCCATACATTACCAAACGGTCCTCACTTAGCCCATGGTTCTTCAACCAAGCCAAGGCCCCCTCGGTGGAAGCGTACATATTCGCCTCCGTGGGTTTGTTCTCCGACATGCCGTAGCCCGGATAATCGAACATCAATACCCCAAAGCGGCCTAAACTTCCAAGATGCGAAAACAACTTTTGACGCGGCCAATAAAAATCCATGTGGTCCTTGTTTCCGTGGCAAAACAAGAGCACCGTATCCGTCGCTATTTCCGCGAGATTTCCCACATAAATCCCATGAACCGTCACCTCCTTCCCTTCTTCTTGAATGGCCCACGACACGCGGTGAATCATCGAATCAGGAACGGTGTACAGACCGCCGAGGTCCAGGCATTTTTCACCGGAATAGGCATCCAAGGAATAGAATGTTAAGACGCTTTGGTTGAATAAAAAAGCATCCAAGCGTTTTCTGCAAGAAAAAAGCAGCGCTATGGCTGCAGCTAGTAAAACGAAATATTTACTCATGATTCTTCAAATGATAGGTTGCCGAAAAATAGAGTCCCATAGCCCCCCGATTGCCCAAAATGCTCGGATAATTAACCACGATGTCTTGGTTAGAATAAATCGGTGCCAAGATTTTCAATTCCCCTTGAAACACCCAACGGTTACGTTCCCAAAGATGGCCCACCTGCAGGCTTGGTATCCAAAACTGCTCGTTTTTTCTCCCTTGCGATTCCGTCCTGTAAGGGTCAAGCCATTGACTGATACCCCCGTAAAGGCTCTGGGTTTTGTGAAATCCTTTGCCATTCTTCCCTTTGGTTCTTATTTCTCGATAGTCCCAATAAAAGTTTCCGTCCAATTGCGGCCAAAAGCGGTTGGCCCCGGTGTACAAATCTACGACACTGTTCAATGCCGGTTGTAAGGTCACCCCTGCCCTCTCCCCTTTCCAGCAGCGCCAAGCAGCACCTAATTCTAACTGTCCCACCCCAAAAACCAACGAGGTGGTATGCAGGTTACCGAACAAGGTCAGGTTGCTTTTATACCCATAACCATAGCCGACCGAGGTCAAGGGCATGGGGATTGCGCCGATTCCCGGAATCTTTGCGACCGGACCTCCAAAATTCGCTTGAACCGCATGTTGTCCCACCGCAAGAGGTTTGACGTAGCGGCTCGGAGCGCACGCGGTGAACAGTACTAATAAGAGAATCCCTAAAATTTCAAATACTCGGTGCTTCACGTAAAATAAAATGTATATCTTTAGACAACCTATAAACCTGCTATGAATAAACTGAAAAATTTTTTGGAAAAGTACGAAAACGGTTACTTATTTCCATACAGCCGTCTCGTTTGGATTACCGCGTCCATCGTTCTTGTTTTTGCAATCCTGATTTTTACCTTAAAGTATTTCTGGAGCAGCATTCCTAATTCAAGGAAAGATGTGCATATCACTAAGGAAGAAATACGAAGGGATAAAGTGATTCTGGAAGAAGATTTGGAGAAATACGAGGAATGCACCAAAGCGGCCTACGACCAACAAGTTGACTCGCTGAAAAAAATGACCCCTAAATCGGAATGGAATAAACTGTACCGTTTTGAAGATGCCATTGAATACGTAAAGGTTCAACGCTATCAACCAGGTTATTACGACTATTGGTCGGGATACACGACCGAAGGATATTTTTACGACGACTATGAAAAAGTCAACGTAAAACGAAAGGTGGACAACGACACCGCCTATCCGGTATTACTGAAAAGAACCTTTGAAAATCAGATGATTGATAGCGCGCATTTTTGCGAAAAAATGCGGATCGTTAACTTGTACCTCGAATTGCACAAGCGCGTTCCAGCATCGGATGCTTCTGACTTGATGAGCGAGCAATTTGCCTATTGGGTGAGCTGGTCGAGCGATGAATTCGAACGGTCGGATGTGGCGCGAATTCATCAATGGATGGACCGCGTTGAAGGTAAAAAAATCGTGCTAGGCAAGAACAATAAGCTGAGCGATGGCAAACGAACCGTGCTGGAATTGTTTTCGAAATTTATTCGGAAATTTCAAACCGACTCGGTATCCGAAAATCGAATGGCACACGTTGATAAAACCTTGGACTATTTGAAAGCGAACGGCTACAAAAAACCCAACGCGAATTTTAATATTCTCTCGAAGGTACTCGCAAGCAATTTGAGCGACGACGATATGGAGGTTGCCCTCAACGATTATTTTGAAAACAAGTTATTCAAGAAGAAAGCCGAAAATCCAGACCAAGACTTCAGTAAGTACATGAATTTATTTAAGTCCAAGGTAGATATCCGAGAATTTGAACAAGTAATGGAAGAGCGAGAAAGGAAATTGCAATTGGCGCAAACCAAAGAATACTTGATTTATGCTTTCTTAGGAATTTTGCAGGTCATTATCATACTAGTGCTCTTTTCAATGCATCGCACCATGCGCGAAAAGGCTTGATTTTTTTTCCGTGAATTTATTTCCTTAGTTTTGCAAACCTATTGAAGGTTTGCATGGAAAACAGCACAAAAAAGTCAACTCCAACATGGCGAAAATGGTTCAAGTACACATACTTGACAGCGCTGCACATTTTGGCAGGTGTTGCGTGTTTCTTCATTCTTACCGCGCTGGCCGTTAAATTCAAATGGACCAATGATTCGGGCAACGTCGATGTCAACAACCGCTACTACGAATCCATGGCGAACCAATACGGTAACGAAGCGAAAAAAGACAGCGTAACCTTGGCCCGCGATGAATACCTGATGTTCCAAAAATTGGGAGTTCTTGCCCGTTTTTACCCTCAAAACGCCAAAATCATTGTTAACGCTTATCAGCAGCAAAAGAACATCTACACGGCACTTCGAATGCTCGACGCAGTGGAAATTGTGTTGAAGGATAATAAAGAGTACATCAAAGCCATCAAAAACATTAAAACGAAGTCCAACATCAAAGCGGAATCCGTTTATGCGTGGTCGAACTACAAGGCCTGGAAACAATTCTGTGCCACCTTGGTCAAGGATAAACGAGCCATTGACTCGGTTTCGCGGCTTACCGGCGTTGAATCAAGGATCATTATTCTTTGCGTCGTGGCAGAACAACTTCGAATGTTCAATTCTGGCCGAGAAAAATTCAAACAATACGTTTATCCTTACACCCGTTTAATCCTCCCTTCCAACCGCGGTTACGGGGTTTCCGGCATTTTGGAACACACAGCGCTTCGTATTGAAAAAACCCTATTCAGCCCCAACGACCCCTTCTATCCTGGCGACTATTTCCAAAAAATCATCAACGTGCGCGACTCCTTTCCGGAAGTCATTAACGACACCATCTCCGCCCACAAACATAAAACCATCCAACGGCTCATTAAAGGGGGAGATCATTATTACTCCTACTTATATACCGCCTTGTTAATGCGGCAATTTCAAGCCCATTGGGAAAGCCAAGGCTTTACATTAGCAAACCGACCGGAGGTTCTTGGAACACTGTTCAACTTGGGTTATCAGAAGAGCAAACCGAAAAAAAATCCACAAGTTGGAGGGTCTACCTTCAAAATTGGCGAAAAAGACTATACCTTTGGAGGGCTTTGTTTTGAATTTTATTACAGCGGCGAGCTACAAGAAGCTTTCCCGATTACTGGAGAAGGCTTTATACCGGTAAAAAAGCTTGAAGAAATGAACAAACCTTGGCTTGAAGAAATTCAGAAAAGGATTGAGGAGGAAGAAAAATTACGCTTGGAGCAAGAAGAGGCTCAAGCACTTGAAAACAGTTAAGGGCAATTAGCTCAGTTGGTTTAGAGCACTACCTTGACAGGGTAGGGGTCACTGGTTCGAATCCAGTATTGCTCACGAAATAGATTCGCAAGATCATCTTGCGAACCTTTATGCCCCCTTTAACTATGCCCATTTATTCCTTCAACACCTTTGTTCCCGTAGTGCATCCAACGGCCTTTGTCCACGAAACGGCGGTTATTATAGGCGATGTAATCATTGGTCCGTCCTGTTACATTGGACCATGCGCCGTGATTCGCGGAGATTGGGGTAGGATTACCCTTGAAGCAGGGTGCAATGTTCAAGAAAATTGCGTGGTTCACATGTTTCCGGGAAAGCACATCGTGCTCGAGCAAGGGGCGCACGTTGGCCACGGAGCCATCATTCACGGAGCGCATTTGGGTAAAAATTGCCTCATTGGTATGAATGCCGTGGTAATGGACGGTGCAAAAGTCGGTGCCAATTGCCTTGTTGGAGCATTAAGTCTGGTGAAAGCAGAGGAAATCATTCCCGATCAACATTTATTCGCAGGAAATCCCGGAAAAGTGATTCGTGCCTTAGCCGACGACCAAGTGCAATGGAAAACAGAAGGAACCGCCCTGTACCAGCAATTGCCGGCCGAATGCCGTGCCTCTCTCCTACCCGTTGAACCTTTGACCGAAATGGAGGAGGGCCGTCCCCATCACACGGCGAATTACCAACCCTGGAAGAAAGCCTAATCTTTTGAACCGATGGGCTTATATTCGGTAAGTTATATTAACTTTGATCCCCGTAGTTACAACTTATGTCCAAATCCACTAAATTCATTTTTGTAACCGGCGGGGTCACCTCATCGCTCGGTAAAGGAATCATTTCCGCCTCCTTGGCTAAATTACTACAAGCAAGAGGTTATTCTGTTACCATTCAAAAACTTGACCCGTACATCAACATCGATCCAGGCACCCTGAATCCATACGAACACGGGGAATGTTATGTCACGGATGACGGAGCAGAAACCGATTTGGATCTTGGGCATTACGAACGCTTTTTGAATGTTCCTACATCTCAAGCCAACAACATTACCACGGGAAGGATCTATAAAAACGTTATTGAAAAAGAACGCCGAGGTGATTACCTCGGTAAAACCGTCCAGGTTATACCGCACATCACCAATGAAATTAAAGAGCGCATTCAGGAGCTCAGCGAACAACATCCCTACGACATCGTCATTACGGAAATTGGCGGAACGGTCGGCGATATTGAATCCCTTCCCTACATTGAAGCGGTTCGACAGATGATGTGGGAGCTTGAAGACGATTGCCTGGTAATTCACCTAACCTTGATTCCCTTTTTAGCAGCAGCAGGAGAATTAAAGACGAAACCTACCCAACACAGCGTGAAAGCCCTGTTGGAACTTGGAGTTCAACCGGATATTTTATGCTGTAGAACGGAACATCCCTTGGATTTAGAGCTTCGTAAAAAAATTGCTCGGTTCACCAACGTTTCCGTGAACGCGGTCATTGAAGCCAAAGATGCCTCGACCATCTACGAAGTCCCCTTGTTCATGCAAGCTGAAGAATTGGACTCCGTCGTGCTGGATAAACTCGGATTATCCAAGCGAAATACCCCGAATTTAGATCAATGGAAAGAATTTTTAGACAAACTCAAGAATCCGAAATTTGAAATCAATATCGCATTGGTTGGGAAATACGTTGAACTCAAAGATTCCTACAAATCCATTTCAGAAGCCATTATTCACGCGGGTGTAGCGAACAACGTAAAGGTAAAAGTCCATTGGATTCAATCGGAAAATGTGAACGCTAAAAACGTCCAAGAGCTGTTGCATTCAATGCAAGGAATTCTTGTGGCACCCGGCTTTGGTTCGAGAGGAATCGCAGGAAAAATTGAAGCCATTCGCTATGCACGAGAGTCCGGCATACCCTTTCTTGGAATCTGTTTGGGCATGCAATGCGCGGTGATTGAATTTGCCCGCAACGTCCTCGGGTACGGCGATGCTCATACGACCGAAATTGATCCAGATTCCAAACATCCGGTGATCAGTATGATGGAAGAGCAAAAAAAACAATCCAATTTCGGAGGAACGATGCGCTTAGGGGCATACGATTGTCAATTGAAACCGGGTTCCAATATATACCAAGCCTATCAAAGCGACCAAATCAAAGAACGCCATCGCCACCGGTACGAATTCAACAACGAATACCTGGAACACTTTCAAAAAGCGGGAATGATCGGTGCGGGTAAAAATACCGAATCCGGATTAATCGAAGCCGTTGAAATCCCTGAACACCCTTGGTTCGTTGGGGTTCAATACCATCCCGAATATAAAAGCACCGTACTTAACCCTCACCCTTTATTCGTTGCTTTCATTGAAGCAGCCTTAAAACAAAAATCATCTCATGGATAGAAATACCACCATTGGTCTCATCCTCATCGGAATCTTATTAACCGTTTTTACGGTGATGAACCAACCTTCGCAAGAGGACATTCAAAAAGCCAAACAGGAACAAGAAGCAGCGAAAAAAAAGTCCAAAGAGGCACAAAAGGCAAAGCCTGAAACAACGGTAGCTGAAAAAAGCAAGGAACCTACCTTGCCCAATCCATTAACCAACAAAATAGATACACCCAAGGCTCCTGTGAAAAAACTGTCCTTGGAAAATGACCATCTCAAAGTCAACATCACCACCGAGGGAGCACAAATTGCCTCAGTGTATTTGAAAAAATACCATTCCTACGATGATTTTGTCGACCAAAAAGACCGAGCCCTTTGTTTGTTCTCCGATAAAGACGGCGAAAATTACCTGGCCATTCCGGGAATACCATCCACCAAGGATCTCGTTTTTAACGCTGAAACCACCAAAAATGCGGTTACGCTTACGGGAAACATCGACGACCAACGTAAAATTGTTGTGGAATATGCTTTGAAGGAAGATCACCGCCTGAACTATAGCATTCACCTGGAAGGATTCTCCCAAGATCAAAAAGATCGTGCTCAGTTGAAGTGGTACCTGAACATCAAAAGGACCGAACGAAAACTCAAAGAGCAACGCAAAACCACAACCATTTGCTTTCAAGAAAAAGAGGAAGGAATGGATTATCTGAGCGAAACCTCGGACGATTATTCCCAAGTTGAGCGACCAATCGAATGGGTCGCCTTCAAACAAAATTATTTTTCATCGATACTTCATGCTGAAAAACCTTTTAAAAGCAAAGACGGAAAGTTCAAAGTAAGCAATTACGGAGAAGGATCTGCTCGGGAATTTAGCCACATTAAAGAAATGAAAATGGGGCTTACTCCTACGTTTGATGGATCCAATACAGCGAATTTCACCTGGTATTTTGGTCCCAATGAATACAATCTTTTGTCGTCCTACGGTGGCGATTATGACGATATTCTCAACTACGGATGGGGATTATTTCGTTGGATTAACCTGTATGCTGTGCAGCCGATTTTTGATGTTTTAGTCCGCAATGGAATCGGTGCCGGAATTGCGATATTGTTATTGACGCTAATTTTGAAGTTAATCCTCATGCCCATTCAATGGAAAATGTTTGTTTCCTCGGTGAAGATGAAAATCCTTAAACCCCAGGTAGAAAAAATCAACGAAAAGTTTTCGAAACCAGAACAGGCCATGGAAAAGCAATCGGCAATGATGAGTTTGTACCGTGATTCGGGAGCAAGTCCACTTTCAGGTTGTGTACCCATGTTGATTCAGATGCCCATCTTGCTCGCGGTGTTCCGATTTTTTCCTGCCAATTTTGATTTGCGTCAACAGTCCTTTTTATGGGCTGAGGACCTTTCTTCCTACGATTCCATTTTGGATTTCGGGTTCAACCTTTGGCCCTATGGAGATCACATCAGCCTCTTTACCTTGTTGATGTCGGCAACCACGCTGATTTACACCTACATGAATTCGGGCAATATGCAACAACCTACCCAGCCCGGTATGCCAGACATGCGCATCATCATGTACATTTTCCCCATTTTAATGATCTTCTTTTTCAACGATTATTCCAGCGGCTTAAGTTATTACTACTTCATTTCCACCCTATTCACCATCCTTTTAATGATGGCCATTAAGCGGTTCTTCGTGGATGAAGATAAGCTAAGGGTAAAAATGGAAGAACGTACCGCCAAGGCTAGCGCCAATCCTAAGAAAAAATCCAGGTTCCATGAGCGCTTAGAAGAAATGCAGCGAAAAGCCAACGAGGCTCAAAAAACCACTAAACGCAAGTAATATGAAATTTTTCATTGACACCGCCAACTTACAAGAAATAAAAGAAGCTCATGAAATGGGCATTCTTGACGGGGTAACTACCAACCCATCGCTGATGGCCAAGGAAGGGATTACGGGATTAAACAATATACTCAACCATTATGTGAAAATCTGCGAAATCGTCGATGGACCAGTTAGCGCAGAGGTGATTTCCACTGATTTTGAAGGCATGATGCGAGAGGGAGAAGTGCTTTACGATTTACACCCCAACATTGTGGTAAAAATCCCGATGATCACCGAAGGAATTAAGGCCATTAAAGCCTTTACGGAAAAGAACATCCCCACGAATTGCACCCTTATTTTTTCGGCGGGTCAAGCGCTTTTAGCCGCCAAGGCTGGAGCTACCTACATTTCCCCTTTCTTGGGTAGATTGGATGACGTTTCCAGCGATGGATTGGCGCTCATCAGTCAAATCCGCACCATTTACGACAACTACGGATTCGAAACCGAAATTTTAGCGGCCTCCGTTCGTCACCCTATGCACATCGTACATTGCGCTTCGATTGGTGCCGATGTCATGACGGGACCTTTGAGTGCGATAAAAGCCCTTGCGAAGCATCCGCTGACGGACTTAGGTCTCCAACAATTCTTGGCCGATCACGCGAAAGGTAACGGCTGATGCTGAAACCCGAAGAACGAAAGGCCTTCAACGAAGCCTTCTGGGGTGAGTTCCGTTTACTCATGCGCCGTTACAATTCCAGCAATAAACGCGGAATCAATTGGTTGAATTACCCTACAGACGTCAAACACCTTTACCTCCGGTTGCATTGTGATAACTTGGGATGTGCCTTACGAATGGACTTTCAATTCAAAGACGCCGCAGTGCGCGAGGTCGTATGGGAACAAATGGAAGAGTTAAAAGCAGTTTTGGAACAAGAAATGGGGACGGATGGAATTTGGACCCGTAACTTATCGGCCCCCGAAGGATTTATCTTTGACCGAATCGAATGGGTCAACCCCGAACTCAATTATTACCAAAAAGATCATTGGCCTGCCATTCATTCTTACTTAAAAGACCGGCTTTTGGCCTTTGATCGATTTTATCAGGAATTCAAAGAGGTTCTCATTCTTTTGGTAGATTAGTGTACCTTTGCGCTATGCGTTGGATTAAATGGCTGCCCGTTTTTGCGATAAGTACCTTGATCGGTCAGGGTAATGTTATTTTTTCAGAAGATTTTGAATCGGGAATTCCTGCGGGCTTTACCCTGTTGAATTTGGATCAAAATACTCCCCATCCGCTGGTATCGGAATACAACGATGCCTGGATTGCAGTGACGGATCCTAACGATTCAACGGACACCATCGCAGCTGCCACTTCTTACTTTAGCGAACCGGATACGGCGAATCGCTGGTTGATTACCCCTCCTATTTTGTTGGGAGCCTTCGGGAATTATCTTACCTGGGATAGCAAGTCGCAAGATGCTTCTTATCCTGACAGTTACTTGGTATTGCTTTCCACTACCGATGCCCAAGTCGATAGTTTTACCGATACGATTGCTTTTGTTGTGGGAGAAAACGCGGAATGGACTTTGAGGCAAGTGAATCTTACTTCTCAAGGTTACGACAGCCAAACCGTTCGCATCGCCTTCGTGCTTAGAAGTATTGACGCCTACAAATTATACTTGAATAATCTGGAAGTTCGTTCCTTGGATAATACCTCCGTAGCATCGATGGACTTGAATCAAATGAAGGTTTACCCGAACCCAACCACCCATGGTATCACGCTAAGCAATAAACCAGCAAATCGTTTGGTGCACTTGGTTGACCTTCACGGTAAAGTACTTGAATCAACTACTGCGGATTACCTGTCCTTGGTCCATGTTGAGGCGGGAATTTACCTTGTGGTTTGTGAAGGGTTTCAGCCTGTGCGCGTGGTAAAAAATTAACTACCAAGCAATGGGAAAAGCTTCCAATGCTTTCTGTTTGGCCGCAATTAGTTCCTTAAAAGCCGTTCTGTCGGTTTCGTAACTCCAACGATGCTCTTCCAATTTACGAACCTCTTCGATGGAATTGAATACTTCCTGCGCCTCCTTGGATATCAAAAAATCCACCAACCTATCCCAAACAAATTGAACCGCCTGGGAAGAAGGATGCACTCCATCCGGTTCAAAGAAACGGTAATCGCGTAATTCATCCACTATGATTTCATAGGAAGGAAAATAATGCACGTTAGAATAGTGCTCCACCATGGAATGCGTCCATTCAATTAAGCGCGCCTTGCTACGGTTGTTGTGAACTAAGCCTTCCCGCAGATGCCGAACGGGACTGACCGTTAACACAATTTCTATTCCCGGGTTAAACTTACATAAGGCCTCGTACATAGCCGTAAACCCTTGGGTCATCTCTTCGATGCTCAACAACTTTTTTTTAAATTGATTGCCGGGAACTTTATGGCAATTAGCCACCAAAGCATCCTGAGGTTGTAAAAAATACGCCCAGGCTGAACCAACCGTGATCAGCAATACCTTCGATTCGCGCAACAAATGATGATGCATGTTCCGAAGATTCAGGAGCTGCTCTTCCAATTCATGTTTGTCTTTTGAAATCAGGGAATGTGCGGTTTCCCAAGCGAAAAAATTGCCTCCATATTGTCCCATTGACCAGGGTAAATTTGGATGAATCAGGTACTCTACCGCCTTAAAAATCGACAAGGGATTGTAAATCGTTCCAAAAGGTGAGGACCAAGCGTCGAAACCAAAACGTCGAAATTTACCGTGAATGGATTGCGAAAAGCAACTGCCCAGCATTCCAATTTTTGAGGAGAAATTGCAGGAAAAACCAACATTCACCGTTGGAACCGAGGTAAAAAAATCAGCATGTTTCATGAGGACCTTAAAATATGTGCTTGCTGAACTGCCTCAGGTTGAATCTGTTCACCGCTCAGCAACCGCGCCAGCTCCATAATACGCTCCTGTTCCGCCAAAGTCCTTACCGAGGTAAACGTCCGCTCCTCCCGATCTTCCTTGGTCACCTTAAGATGTCCTTGTGCCTTTGCAGCCACCTGTGGCAGGTGAGTAATGGCCAGCAATTGCCGGTTTTCCCCCATGGTGCGTAAGAGCTTGCCCATGCGTTCTGCAACGTCCCCTGAGACTCCCGTATCAATTTCGTCAAACAAGATGCAAGGAAGGTCCATTTTACGCGAAATAAGCTGTTGCAAGAGCAGCATCACGCGGGATAATTCTCCACCACTGGCCGCTTTGTGAATGGGGGTTAGTTCCATGCCCTTGTTGGCAGAAAATAAGATTTCCAATTCAGCCATGCCCCGTTCGTTCAAGGCAGCGGAATCGGTCAATGTAAATTGGATTTGCGCATCCTTCAACTTGAGCCCTACGAGCCCCTCTTTCAATTCTTGGGAAAGCTGCAACGCTTTCTCCCTTCGCAACACATTTAAGGATTTTGCTGTTGCCACTAAGATTTTCTCCTCTTCTACCAATTGGGCCTCCAAAAGTGCAAGTTCCTTGGACAATGCCTGAAGGGATTCATTTCGCGAAGCCAGATCCTCGAAGATGCTTAACAACGCAGCTTGATCGGTTACACGGTGCTTGTTCAATAAACGGTTATATTCATCCACTTTATTCAACACCTCGATTCCATCCATGCTATTGGACCTTAAATCATCGTTTTTAGAAGATGCTTCGTATCCCAATTCTTCCAACGAAGTAATGAGTTGATTGAGCTGCTCGAGCAAAGGAGTAAAACTCGGATTGTTGTTGGACGCCTTGAGCAATTTGCTGCGAAAATTATGAAGTATATTCACGGCGTCTCCTTCTGAGAATTGCACCAAACCTTCGAGAATTTCAGAGAGATTTTGTTTTTGCTCTTGCAGCGTTAATTCTTGGGCCAAATGATCATAATCGACTTCTCTCAGGCTTAATGCCGATAGTTCGTCCAATAAAAACGCCTCGTAATCCTGTTTGCTCAACATTTCCTTTTGCCGTTCTTGCAATGACCCAAGGTTTTTACCCATGCCCAAGAATTTTGCGAAGCGGGCTTTAAAATCCCTTGCAGCGTCCTGGGTGCCGGACAATGCATCTAAGACGGCAAACTGATAATCTTTATCTTTCAATTCCAAGGTGTTGTACTGGGAATGAATGACCAACATTCGGCCCATGAGGAGTTTCATTTCCTGCAAACCGATGGGGGTATCGTTCACAAATGCCCGAGATCTTCCATCTTTTTGAATCTCACGCCGAACAACTAATTCGGACCAAGGTTCGAATTCCAAAGATTCCAACAACCGCAACGAAGTTTCGTCCATCGAGAAAACACCTTCCACAACGCTTTTGCTTCCATCCGGACCGATGAGGGAAAAATCCGCCCGATCTCCTTTCAGCAGGCCCAAAGCGCCAAGAAGTATTGATTTACCTGAACCCGTTTCACCCGTTATGGCCGTGAACCCTTGCTGGAAATCAATTTCCAATGCATCAATGAGCACAAAGTTCTTAACGGTAAGCCTACGTAACATTTAGGGAAGAATTTCCTGATACTTGGAGGAATTCGAAGGATCCAATCGTTTCAAAAGCGTAACAAAGTCGGTTTTCTCTTTCACTTCGGAATCGGACAAAATGCTTTTCAATTCATCGCGTTTGCACAGGAGAAAGTTTACAACATTGGGAGAATTTGGACGTACTTGAACCACGGGATTCAATTTGGAAAGGGCATCATAAAGCGCCTTTTTTCCCTTGACCTTGTCCTCGTACATTTGGTCCATTCCATTTCGATGGTAAGCGTAATTGCAATCCCTCAAGGGTTCAAATGCAACTTGCATGATGTTATCCACCAACCAAAAACGGTTTCGTTTTCCTTGTTCGTTGGATTTCCAACCGGGTGCGCCAGAATTTTGAGCATTCGAAACAATTTGTTGGCATTCGTTGAAAAACTTCGTGCCTCCTTTGAGCGAAAAGGAATCGTAATCCATGCCTAAAATAAAGTAAGCGTAGTAAGCCATGATGGAGGACAAATTATCCCGAAATTGGTTCGGTGAATACGTGATTAAAGTGTTGCGCGAATAGGTAAAGGCAAGGTCTTCATCGCGCCAGTTCAATAAAAGCGTATTGTAATTGGAATTGAATACAGGTCTCGTGGCTTGAATTTGAAGGGCCCCTACATACGTTCCTGCACTTGGGATTTTATTTATTTGAAGCTGCATGGAACAATTAATGCGCTCTTCCGTGGTGAATTGATCTTTGGTCCATTGCGTATTGTTCATCAGTTCTGTCAATACCAACTCTAACTCTTTAAAGATTTCTAACTCTGTTGAATTAACCTCTAAACTTGCTTCTTTGATGATGGAAATCTTGCAGTTGAGCTCTTGGGCATTGAACAACGCAAGTGCTAAGCAAAAAACCATACCTAGAATGCTTCGTTTCATTTGTTCTCTATTATATAAGCAACTATCTTTTTCGCCAATTCTTTCTTGGAATCCAAGGGTAAATCAACCGCTTTCCCTTCCTTGCCGAAAATACGAATTTTATTGGTTTCGAAATTAAAACCCACGCCATTTTCCCCCAAAACATTTAAAACGATTGCGTCTAAATGCTTTTTGATCAATTTTCCTTTCGCATACGCTTCACCTTCGCTGGTTTCCAAAGCAAAACCCATTAAAAACTGGTGCATTTTTTTTTGACTTCCCGCCCAAGCAAGCGAGTCTTCGGTTTTGACCAAATTCAAGGTCACAGAATCTTCGTTTTTCTTGATTTTCTGAGGATTGGGTTCTGAGGGACGATAATCGGCCACTGCAGCAGCGAACACCCCAAGGTCGGCCGATGGCCAATGGGTTTGAACGGAAGCAAATAACTCTTTCGCGGTTTCAATCTTCACGGTCTGAATCAACGGATGTTTCGCCGTAAGTTGGGTAGGACCTGACAACAACGTGACTTGAGCGCCCTGATTCGCCAGAGCCTCTGCGATGGCGTAACCCATTTTACCCGAGGATCGGTTGCCGACGAATCGAACGGCATCGATGGCCTCGTAGGTCGGTCCAGCCGTGACTAAGGCCTTGACACCGTTTAATAGACCTTGACAGCCCAAATGCTCGTTGATGCGTTCGGCCAGCTGTTCAGGTTGCGGTAATCTTCCTTCTCCAACCATTCCACTCGCTAATTCTCCATGTTCCGGTGGAATAATAACTACACCGTCCCCTTCAAGAATGGACAAATTGCGTCGAACCGTTGGATGCTGGTACATTTCCAAGTCCATCGCTGGTGCAATCATCGTACGATTCCTCATGGACAAGAAGGTTGCAAGGAGAAAATTATCGCACAAGCCTTGAGACATTTTGGCTAAGGTATTGGCCGTACAAGGGGCTACTACCAAAACATCTGCCCATTCTGCATAAGCCACATGGTGGTTCCATTCGCCGGTCTTTCGGTCCCAAAATTCGATCGCTACGGGATTTTTGGATAAGGTAGAAACCACTAAGGGACTGACAAAATCCGAGGAATCAGGCGTCATAATCACCCTTACTTCGTGCCCTTGTTTGACCAGTAAACGAATTAATAATGGAATTTTGTAGGCCGCGATTCCGGCAGTAATTCCAATAAGAACATGCATTTTAAATCGAGTCCGATTCTGACTCTGGATTTCTTAAGTACACTTTATCCTCCAACATTTCTTGCATTGCAAGCGCTGTTGCCTTAGGAAGTTTTTCGTAATGCTTTGAAATTTCAATTTGTTCACGGTTCTCATACACTTCCTCTAACGAATCGGTGGTGCTTGCAAATTCTTGCAACTTTTGAACCAATTCTTCCTTCAAGTGGGTACTTATTTGATTAGAACGCTTGGAAACGGCCACAATCGATTGGTAAAGATTGCCGGTTTTGTTCTCTAAATCAATTACGTCACGGGTAACTGTTGATTTTTCTGCGTTTAAATTCTTGTAACTCATGGAATATGCTTAAAATTCGTAATCTTTTTCCCAAGGCTTTAACAGTGCCTTTAACGATGCAATGTAGCTTGAACTTGGGAAATCGTTTACAAAGTTACGATATCTTTGCAAAGTTTCCTCTATCCTTTCCTTTTTTTTGCTATCAATGCTGTTTTCCGCAAGAAAATAACCGTTTTTGATGGCAAGGTATCGCACTTCTTCTTCGTGAATGGAAAGCGGAAACTTTTCCATGAATAAATCAACGTATGAAACGGCTGCCTTATAGTTGCCGGTTTTATCGTACAGCGTTACCTTATTGTAGTCTTTGAACTCCAATTTGTAGGACAAATCATCAATGATTTTGTTGCACGAATCAATTAACGGAGAGGTGGGGTATTTATCGATAAACTGTTGAACCGCATTGAGTGCTTCGTAGGTTTCCGTTTGGTCTAAAGACCACTTAGGAGAATTATTGACACTGCACATCGCTGTTAAGAAAAAGGCCTCTTCGTTGCGCAAAGAATATGGATAGCGCTGAATGAAGGATCCGAAAAAATAACCGGCCATGTAAAAATCGCCCTTTTCAAAATAACTTTTGGCCATCAGGAAATAGGAGGTCTCTCCATCTTTCGTTTTGGGTGCGTGCTGGAATACTTGCTCAAAAAGAACAATGGCTTTTTCGTAGGAGCGCTTGGAATTTTCTTGGTAAAGGGTATTGGCCGTTGAAAACTTCAAGGAATAATCGTCTCCCTTGAGCACATCATTGTAAGGTGAACAAGCGACCAAAACCGCAGCGACTAGGGTGATTAAAACAGTTTTCATTTTCATTTTACGCGTAAACTTCTACCAATGACCAACGTGGTTGACGGTGAAATTCCATTTAAGTTACAAAGGGAACCGACCGTTGTACCGTATTTCCGCGCAATTTTGGTCAACGTATCGCCGGATTGAATTTGGTGGTATTTCTTTTGGTTGGTTTTAAGGGTTGGCCTAACCGTTGGAGCAACTACGGCAGTCACCGTGTTTTGGACGGGCGTGCTGTAGGATTGATACGCCAGCTGATCGGCAGAAAGTACTTCAATTTCATCGGTGGGTTTGGCCCCGGGTCGAAACATCGCTTTGTGCAAAAAGAGGTTTTCCTTGCGCAACGTTAAACGCTCGAAATCGATGATCTCTTCGGGATTGATTGGCTCCTCGTAAAACCGAACCTCCATGTGCAAATGGGGTCCTGTTGACCTTCCTGTGTTCCCGCCGAGCGCAATGGGTTGACCCACCCTCACCGATTGATTGGGAGCCACTAAAAACTTGCTTAAATGAGCATAAAATGTTTCTAATCCGTTGTAATGGCGTAGGATTACCAAATTTCCAAAGCCACCGCTGTTGTATTTTGCGTACCGCACTTTACCGGAAAACATCGCGTAAATCGTATCTCCAACGTTTAAGTCCAAATCAATGCCGTTGTGGTATCGACCGCTGCGCGGGCCATAATGGGAGTTAACCTTAATTTTTTTCATCGGAAAGCAAAAATCCATTTGATTATCCGGAGCAAATTCATTCAGGCACAACCAAATGGTATCCTTCATATGGCTCAAATCATTGGATTCCGTGAACACCGTCTCATTGGACCACGATTGAGTAATGGGAGGGGAAAAAGCACTGACAATGGTGTGGATGCGTTCGTTCATTACTCCCGTGAATGAGGGGTCGTTGGCAAGCGACCAGGTATGATCTTCGTGGAGTATCAGGGTTCCTTTATCTGTGGCGATGGTATCAACTCCAGGTTGGGCGAATGCCATGAACGGTAATAAAATCCATCCAAGGGACCAATAGCGAAAGGTAAAAAGCATCTTGTCAAAGATACCACAAAAAAACTATAATTCCCGAACAGAACGAATCGTTAGGTTATAAAACACCGATTCATCGGGCTGAACCAGGTTGCCGTAACCTTGCTTTCCATAGGCTTGGTCGGCCGATACAAGGGCAAAAATCTTTTGTCCCGGCCTGGCATTTTTGAGAAGGCCTCTTAAACCCGACACCACGTTTTTTTGATTTGGGATGTAGGACAACGTTAAATGCTTTCGGTAAGTGTTCTGAACGTTGGGGTTTGATTTGGTGCTGGCAATCGCGTGGTAAAAAACCTCCTTATCTTCTGAGGCATCCAATGCTGAGGGCTTACCTTTATCAAAAATCCAATATTTCACGCCGTTCTTGTCTCCATCGGGAGCAACTTTCGCTAGCACCTTGACGTACAGCCATACCTCCGAATTCGAAGGTACAATGTTCTTAATCCCCTTGCTGCCGTATGCCATTTCTGCAGGAATTATGACTTTAGCAAAATCCCCTACCCGTAAATGATGCAAGCCAAGATCCCAACCGGCAATTTGCATATTATAGCCCACTAAGTAAGGAATGAATGGAAGATTTACGCGGTTATTGCCATCGATGATTTTTCCGTCAGGTAGCGTTAAACGGTACGAAAGCAAACAAACTTCACCGTCTTTTAGGGTTGGGTTTGATTTAAAAGGAGAAGCAATCCATTCCACTGACACACCGTTTTCAACGGTTAAGCGTTCTTTGATGTTCTTCTGGTCAAATTCTTCCAACGGATTGTCTTTACCGCTTGTAATCGATAGGTTTTCCTTGGGTTTTCGTTCTTTGGTTACCTTAACCTTGTTCTTCTTTGGAGCAGGGTCCGTACACCCCACCAATAATATTCCAACAACGAGAGCGTACAACAGGCGTGTAATCATTGTAAATCCATTAGTTCAACGTCCAAAACCAGAATCGAAAGGGGCGGGATTTTTTGTAAATCTCCTACTAATCCATGGGCTAAATGGCTGGGCAAAATAAACTTTGCCTTTTCGCCCTTTCGCATCAATTTCAATCCTTCGTTCAGTCCTGATTCCCGATCGTTATGGTCGATGGGGATTTCCTCGTAAAATTCCGAATCCGTTTCGTAGCAAATTCTTCCGTCCAATAAACTGATCTTAACAATCGCCAAAGCGGTTTTACCAGGTTGTGCCAGTTCACCCTTTGGAACAAGTTTTATCATTTGATAGCGAAGTCCTGTGGAGGTCATCTGCATCGACAATTCCTGATGGTGCTCGAGGTAGAAAGCGATTTTTAATTGTTCACGGTCATTAACTTCTTTTTGATAGGACACCGAGTGGTTGGTCGACCAATCGTTGCTCTCCTTAGGTTTCTTAACAGGAGCGCTGCATGAGAACAAGCAGCATACAAGAAGGAGAAACAAAGTTGGCATCAACGTGGAAAAAGTTCGTGCATTAAACTCAATAATTTAGAAATGGTTACGTCCATCGAATCGGGTGAAAACCCACCGGCAGCATAAACATGCCCTCCCCCATTGAAATGCTTTTTGGCAAATTGATTCACGTGAACTTCATCTTTGGAACGGAACGACATTTTAATGCCATCGCTTTTTTCCTGAATTAAAACACCAGCTTTCATTCCTTCAATCGACAAAATCGTGTTTACTAGCCCTTCGGTATCTCCGGGTTGGTAATTAAAGCGTGCTAAATCGTCCTTGGTCAACCAAATATATCCGAAAGGAAATCCATGCGACCCTTGATTCAATAACACGAGTTTTTCGCTGACAGCAAAACCCCTTAATTGCAACTGATCTACGCTATTATTGTCAAAAACCTCTTGGTGTATTTTCCATTGCTCGATTCCACGTTCAATAAGATCGGCAACAATTTTATGCGTTTTTGCCGTGACCGAAGGAAATCGGAACGATCCTGTATCGGTGGTCATTCCCAGGTAAAGGCAACGAGCGGCGTGTTGGTCCATGGAAGATAATAAATCCATACCCTCAAAACATTGGTAGATTAACTGACACGTGGAGGAGCAACTCACCTCAGAAATCGTTATATCCGCAAAGTTTTCGGGTTCCGTGTGGTGGTCAATCAATACCTTTTTACCCTGAAATCCCGCCAATAAGTATTGCATGTACCCTACCCGACTGATCGCATTAAAATCGAGGCATATGAGGCAATCGGCCTCCATGAATCGATTTTCTACTGCATTTGAATCGCTGGAGTAAAAAAGGCAATCCGTGCCTTTGAGAAAACCGACAATGTTGACTGCAGGGGGATCGGGTAAAACTACCTCAACCTTTTTGCCTAAATTTTTGAGGAGGTGAAACATGCCTACCAAGCTCCCAACAGCGTCGCCATCAGGAGATTTATGGGCAATTAACAAAAATCGTTGGTCGGTTTGAAGAAGGGTTTTTAACGCTTCAAGAGGTTGTTGCATGAACAAATTTACTCCTTTTTCTGCATTTGGGCGTCTTCTTTCGCGTCCTGCTCCATGATCTTGGGAGCGTCTTTTTTGTTTTGAAGGTTGTCTAATAAATCCTCGATTTGAGACATGGAAAGACTTTTCGCAATAATTTTCTTGTCCTTATCTAATACGAATACTTTTGGAGTCGAGAAAATATCATAAGTGGTCTGATAATTCAAGGATTCCAACGTAGTAGGTTTCCCTTGATCGCCCGGATACAAGGGCACCAACGACTCGGGTTTTTCCTTAGCCATTTGGTATAATTTGTCGGTAACCGCAACATTTAAAAAACTCAATTTATTCTCGCGTATGAATTTCTTCCACGCTTCAAAGTCTTTACCAATGGCTTTACCAACGGCATAAACTTCTACGTTACGAGCCTTCATTTTTTCTTGATATAACTTAGCCAACTTTGGTGTAATGGTTTTACAATGCCCGCATTCTGGATCCCAAAAATACAAGATGGTGTATTCTGCTTTGAGGTCATGTAAATTAACCCATTTGGTATCTGAAGTATCCTTTAAAATCAAGTTGGGAGCTTTTTCACCAATGCAAATGGCCATTTTATTGTCGAGGTCTTTGCACAATTCCTCGTATTTCGATTCGTCTACCCAAAACGAAGGATGCTTACCTTCGGCATTTTTGGAACAATAGTAGCGGTCGAGCATGTGGTAGTAAACCTTATCCATTCCCATTTGCTGGCTTTTTCCAAACGTTTGAGCAATCCATCCCACGCAATATTCAAAGGTTCTGGATTTCGGGTTCAGGTTGTCGCAAAACTGAAATGCATGATAAATCACGGTATCCCAATGCTGAATCATCATGTTTTTACTGAAATAATATTCTAATTTGTTGTGAAAAATGGGATTGTTGACCAAGCGTTCATCTTTCAAATCAACGTTATCCCAATAGTGGTTGCGGAAATAGCGGAATTGAAAACTGGAATCGGTAATTCTTCCTTTCTCATCTTTCGGTGCATCGGGAATGACAATATCAATGGACATTTTGACAATCTTAGCGACTAACTTTCCTTCGTTTTTCGCAATTAAATCGTTTTGATACGCCAAAACCTCTTTATTGATAGCGTCAATTTGTTCCCCTAATTTCTTATACTCCACATCCTCTGCTTTGAATTTAGCACGCTCCTCCCCCAACTTTCCAGCAGCAGTCTTGCGCTCGGTGATATAATTCACATAAGGAATGAATACTTTGTTTTCTTCTGATTTTTTAACCACTAAATTTTTGTTGTACTCCAAGCCGTTAGTGCCCGATGTTTCCAGCCAAACCTCTTCGTTGTTGTAGATGAATTCAAAATACTGTTGCCCGGGTAATAACAGGCCTAAAATTCCGGGTTTTTGCTTAGCACCGTTGAAGGTAACCTCCCCGTTTTTCATAAGGGCGGTATCGGCATAATAAAGACCTTTCCCGAAATATTTGATCAAATTCACTACCGTGTCTTTTTGTCCGGTAACCTTAATTCGAATTTTTTGGGCACTCACCGTTTGAACGGTTAAACTGGTAAAAGCTAGGAATACAAATAAAGCGCGTAGAATGAATTTCATAAGAATACTTTTTGGTAAAATTGAATTATTTTGAAAAAATGTTGAAGTCCTTTAACAAATATTTAACCACATTTAACAAGTTTCAAAAATACACATTCGCAGCGCATGATTTACGGTTGGTGAAGAAAAGCTTGGATTTGATCAAGTAAGGGCATAGGAAGATCAGGCTTTAGGACACCGAGATGATCGTAACGATTCATCCACGTCCATTGACGTTTCGCGTAATTTCGGCTGTGTTGTTTGATTTTTTCAATGACGTAATCCTTGGTGGAATTTCCATCAAAATAATGAAACCACTCCTTGTAACCAACGGTATTCAACACGGTCAAATTCCTAAACTCCAACAATCCCAAAACTTCGTGCTCTAAGCCTTCATCGACCATTTGATCGACACGTTGGTTAATCCGTTGATAGAGCACATCTCTTGGCCAATCAATCACGAACCGTTGAACATCGAATTCCATGGTTGCTTTCCTCTTTTGAAACGAGGTCCAAGTGCGACCCGAACCCTTTACAACTTCCAACGCCCTAAGAACTCGACGCGGGTTATTTTGATCTATGTGTTCCAAAATTTCAGGATCTAAACGGATCAGTTCTTCGAGTAAGCATGTTGCACCTTGGTTTTCAAGTTGTTGTTCCAAGGAGTAGCGAATTTCTGGGAAGACCGGCACCTCGTCTAAACCGTCTACCAAGGCATCAATGAATTGACTCGAACCTCCGACCACCACAGCTGCACCAAAGCGATGCATCAAGCTTTCCAATTTTGGAAAAGCCTCATGGCGGAACTGGGCAACGTTCATGGGTTCTGCAATGGAGCGATTGTCGATAAAATGGTGAGGAACTTGCGTCAGTTCTTCCGCACGGGGCTTAGCTGTTCCAATGTTCATTTCCCGGTAAAACTGACGCGAGTCAGCGGAAATAACCTCAGTTCCTAAATATTTTGCCAAAGCAATGGCTAAGGATGTTTTGCCGGAAGCGGTGGGGCCTTGAATGCAATAAACGGTCTTTTTCAAATCGCTTTCCAACTTAAATAGATTTGATAGACCAAATTCGCATATTGGTCTGCATGACCATGGTAGGGACCCGACTTCACCAAAGGATCTTTGTAGTACTTTGCAAGGGACAGATTGTTGACCATCAATTGTACGTTGTCGTCCCATACTTGAGGATTCAACCCGTATTTTTTTGCCAAGCGCTGCGCATCCAAGACATGTCCCTGACCCGCGTTGTAGGATGCCAAGGTGAATTTAATCCGCTGTTCTTCGCTTTCAATGGAATTCCATGTCCTGTATGAATTGCAAACAAGCTTGCACCCTGCTCGAATTTGTTCGTCGGGGGTTGATTTTCCATCGATGTGGTATTTACTGGCAACGAATGGCATGAATTGCATTAAACCATAGGCACCACCTGAACCGACAGCGATGGGATTAAACCTGGATTCTTTGAAAGCAATAGCCGCCACCAATTTCCAATCAATGGAGTACGATTTTGCGTTTTTTTTAAACGACGCGTCAAAAGGTGAAACTTGCCCATTTACGGCGAAAGGAACCCTGTACCTTCGCATCGACAAAGGCAATTGAATTTTAAAATAAAAGTGCTTCAAAAAGGCAATATCCGCCCTGTTTTCAACGCGGGCGATGAATGCATCCAAACGCTTTAATTGCAAAGAATCAGAAGCATTTGATGCAAAACATGAAGGAACTTTTAATACGGTCTCAGCATTCCCAAGAAGACCCTTAAAAAACAGAGGATTAACGGGATGCTCCGAAGAAAAAAACCGGGGGTAATTGACGGTTAGCAGGACCGACAACAATTCGCTGGTAAGGGGCAAATTGCGTTCAAGAATGGGCTTTGAAAATGGTAAATCCGTTGGTGCAATGGAAGAATGAAGGGAAGGAATAAAGAGCAGATGGTTCGGATGTTTCATGAAAGCTTCAAGGGCTTGAGAAAAATGTTGATAGAGGCGATAGGAAATATGGAGCGAATTTTCTTCGGAGAATCGATTGATAAAATCAATCAAGAATCCAGAAGTATCGTTTTTAGTAATATGAACAAAGGTCGAATCAACCCAAGCTACAACCACGATTGAATCGACCAATACTTCGGGATTATCGACAACAACAGGAGCTTTTTTCGCAGGCCCTTTACCGCACGAAGATGCGAAAAAGATGACCCACAACGCAGCATAAAGTAGGGATAAAGACGGGGAAAATAAAAATGAGTAATTCTTCAAAATGAGTCTTTCGTTTTGAAAAGTAAAAAAAAAATCTAAAATTTATACCTTAAAGTGAACGGAATGAGCGATCAGAATGAAATTTATTCAAAAGTAGTGCGTGCTGGTAAACGCACCTATTTCTTTGATATTAAGTCCACCAAAGGTAATGATTTGTACATCACCTTAACCGAAAGTAAAAAATCCTTCGGCGAAGATGGGACGGACAATTACCAAAAGCACAAAATCTTTCTCTACAAAGAGGATTTTGAGAAATTCAAGGAGGGATTGGACGATGTTTTGGCAAAAATTGAAGAAATACGCAACAAGTAGTTTCTTTTTTCAAAAATTGTTTTATTTTTGCACTCCGTTTTTGGGAGTTTAGCTCAGCTGGTTCAGAGCATCTGCCTTACAAGCAGAGGGTCGGCGGTTCGAACCCGTCAACTCCCACAACAAAAATCCTGATGTCACATCGGGATTTTTTTTTCCTCAAATCAAAAAGAAATCTTAAGGTAATTTCAAAATCAATCTAAAACTGCGCTCGGAATCATTTTCAATCCTAAAGTACGCTTGAGGACACCTCCCAAAAATCATTGAGCTTCTATCCTTTGAGCGAAAAAAATCCATGAGTTCATCCAGCAGGCGGTTCAGTCCTTGTATAATGAATCAACTCCAATTGCAACCGAGATTTCTTCATGTTGTTTCATTGCTTACGGTTGCATTCAATGTGCCCTCTTCACATGCTGATCTCTAAAGGCTCTTAATACCCAGTAAACAAAACTTATTAACAATTATTTAACGATTGAATCGAAATTTCTATATTGTACCAACTAAATCTAACGTTATGATCAAAAACTACTATTTACGCGCCTTCGCTGCATTGACTTTTGTTGCGATTTCTTTCTTAGCAACAGGACAATGCGTGGCGCCAACCCCGACAAGTTCCGGCATTACCATCACTTGTGGACAAACCGGTACATTAACCGCTTCGGGTGGAACTACCTACAATTGGTACTTCGATCAAGCGGGAACGCAACTTGCGGGAACGGGCTCACCGTTTACCACCGCCACCATCTATAGTAATACTACCTTTTACTTGCAAAACGACGATGGAACCTGCCTTTCCGTTTTGGTTCCAGTTACGGTAACGGTGAATAGCAACATTGCCCCACCTACCGCCAACGGCTTGACCATCAATTGTGGGCAAACAGCCACGCTAACTGCCAACGGTGGAGGGGTTAATTCCTACATTTGGTATTCCAACGCTGCGGGCTCACAGACTGCGGGTGTAGGTTCGCCTTTTACAACACCAGCCCTTGCCGCTACAACAACCTATTATGTTGCCTCCGGAGCGGTTTCTAATGCGCAGCCCCAAACATTTACGTACACAGGCGCTGTTCAAACCTACACCGTTCCCGTAGGAGTAACACAAGTAACAATCGACGCATACGGAGCTGGAGGGGGTGTTTATCCTGGAGGTGTTGGGCAAGCGGGAGCAGGAGGTAGAATGCAAGCCACTATTCCCGTTACCACAGGTCAGGTTCTTACCATTGTTGTGGGGGGAGCAGGCGGAAACAGTCAATACAACCGTTGCGGAAGCGGAGGTGGTGGATTTACCGGAATTCTTGACGCTAACGGAAACCATTTGGTATCTGCAGGTGGAGGTGGTGGAGCTGCCGGAGATGAAGGATGCCCTCAAGTAGGAAACGGTGGAAACGGTGGCGCTACTGCAGGTTCCAACGGATCGTGCGGAACTGGTGGAGTTGCTGGAACGAATGGAGCTGGTCCTGCCGGTGGAGCCGGAGGAACGGGAACGGTACAAGGACTTCCCGGGACTGCCAATGGCGGTGGAAACGGTGGAGCAACGCAAGGAGATGAAGGAACAGGCGGCGGTGGCGGCGGTTACGGTGTTACACCGGGTGCTAGCCAATTTGGCTCCTGTGGAGGCAACTCTGGAGCAGGCGGTTTCGGTGGCGGTGGATCCGGAGGAACAGGAGGATGCGGTGGAACCCAAGAACGACTTTCAGGTGCAGGTGGCGGTGGCGGTGGCTATACCGGCGGTGGCGGTGGCGCTTCGCAACCCGGATGTGCGAGCTGCGGCGGCGGCGGCGGTGGAGGTGGAAGCAATTTTGCGATTCCTGCTGCTTCCAACATTACCAGTACCGTTGGAGGAGGATCTCTTGCTCAAGCCAACGGTCAATTGATCCTAACCCCAGTGAATGCGACGTGCCAATCGGCATTGGTGCCCGTTCAAGTGACGGTTAACCCCTTGGGCCAACCTACCGTGAGTGGCACTACGATAGCTTGCGGACAAACTGCCACCTTGAATGCCTCCGGAAATGGAACGATTTACTGGTATAGTAATGCCCAAGGATCAACCCAGGTCGGTACGGGGAATAGTTTTACAAGCCCTGTGTTAACACAAAATACTACCTACTATGTAAGTTTAGGAACCGGTGTATGTGCTGCTCAGAATGTTCCTGTGACGGTTAACGTGACGCTTCCAACGGCACCAACCGCTACCAATGCCACCATTACTTGCGGTCAAACAGCAACGTTAACGGCTGCCGGAGGCGTTGGAACCTATACATGGTATTCGGACCCAGCGGGACAAAACCAAGTTGGTACGGGTGCTTCTTTCACAACTCCTTCCCTCTCTTCGAATACGACATATTATGTTGGAGCTTCTTCGGGACAAGCGGGTCCTGCTCAAAGCGTAGGATTTGATAACTGCTACGACATTCCAAACTGGAATTTAGTTCAACTTAACGGGGGTAATGGTTCAGTAAGTACCGGAGGTGCGCCTAATACGATTTCATTAACCGGTCCTAACAGCACCAATGCCAATGCATACACGATATACGAAATCACGGTTCCATTTAGCGGATCAATTAGTTGGAACTGGACCGTTGTACACAACGACCCCAACTATGACACCTATGGTTACCGAATTAACGGCGTTGATTTTCCCATTACAACAAATTCTGGTTCAGGGACCACGACGGTTCAGGTTACCGCAGGGCAAGTCTTTGGGGTTTATGGAAGAACCCATGACGGATGTTGTGGCACGTTCACAGCAACCATGACTAACTTTAATAAGCCGTGCCAAGGAGCACCGAATTGTCAGAGTCCACTTACACCAGCGCAAGTTACCGTGAACTCCAACATTGCCCCGCCAACGGTTGCGGGTGCAACGACCATCAATTGCGGTCAAACAGCTACTTTAACGGCGAACGGTGGCGGTGGAAACACCGTTGTATGGTACAGCGATTCGTTAGGCAACAACGTTGTTGGCACTGGTTCTCCTTTTACAACGCCTGCCCTTGGAACCACAACGACCTTTTACGCTGCCAGCGGAAACGGCGCCGGAGGTGGTAATGCCTACAACTTTACGAATGCCGGCGCAAGCGGAGTCAACGGTCCTAACCAAGCACAAATCAATGCTGCGTATGCCAACTCCAATTTGGCCGGTTCTGTGACGATCGGAACTCAAGGAATTCAAGAATGGACCGTTCCTTCTACAGGAACGTACACCATCACTGCTCGTGGAGCAAAAGGTGGCGACGCGAATACTGCGTTAGGTGGAAACGGGGCTTCGATAACCATCTCTGCAACCCTTACTCAAGGACATGTCATCAAAGTACTTTGCGGTCAAGAAGGTGGGACGCTTGATTTTACCACGGGTTGGGCCGGTGGTGGAGGTGGTGGAACCTTCGTTTACAATCAAACAACAGGACAACTTATCCTAGCCGCAGGTGGCGGTGGCGGTGCTGCTGAGGGCGATGGAATATCGTATCCTTATGTTCTCAACGGAGTCGATGCAAGCGCCTACAACGTAACAGCTGGTGGAAACGGTGTCATGTCCGCGGGAAGCTGGTGCAACAATGGAAATGGAGGAACGAATGGAAGCGCTGGAACTTCAGGTGGTGGAACGAGCGGTGCCGGATGGAACGGTGCCGGAATTCAAGGTACCTACGGTGGATTTATCGGTCAGTCGTTCAGCAACGGAGGCCTTGGAGGTGCTAATCAAGCATTTTCAGGAAATTGGAACAACAGCACCGATGGAGGTTTTGGCGGTGGCGCCGGAGCAGGGATGCATACCAATTACGAAGCCATCGGCGGTGGTGGAGGTGGATATTCCGGTGGTGGTGGTGCAGGTTGCCGCGTTGGTTCCGGTGGTGGGGGTGGAAACTTCTACACGGGTACCTATGTCTCTTCTGCGTTAAATAACGGGCCAGGTTCTGTGGATATCGTGCCTCAAGTTCCTTCTTGTACATCGGTTCTTGTGCCGGTAACAGTAACTGTCGCACCTCTTCCATTACCAACAGCAACGGGAACAGCTGTAGGATGTGGGCAAACCGCAACGGTAACCGCAACAGGTAACGGAACCATTTATTGGTACAGCGATCCAGCAGGCAACAACCTGGTGGGTACTGGAAACTCTTACACTACTCCTATATTGAATGCTTCAACGACGTATTATGCAAGCTTAGACACGGGTCTTTGTGCAGCGCAAAATGTACCAGTAGTGGTAACCGTTAATCCATTAACCTCACCTGTAGTTTCTGGAAACACGAGCTTCTGTGGAAATGCCAGCGCAAGTACGGTATTAACCGCCTCAGGAAGTCCAAGCGGATATGCTTGGTGGTCCAATGCCAATGGAACGGGCTTACTTACCAACGATTCAACCTATACAACCCCGGTATTGAATACAACAACCACCTATTACGTTCAATCTTCAACACCGCAAGGTGGCGCACAAACTTTCAACTTTACTGGAGCGGTTCAATCCTTTACCGCACCGGTATCTGGAACCTATACCTTAGAGGCATGGGGTGCACAAGGCGGAAATGATCCTGTCAACCCTAACACATCGCTCGGTGGACGCGGTGGATATTCCAAAGGGGATGTGTATTTGAATGCGGGAACTACCTTGTATGTCTTTGTAGGAGGACAAGGATCGGGCTGTATGAATTCAAGTTGGAAATCAACCGGTGGTGGTGGCGCCACAGATTTCCGATTGATTGGGGGAACTTGGAATGACAATGCCGGACTTTATTCGCGAATTCTAGTTGCCGGAGGAGGCGGTGGTCGACACGGTACGAATTACGAAAACATGATGTACGTTGGCAACGACGGCGGAGGATTGAGTGCTCCTAACTTTACAGCGAGTAACACGAATATTACAGGTGCTACCCAAACAACGGGCGGAAGTTCCAACTACGGATCAAGTGTTGTTCCAGGATCATTTGGTTTTGCTACTCCGAATACCGAGAGCAATACGTGTTCCTTAGGCGGATACAACGGTGGTGCTAGAGGATCAGACAACTGGGCTAATGGTGGTGCTGGAGGAGGATGGTATGGTGGATGTACAAGTTGGCCAACGTCTTCAGGAGGGTCGGGATATGTTTACACCTCAACCTCGTACGTTCCCGCAGGATACACCCCTACCGCAGCATACCAAATGACTAACGAATTATTGATTGCTGGTAACTTAGCAATGCCGGACACCAGCGGAAATACGATGACGGGTAATTCAGGTCCTGGAGTAGCCAAAATCAGTTGGAGCGGTACGGGTTGTACGTCAGCAATTGTTCCCGTTACCGTTAGTGTAGGAATTGTTCCCATCGTCTCAGGTGGCGCGAACCAGCAAATCTGTGAAGGCAATCCTACGACTTTAAGTGGTTCCGGAGCAGATACGTATCAGTGGAACAATAACGTTCAAGACGGAGTACCTTTTACTCCAACGACGACGCAAACCTACGATGTGATTGGAGCGGCTGCCAACGGATGTTCTGATACCGCTCAGGTAACGGTAACCGTGAATCCAGTACCTACCGTGAACTTAGGTCCTGATACCATGATTTGCGACTATAACTTGCCATATACCCTCAATGCATCTGCAACTGCAGGAAGTATATTTAACTGGAATACAGGCGCAACCAGTAACAGCATACAAGTTACAGCACCGGGAATATACTCAGTTATTGCCACCAACGGTTTTGAATGTTCCGCAACCGATACCATCAACATTGAGGTGAGCGGTTGCGCAGGATTAGGCGAGGAAACATCCACGTTGTTGGTGTATCCGAATCCTTTTACGGAACAAGTTATGGTATCGTCCAGCGAGGCGATGAACGCACAGGTAATGGTGCTTTCCATGGAAGGAAAAATCATTGCCAATGTGCGCATGGAAGGACATACCTTGGAAATCCCGTTGTCGGGATTGGCTCGCGGAGCCTATATGGTTAAAATCATTCAAGGCGACCAAATACAAATTACCAACCTTGTTAAACAGTAAAAACCTAACTTACTGCTGTTAACAGTCAAAGGGGCTTCGGCCCCTTTTTTTATTTAAGCGCAACATTTATTTAACATCTATACAACATTACTGAATGGGTAAATGGAGAACTTTACTAAAATTTTTAAGCAATGAACAAATTATTACAAGTATTGATTCTCAGTTCACTATCCTTCGGTTTTCAGGCACAAAATATTTTGGCCTTGTGGAATTACAATTCCATAACAGGAAGTCCGGCAGCTCCTTTGGCAGATATTGGTGTAGGAACTTCCAATGTTGTTGGATCGATGGTAGTTGCATCTGCGGCTACAG
This sequence comes from Flavobacteriales bacterium, assembly GCA_947500875.1. Lineage (GTDB taxonomy): Bacteria > Bacteroidota > Bacteroidia > Flavobacteriales_D > Crocinitomicaceae > UBA952. The sequence goes on along the minus strand of CANMUN010000017.1, from coordinate 14,403 downwards.
GAATGGATCCAATCTTAAACAATGGATGTGGTTCTCAAAACGGAACAAACCCTGGAGCTTGGGCTTTTTCGGCTAACCCAGGAGCTACCAACGAAAGTTCAGGTGTTCAGTACATGGCTTCAACCGTAGGAAGTTATAATATTAAAGTTACATGGGACCAACGCTCTTCCAACACGGCTACTAATACCATTCGCTTAAAATATACCACGGATGGTAGCACTTGGAATGATTTTACCATGACCGCATCAAACACCACCTTTTGCAATGGTTCTATCAATATGAATGGCTGTTTTGAAAACAATACTACTGGCGATATTTATCGACGTATTTCTGTTAGTTTTGTTGGGATACCATTGGTAGAAAACAACCCAAATTTTGGGGTTCGAATCTTGGCTGCAAACTACCAAGCAACAGGACAATTTCGCCAGACATCCAACCCATTGAACGTAGCAACCGCCGGAACATGGCGTTTTGACAACGTGCGAATTGAAGGCCAAGCGAATGTTTCCATCCCCGCAGCTTCCAATTTTGCTCAGTACAACGAAAATATTGGAACGATTAACGTTCCAATTACTGTTTCCAATGCGAATAATAGTCCGATCGATTTAACCTTTTCGTTGAGCACGTATTCCGATGCAACCTTGAACAGTGATTACACGTGGACTAACACCTTAACGATTCCTGCCAACACAAACGGCGTTACCAACTTACCTATTTCCATCATTGACGACGCAGTTGCTGAAAATGCAGAGCGTATTATCGTTAAAATCGCTTCAGGGCTTAATGCTTTGATTTCATCGACGGATTTTTACCAAATCAATTTCATTCGTGATAACGATTATATTGCTCCAACCCCTACCAATGAATTGAATTTAACCCTATTAACATCCTTTAGCAACGGTGCTGCAGGTACCAACAGTGCAGAAATTGTAGCTTTCGACTCAGATGTAGATCGGCTGTACATTGCCAACAGCATAGGACAAAAATTGGATATCGTAAACTTTAGCAATCCTGCCGCTCCTGTTTTAATCAATTCGATTGCACTGGCTCCTTACGGTAACATCAATTCCGTGACTGCGCACGACAGCGTTGTTGCTGTAGCTATTGAATCTGTACCTGCTCAAACCAATGGCAAGGTCGTGTTTTTTGATTACAACGGTAATTTCCTTAGTCAAGTTACTGTTGGGGCTATGCCCGATATGCTAACCTTCAATAAAACCTACACCAAAATAATCACGGCAAACGAAGGTGAGCCGGATGCAACGTATACCAATGATCCAGAAGGTTCCGTTTCCATCATCGATTTAACTCCTGGTTACGCGAATCTTACCAATGCCAACGTAACTACGCTCGGCTTTACTGCATACAATGGTCAAGCAGCTTCTCTAGTAGCTCAGGGTATTCGAGTGTTTTCTACGAGTGCAAGTGTAGCTCAAGACTTCGAACCCGAATATGTGGCGATTTCCGACGATAACAGCAAAGCGTATGTTACGCTACAGGAGAATAACGCTATGGTAACGATTGATTTAACAACGAATACGATTGTAAGCCTTACTGCATTAGGATACAGTAACTACGATGCTGCGAGTAATAATGCATTAGATGCTTCAGACCAAAGCGGTGCGGTACTCATTACCGGTAACTTGCCCATTAAAGGAGCCTACATGCCTGATGCCATTGACTTTTACACTAGCGCTGGAGCCGGATATTTGGTAATGGCTAACGAAGGGGATTCCCGTGAATTCGGTTCGGTAATTGACGCCAATCGAATTTCTTCCTCTACCTTCAACAACTTATTGGACGCAACAGCATTTCCTGATCAAAGCATTTTGCGAAATAATAAATTTTTAGGACGCTTGAGTGGGTTAAAATACAGCGGTGATACCGATGGAGACGGTGACTACGACGAGTTACATGTTATGGGAGGAAGGTCTTTCACCATCCGCAACGCTGCAACAGGGAGTGTAGTTTTTGATTCCAAATCCCTCATCGAACAAATTACGGCAAATCACCCACAATTTGGATCCATTTTCAATGCTTCCAATACAACAGGAGTACCTTCTTTGAAGAATCGAAGCGACGATAAAGGTCCTGAACCTGAAGGGATGAAAGTAGCGCAAATCAATGGTAAAACTTATGCGTTTGTTGGTTTGGAACGCATCGGTGGTGCCATGATGTTCAATATTACCAATCCCAATAATCCCATTTACGTGGGTTATGCCAACAACCGTTCAACGGTTGCATCCGGCCCTGATTTGGGAACTGAGGGGATCATTTATATTAGTGCGGCAGAGTCACCGAATGGAAATGCGCTTTTAATCCTTGCAAACGAAGTCAGTTCTACGTTGTCCATTTACCAACTTAATACCTGCGCTGAACTATCAGGCACACCCATTACTTCTTTAAATCCTATAGTTTGTGCAGGACAAACTGCCAATTTAAATGCAAATAATGTGGCTAACGTTAGCTACGAATGGTTGATGAATGGAATGCCTATTCCAAATGCGAACAGCAACACTTATAACGCATCAACCAGTGGAGCTTATTCGGTAAAAGTGATCAATAGCAATTATGCATGTACCGATACCTCCAACGTTTTGAATATCACCGTTAATCCACTACCCAACGTTTCGGCAGGAACTAATCAAAATATTTGTTTGGGAAATACCGTTACTTTAAGCGGATCAGGAGCTACTTCGTATACTTGGGATAACAACGTGTTGGATTGGGTGCCTTTTTCTCCTACAACAACACAAACGTATACTGTTACGGGAACCGATGTGAACGGTTGTACGGATACCGCCCAAGTAACGGTAACGGTAAATGCCCTTCCAATCGTAGGTGCTGGACAAAACCAAACGGTGTGTTCGGGTACATCGGTAACATTGAACGGTTCGGGTGCCGCTACGTATTCATGGGATAATAGCGTGAACGATGGTGTAGCCTTTACCCCTCCTGCAACCCAAACTTATACTGTAACAGGAACCGATGCAAACGGTTGCTCTAATACGGCTCAGGTAACTGTCACCGTGAATGCCTTACCAACCGTGGGTGCAGGTCAGAGCCAAACGGTATGTGCGGGTGCCTCGGTAACACTCAACGGTTCAGGAGCTTCAACTTATACATGGAACAACGGCGTGGGTAACGGAGTAGCTTTCACCCCTGCTGCAACGCTAACTTACACTGTAACCGGAACCGATGCGAACGGTTGTTCGAATACCGCGCAAGTAACGGTAACGGTGAATGCTCTACCGACCGTGGGTGCAGGACAAAACCAAGCGGTATGTTCAGGTGCCTCGGTAACACTCAACGGTTCAGGAGCTTCAACTTATACATGGAACAACGGCGTGGGTAACGGAGTGGCTTTCACCCCTGCTACAACGCAAACTTACACTGTAACCGGAACCGATGTGAACGGTTGTTCGAATACCGCGCAAGTAACAGTAACGGTGAATGCTCTACCGACCGTGGGTGCAGGACAAAACCAAGCGGTGTGTTCGGGTACATCGGTTACCCTAAACGGATCAGGAGCAACAACGTATGCATGGGATAATAGCGTGAACGATGGTGTAGCCTTTACCCCTGCTACAACGCAAACCTACACTGTAACCGGAACGGATGCGAACGGATGTACAAATACGGCTCAAGTTACGGTCACCGTGAATGCACTACCAACCGTAAGTGCAGGACAAAACCAAACGGTGTGTTCAGGAGATTCTATTACACTTAATGGACAAGGTGCTACAACGTATCAATGGAACAACGGGGTAAGTAACGGAGCTGTGTTCATACCTAATTCAACAACAACGTACACCGTAACTGGAACGGATGCGAACGGTTGTTCGAATACTGCGCAAGTAACTGTTACTGTGAATGCCTTACCAACGGTTAGTGCAGGTCAGAACCAAGCGGTATGCTCAGGAGATTCTATTACACTTAATGGACAAGGTGCTACAACGTATCAATGGAACAACGGGGTAAGTAACGGAGTGGCGTTCATACCCAATGCAACGACGACTTATACCGTAACAGGAACCGATGCGAACGGTTGTTCGAATACTGCGCAAGTAACGGTAACCGTGAATACTTTACCAACGGTAGGTGCCGGCGAAGATACCGTAGTATGCGACAACGATTTCCCGATAACTATTTCTGCTAATGGAAATCCTAATCTTAGCTATTCTTGGAGTAACGGGAGCAACACCCAACAAACGACCATTACCTCAGCAGGAACCTACACGGTAACAGCAACCGATGGTTTCGGGTGCAGCGCAAGCGATGATATCCTTGTTATCAACGAACCATGTTCAGGATTAGAGGAAGAAAATCTCTACTTCAGCCTCTACCCAAACCCGTTTGACCAGTTTATTACTCTGAGATCAAGCGAAAGTGTTTCGGCGAATGTTGAAATCTACAGCGCTGATGGACGTTTAATTTACAGCACGCACATGGACGGACAAGAGAAAACAATAGCGCTAGAAAATCTCGCAAGAGGAAGCTACACCGTTCGAATCAGTGCAGCGAATGCTCAGCGAATATTCACGATTATCAAACAGTAAAATCTAACTTACTGCTGTTAAGATAAAAAGGGGCTTCGGCCCCTTTTTTAATGCTCCTTTGTCTTAGTGTCCCTAAGGGGTGTGCCGAAGGGGTGTAACGAAGGCCACGTCACCATTACCGCAGACTTCGATACACTGCGTTACTCAGCCTGCTCAATTACCCGTGGCCTGAGTGCCCCGAAGGGGTGTATCGAAGGCCACATCAATACAATCGCAGGCTTCGATACACTGCGTTACTCAGCCTGCTTGATTCCCCGTGGACTGAGTGGTCCGCTGTGGCGGAGTGTATCGAAGGCCACAATACCACAATCGCAGGCTTCGATACGTATGCCACGGCATACTACTCAGCCTGCTTGATTTCCCCGTGGACTGAGTGGTCCGCAAAGGCGGAGTGTACCGAAGGCCACATTATCACATTTCATATTACTCAGCATGCTCAATTCCCCGTGGACTGAGTGCTTCGCCGTGGCGGAGTGTATCGAAGGCCACAATACCACAACCGCAGACTTCGATACGTATGCCACGGCATACTACTCAGCCTGCTTGAATTCCCCGTGGACTGAGTGGTCCGAATTCTAATCATTGTTTAGCCCGCTGAATAATCTCATCCACCACCCCTGGATCCAATAAGGTACTTGTATCTCCAAGGTTTGAAACCTCCCCCTCCGCAATTTTGCGTAAAATTCTACGCATGATTTTACCGCTTCGCGTTTTGGGTAAACCCGGTACTACAAGGATGCGGTCAGGCTTCGCAATGGGACCAATTTCTTTAGATACTGTGGATAGTACCTCTGATTGAATTACATGGGGCTCAAAGGAACCACCATCCAAAATCACGTAAGCAAAAATCCCTTGTCCTTTGATTTCGTGTGGATAACCTACTACCGCACTTTCAATGACTCGATCATGCATATTTATGGCATTTTCCACTTCAGCCGTTCCAATGCGGTGGCCACTCACATTCAATACGTCGTCCACCCTACCGGTAATTCGATACATTGCGTCCGCATCACGCAAGCATCCATCTCCTGTGAAATATTTCTCTGCGTACACCGAAAAATACGTCTGACGACAACGCTCATGGTCGTTATACGTGGTTCGAATCATTCCAGGCCATGGGAATTTTATACATAAATTTCCATTGACATCATTTCCTTGTATTTCTTCTCCTTGATCATCTACCAAACAGGGTTGAATTCCCGGCAAAGGCAAGGTCGCATAGCAAGGTTTGGCGGGAGTTACACCGGCCAAATTGGAAATCATAATTCCTCCCGTTTCGGTTTGCCACCACGTATCTACAATCGGACATTTATTTTTTCCGATGTTATCGTCATACCAATGCCACGCCTCTTCATTGATGGGCTCCCCCACCGAACCAAGCACCTTTAAGGAACTCAAATCCTTGCCTTCAATGAAATCCGTACCGAATCCCATTAAACTTCGAATGGCTGTAGGCGCCGTATAAAGTATGTCTACCTTATGTTTTGCAACGACATCCCAAAATCGGCCGGCATCGGGCCATGTAGGCACGCCCTCGAACATAAGCGAAGTAGCACCTGCGCTCAACGGACCATAAATGATGTAACTATGTCCGGTTATCCAACCAATATCTGCCGTACAAAAATGCACTAGTCCGGGTTGATATTGAAACACATTCACAAAGGTATAATTGGCCCAAACCATATACCCCGCTGTCGTATGCACTACGCCTTTCGGTTTGCCCGTAGAGCCGGATGTATAAAGAATAAACAACGGATCTTCAGCTTCCATGGCTTCTGCGGGTATATTCCAATTCCCTTCGTTTGCTACCCGATCCATTTCGTTATGCCACCAAAAATCTCGTCCTGACTGCATGGAACATGTAGTTTTCGTGCGCTCATAAACGATCACAGATGCCACGGAATTGGCAGATTTCAAAGCCTCATCCACGACCGCTTTCAAAGGAATATCCTTTGCTCCCCGGTAGGCTCCATCGCAGGTTACGATACAGGTTGCGCCGGCATCCGCTACACGATCCGCTATGGCTTGTGCAGAAAACCCACCGAAAATAATGGAATGAATGGCTCCAATGCGAGCGCAAGCCAAGGTGGCAATAGCTAATTCTGGAATCATTCCCATGTAGAGGCATACGCGGTCGCCTTTTTTAACCCCATGATTGAGCAGTACCCGCGCGAATTGATTCACTAAGCGATGGAGTTCCGTGTAGGAAATTGCGCGAGAGGCTTCCTCCGGATTATTGGATTCCCAAAGAAGAGCTGTGGTATTGCCCTGGGTAGCCAAATGACGGTCTAGGCAATTTTCTGTAATGTTGAGTTGCGCTCCATCAAACCAGCGTACATCGGGGTCGGAAAAATTCCAGTGAAGGACCTTATCCCATGGTTTTTTCCATTGGAAATTCGCAGCGATGGATGCCCAAAAAGATTCGGGATGATCAACGCTATGTTGATAGGCGTCTTGATATTGTTGAAAGGTCTGTAGTTGGTATGGATATGACATAAAAAGGTGCTTAGTTTTCCTAAAATTAATTAAATCAGTTCAAATCCTGTTATAACCCGCGCAAAAGCGCGTAACTTTGTACCAGTTGCTTTAGCGAAGCAATACGTTCTTTGGGGTCGACATTGGATTTGACAGCGATAGCGGCAGTCAGGTGTCAGCATGCAGAGGGTTGTGGTGAACCTCTTTAATATCTTGTCACAAACAATAAATGACAATACGTCATACGCACTTGCTGCTTAATTAACGGAATGTTAGTTGGCTTAATTCAACTGAAGCACAGTAGGTTGAACAAGTACCTTCGGTAGGCGACGGCCCGTTTTGCTTACCACTCGAAGGTTCATCTCATCGGGCTGGTAAACGTGAGGCTACTAAGCGGTTACGAGAACTCAGTGGCTAAGTCCGAGACCGGGTGTTCCTGTCCAATCTCGGATCGAAAACCAATCAGGAAATAAGCATGTAGAAAGCTTGAATTCCCATTGTTTGGACGAGGGTTCGAACCCCTCCGACTCCACGATTAAAAAAAAGGAAACAGAAGTGTTTCCTTTTTTTGTTTCAAATAATTTTAATGAGGGGTGAGAAGTTTATATCGAGCGAAGCATTTCGTGAGTCGAAATAAACCCCTCAGACTCCACAAGAAAACCCCTATAAGAAATATTTATAGTTTTTTTTTGTTAAAATATTTATCAAAACAAATGGAGATTAAATAAGTTTTAGCAACGAACGCTGCCGAAAGCTTTCTGAACATGCGTTACGAGCTTTTGAAAATCGCACGAAATAACCCTACAAAACGCAAATCACACCCATTACTCAGAAAACTTGTTCCAATAAAGCGGTTTTCAATCCTTTAGGCAAACAACTCCGGCCAAATCTGTAGCAATACATTTCGCTCATCTATATAGGACGGAGCATTGATGTTTGCACCTCGTGCCAAAGGGCCACTAATTAGGCGATATAATGATGTTGAATACTGAACGGGAATTATCTTGTAGAGCAAATTACTGTATCCCACCTCATAAAGAACTTTCTTCCCCTCTTGATTCAACCCAAAATTGTCAATCCGAAAATTATCAACATCTTGTGCATCCATCAATTTAACGAAGCGCTTTTCGTTGAGCATAAACGAAATACCGAATATAACTGGCTCATGAATTGAGGTTACAGCATATAAGTTTAATAAGAGATTTTTTCCATTTTGAAACACCTTGTTTCTAAGAACACAACCTCTCTGAATCTTATCACTTATCTTACTAAGATTGGATTTTTTAATTTTTCCTTCGCTGTAAAAATGAATCAAAAAGCAATCCGGATTTCCTGTATAAATGGGAACATTGTATGTATATGAAACGTCAACATGCTCGCCAATCTTGTAATCACCTGTTGAGTCGTCCAATTGAAAGTAATAAGGAGCAATTACATCTTCTTCTGACTGATCGCCAAGGGCTTCAACTTCGATTTCACCGTTAGTTACATGACCTTCGTTCGTATCTATATTCTCTTGGTTTCTTTCGGCCGCAAGTTTCCTACGAGATGTTGTTTTAGCAACCTTAGTCGCATTCGCACGCTGCAAGATGACATTCAGATTTGCATTCAACAACTCAAGAATCTCATCTTTGGTCAAATAACTAAGGAGTGTCAAACCACCAATCTGATTTAACATTTTACTTACTTGTTGAGAGATGGCCTCCGAACCAATTCTAGTACCATTCCAAACTGCATCTTTATTCGCATCATAAAAGTCCAATAAAGCGTGAAAAATTGACTTTGTTCGAATAAATTGGTATGTTCCTCTCTTCTCACGTAGATTACGCTCGGAAAGAAATATTCTGGAAAATTTATATTTATCAGCACCTGGTGTTTCATCAATAGTTAATTCTATTGCCCACCACAAGCCTGCAATAGGGGATTTAATCAAAGAATTTTGGGAAGACTCTAAAGCCAAAAAGAAGCGGTCAATCTCTTTGACATTTACATCCCCCGGGTCTTCCTGCATTTTATTTATCCAACGAGCCTTGATGTAAGTAAAGAAATAATTTAAATTGAGATATACCCAATATAAATTGTTTGAAGCCTGTTGCCTTGTGATGCGAATCTCTTCATAAACTAGTCTAGCCAACTCAAATTCATCTCTCGAATTTGCTCCAAACGCAGTATAAAAATTTTCTATAAATGCTTCGGACAATTCTGGGTACTCCGGGGCATCATAAATTTCAACATCGTGAAAATCAAACGTATCGCTACCAAACGTATTACGAAGTATATCTTCATTAATTTCTTCCCGAAAGCGTTCCCTCAATGCGCTTAAACTCGAAACTGAAATAACCTTACTCATTCTCTGTCAATATTTTGTATAACAACGTTAATCAATGAAACACTAGGCTTTTCAAGGATGTAGTTAACAAATGGTCCAAAATCAGACGGTTGAATTTCACCATCACCCTTTGAATATTCCATCCATTTCTCAGTTAATGCTTTAAACCACAACTTATGATCATTTCCATTTTCCTTCAGAAGATGACATGCCCCAAGCAGTGCAATTTGTGCAAACTGTGAGCTCAACAACCCTTTAACCATTGGATGATTTTGTCGCTGCAAGAGCCAATCAAATTGTTCCTGTGGAATTTTGACATGAATTTGGTGCAGAGAATATGAATATTCTAACTCTTCTTTGTCATGTGGCTCAAAGTAAAATAAACTTTGAGCACCTTCATCCAAATAAACTTTAAAGGAACCTAAATGCGCCAAAGGCATTCCCTTTTTCAAATTCATGCCATCCCATACAGCACATTCCTTAAGCAGTAACATTAGATCAATGGTAAATGAATTCTCAATCGTAGCTGAAGGGATTTCAAATTCAATCTTACCGATTTGAGCCCCTTTGCACATGAGACGCGTCATTGTCGCAGAACAATTGATCTCAGCCACCAAATCCAGTTTATCGAGCAAGGGCGCTAACATTGGATCCCCCATAACATAGGCAGGAACTGAATATTCATACTTTAATGAATCCAAGGTTGAATCAAGTTCTTTAGGTTCAACTTGATTATTTTGGGCTAATACCTTTATCCTATATGGAAAATTCGTATTTTGTTTCATAACCTAATCATTGATGGAGACGAGATATGGTGCGACTAAAAAAGTTGAATCCAACACAATTTTATCCACCAAATTAATCTGTGAAATGTCTAATGTAAGTACATTGTCATTGAGCTGCCCACCGGAGGAACTGATGATGTTGATGGCCTCCTTACTTGAATCAGTGCCAATGTGTATTCTAAAACGCTGCACTCCAGCATTTGAAGTTCCAGTTATGTGTAAGCTGTAGTATATACTTTGGTCAGCTGGATCAATATGCGCCTTAAATTTAGCCGAATCAATGCGTCGGACTCTTGTTTGAGGATCAATAGGATCATCAGAATCATCATCAGTCCTTACCCTCTTAGGATCAGTATCTGGTTTTGGAGCTGTTTTCCTCTTTGTTTTTCGTCCACCCGCAGAAAAGTTAAATAAGGAATCTATGGCATCAACCGTAAAGGATGATTTACCCGACATGCCAGAATAATCTACATAGCTTTCACGAATAAACTCTTTGATTTCCTTTAAAGTTACCTGCGCCTCATCTTTCCTATTCTTGTTTATTTTCTCACTCCATATGTCATGGGCGTCGTTTTCGATTTCTTTTAAAAAAACATTACCATCATTGTTATCGCAAAGAAAAACTCCTGCAAATCCAACATCAAGGTCGTTCTCTTTGTAAATCAACATTTTGGTCTTTCTGAATCGCGCAACAGCACCCAGGTTAAAGGCATCATTTTTTGAAAGCCAAAGTGAGCACTCTCCGATATTTGCAATTTCCTTTTTGTATTCTTTGCCATTCTTGACCGTTTCCAAATAGGGTCTTGGATTTTGTTTGTCTCCGGTTTTGTAGTCTTTGTTATCTTTAAAATAACGCTCTACATATTGCTCAATGTTCGTTAAATTGATCTCTACATCGTTTACGCTCACAACGAGTTGTTCCTTGTAAATGGCGAACCAATAATTTCGCAGTACTTCGCAAATGATTTCTTCATTGAGACCTGCCAAAGGCCATAAGCCCATCACAAAAATGGAGGTCCCCAATTCGGTGCGTTGAAATAGCAGGGGGATATCGTTGTTGTCTACAAGATCCACTCCGCCATAAAACCCCTTGTAATTCAATTTTTCAGCAGAACCATCTATTGAAAGATGTGAGGAGATTTTTGCGACACCTCTAAAACGATTTCCCTCATCATTTAGGGTGGAAATGAGCATGGTCCGCAAATATGAACTGGCATAATAAGCAGCCTTTCCAACCCCCTTACTTCCTTGAGATCCCGTATTGAACTTTGTCGACTTAAAAATCCCTTGGGTCAAACTTTCAAAAGGGACTTTCCCCATTCCCATGGTATTGTAATCCGAGATTTCCAGATAAGAATATGTATCCGCTTCGATCGCGTCAATATGCCTTTGAATCTCTTGTATCTCAGAAGGGTCCGTAGTTAATGCAATACAATTTCTTAAGTGACTTTCTATTTTCGCAAAGTTAGGCAGTAGACTTTTGTCTACTTTACCCTTTTTGATCACAACTTTCACTTGTGTTTTGCCATTGTGAATGTCAAGCGCATCACACGAATTTTGAATGGCTTCCCGCACAATTGATTTTGCCGGATCCAGCCCAAATTTTTCAATGTCATTGTCTTTAAAACCTACTTGATCCATTAAGTCGGTAAGCTGCGCAAACTTCCACTCCATACTAAAACATTATAAACATTTGAAAACCAAACAAGATTACACAATTTAATTGGAATAATTTTATGTAATAAAATAAATTATATAGAAAAAAGATAATGCGTTGTGCAGTTAGTGATTTTTCGATAACTTAGTTATTTGCAAATATTTTATTTTTTTATGCGCTCAGATAATAAGAATAGTAATTAAGAAATGCCCAACTAACACTTAATATATGACCAATTACCCACTACCAAATTTCAATTTTGATTATCCAAAATTTATAAATTCAGACGAAAGAAATCTTGATAACTGGCAATCAACAGATGAACACGAGTATAGAGATTATCCTATAAACAAAACAACCGAGTTCCCTGGTTGGGGAAATCCATGGCCGGATCTTCCCGACCCTGATGTAAACAACGATGATTTTTCCATTGACACAATCAACCTTCGTAAAAGAAGGTATCCTTGCGGAAGAGGAGGCGTTTTAGGGTATTACATGTCTTGGCATATTGTCGGGGTGAGTTTTAGAAACGAACATGGGAGAGAACCTTACGATGGCATAGAATTAAAGAGATACAACGATGAATTACCCGAAGAAAACCGACACGGTATTCACCTTTGTTGCAATACCATAGAATCGTATGTTGATTGCTTAAATACCAACGGCATAGACCAACGTGAAATCAATGCCTACAAAGAATACTGCACTTACCTTATGATGATTTATGTCATTGCTCATGAATGGGGTCACTACCGTTCTGAAGTTCTTTCCTTTCAAATTGCGAATGTATGTGAATCGGTAACTGGGGATAAAAATTCGCCAATTGCTCCGTCATATCTCACGTATTTCATGTTTAAAAAGTTATATCCACAAACCAATTTCGAAGAGGTGTTTGCGGAATGGGCAGCGCTAAAGGTCGGTGTTTTCAATTATCAAATGAAAAGGCCGAGATTTACTATTCCAGTTGCAAACTGGCCGGTCGTGGAAGCTATTGTTAAACGAATGTTATCTGATGCCATCCACCGGAGTGCACGCCCAAGACCTTATCGAGATATTGGTCGCTGGGTAGATTTTGAAAAACTAACTGGTGATGAAGTACTAAGCCGAATTTCGGCAGGTAGAAAATCGCATAACCAATCTGTGGACAGTGCGTCGAAAATCAGAGATGTCAAATCTTTCAAAAAGGGAAAGATGATTGATCTATTAATGCACAATCAGTTGCAGTTTAATCCCCGGCGAAGTTATAACAGAGTTATAAAAAGCGCACCTAGTCGTTATCCAATAGAACCTGACAGTGTATTTTATCACATCGGTTATGACGAATGTAGTGCTACCCCACCAATCACTGAAGGTTCTAAATTTCAAGTCCGTATTGGGGAGCCAGAGTTTAATTCAATACATCAACAAAATGCTTCTAGAATTTTGAAAGTATTGAATGACCTAAGGGTAAGCGGTAGAAAGCCCGTGACCCTTCCGATCAGCGTAATGCATGATATTCTACCATTGGATCCAGTATATGTGCATGTTTAAATTTAACATCTTGGATTTAATTATTTACCACTTCCACCCAAATTCTATTGGGATACCCGCCCTGGAAAACATACTCGGTAACCGGACAAAGCCATAAGCGATGCCCCTGCATACTGGGTACGGTATAGTACATTCCATAACTCACGGGCGCATGTCCCACGGTATTCAATAAACCCTCGTCCATGCCATACGAGTCTGACACCAAGAGGTGGGTTGCCGTATCAAAGGGTTTCGCGCTAAAGTGTAACCACACCTCAGTACCCATTCGGCTCAAGTGATCCAGGAAGGTGTCGGCGCCATCCACCATCATTAGGTTGGCTTGCGTGCCAAGTCCTGCTTCTAAAAATTCTGGTAAGTCGATATACCAGGTGTTGCTTTGTTTGTAAAATCGTTTAGTCATACGTAAAAATTTTGGTCAAATTTAAACGCGACACCCGGCGATCCCCCTTTCCTTGCAAGGTTGTAAAGTGGGGAAATTACCTCATGGGATTGAAGTGACGGAAAATAAAGGATTGGGTAAGGTTGAGGGAATCCCCCCTACTCGCGTTACGCGCCAATGAAAAGCACATGATTTACCCCTGAAAAACGCGGATAACGCGCATTACGCGGAAAATGTGGTCCAATTACGCGGATAACTCGAGTTACGTGGTGAATATCTTAGTTAAAATGACAATTATTCATCGTCTTCCTTATTCACTAAAAACTGACTTGACCAAGATTCGTTAATCGGTTGTTGTTTCTTTTCTGATGTTTTTATGAAAAAATTGAAAAGTAATTCCCCTAAAAGTAGGCCCGCTAAAAAGGTAAAGCCGTAAAGGCCGGTAAAAACAAAAGTAACCTCAAAGAGGATTGAACCTAATAACAACATTCCATTTCTCTTTTTCATAACGTCAATTTTAATGAGCACCGATTGAACAATACAGAATTAACGGATGCTGGAATATCGGTTACAATAATTGGTTGTAGTTATCTTTGAAATAAGTAATTTTAATCAACTTTAAACGAAAGAACCATGTGTTACCATTCATTTCTCCATGCAACTAACTTCGATAATCCTTCGGAAATTTC
>CANMUN010000016.1 GCA_947500875.1 Flavobacteriales bacterium | reverse complement strand
GCCGCTGTTATACGAATCCAAGGCTCCTATTTTACTGTCTTTTTGCCAATACGAAATTTGTGCCTGATTATGCAACCAGACCTCACCGACCATGTTAATAAAAGGATATTCATCCATTATCGCCTTGGTCCAGGTGGCAATCGCATCCTTGTCGTTGTACGAATAGGTGTCAACCCTCAAGCCATCCAAACACGCATATTCTACCCACCAAATGGTATTTTGAATTAAGTAGGTCAAAAGCAAGGGATTAGACTGATTCATGTCTGGCATGGAGGTATCAAACCAACCATCTGCAGACGCAGCATGATCGGACGGCGCAGCATACAAATCCATTTGGGTGCTGGTTCGATAGGAAGATCTGGTAAATTGATCGAACTGATGAATCCACGTTTTCGTAGGGAGGTCTTGTATCATCCAATGCTTGCTCGACCAGTGGTTGGGAACTTCATCTTTAATCACTTTGAGGCCTCGACGATGGGATTCCAGCACCAATTCCTTAAACCAAGCATTGGTTCCATAGCGGGGATCTACCTTGTACAGGTCCGATTGGGCATAGCCGTGATAGGAATAGGTAGGTTCATTGTCCTCCAACAAGGGCGTGGTCCAAATCGTTGTAGCACCGAGTTCTTTAATATAGTCCAAATGCTCCATAATCCCGGCGATGTCGCCCCCATGACGCCCCCCGGGGAGGGAACGATTTCCTGGCTCTGACATTCCAGGATAGGTATCTTGACCTTGAACCACGTTAGCAAAACGGTCTGGCATTAACAGGTAAATAACATCCTTCGTTGAAAATCCTTGACGAACCGCTGATTGATAAATCCGTTCTTCCAAGGTAAAATCAAAGCGCGCAACTTCTTTATTCGAGGTATTGGTTAAGGTAATAGGATAGCTCCCGGCATTCCTGTCTTGGGTTTCCACGGTCACGAAGAGGTAGTTCGGATTCTCCGTTTTGATGACTCCTAAAATGTTCAATCCCTGAACCTTCACCGTGTATTTAGCAATCTGAGGACCGTGAAGTAAGACCTGCACCTGATGGTGTTTCATTCCAACCCACCAATTGGCTGGTTCCACATGGTCCAACACAACCGCTTGTGCCGACAATAGATAAGCAAAGAGGAAGGAACTTAGCGATAAAAGGGTTTTCATGGAATAACGATTCGTTTTCTGGTTTGTCCGGTAGTTGAAATTTCAATAAACACCTGATTTTTTGGGACTTCATCCAGCACTCTTCCCATTAAATCCACGCGCCTAACCCACTGCATTGGAGCCTCCATCGGTTCATCTAAACTTACAGAACAAGGATTGGACAACCCGCTATACATCAATTGATTTGATGCAGACGAGCTTCGTTGGGTAATGTAAGCCTCCAAAGAGGTGGTAACATGATTACCCCAAGCATTGGAAATGGCATCAAGAAAATCTTGGTCAGTAAAACCATAGTCCAAGGCTTTGTAGGTATCAGCCAAGGCGGAAGGACTGATCATATCCTGGGTTGCCTCCCAAACTGGTACCATGTACCCTGGGGAAAAATAAGCATTGAGGTGTTGTTGTAAGTAGTACGAAAACCGATCTTTGAAATAAGGCACTTGCATCATGCGGGTGTAGAGTGGTCGTGGGGCATTGCTCGGCGACCATGTATAGATGTTTCTTGTAGCCCAATTGACGCCCATCCAATCGACTCCAAAGGTGTTATCCAAGTCGTATTCAAGGAAAACGAATTTACCGTCCGAAGGCCGTTGATAGAGGTAGTAGTTGTTTTTATTAAATGAATAGCCATCCCACTGTCCTACTAGAATTTGAAAGGCGAGCGAATTCAAAAAAAGATCCACATCGAGTACTTCTTGAATGGCACATGGAAATTGGGCGTTGGATGAATTATTCAGCACATCTAAAAAGTGAACCAAACCGGAAAAGTCGTCCAAGGCTTCGTTGGTTTTCAACTCATATAAAGAATGGTAAGGGACTTCGCTCAATCCTTGAAAGGTCATATCCGCTCCCCATTTTGCCTTGTACAAGTTGCCGGTATCGTCGTTGATAAAACGTGCTTCGATGAATTGATCGTCGAAGTGTTCAACATTGATATAAAGTCCTTTATATTCCCCATTGATGTACAGTTCTACGTAAGATGTTCTTGGGGCAGGTAATCCCGACCATCGCAGCATTTCTTGACAGGTTCGGCTGCGCATAATCGAAACGTCATTGTGCTCACCGTTGAGGTTCAAAGACTTCAAATTGTTCCACTTAAATCCGGGTTGGTACACGTTAAAGTCCACTTTAAATGATTTCTTGCCTGAGGTCAAGGAAGTATTTCCTCGCAAACGGATGCCAACATTATTGACCGTATCGTGTATTGTGGAACTAACATACGTAAAATTGGCCGGAAACTCGTAACTGCTGCCAAGGCTATCACCTACCATCGTCTCGAAATCCTGCGGATTCATTGAAATGTAAATTTTGGCCACCTCATCCTGAATAAAGGCAGCAGAATTCGGAGGATGAACCGCTTGAGCGAAAAGGGCAATGGGAAACATGAAGCCAATGAAGCGCAGGAATCGTATCATTTAACTACCGTTTTATAGGCCAGTGATTTCCCAAGTCGTACCAATACCAAATACGTCCCTGGATTCAGGTTGAGATTGTCGAAAGGAATGAGATTTTCTCCGGCGTTTGCCAAGCCTCTATGATGTTGCACTAGACTTCCTTGGGCATCGTACCATTGAATTTCGATGGGCTGAAACTCACCTGAATGCACCTTTAGGGTACACGTCGATTCCAAGGGCACGGGATATACGGAAAATTCAAACCCAGGATTTTCCAATTCTTCCAAGGAGGCCACTGACGTAATGGTAGGCTTTGGAAGAAGCACATCGGTATAAACACGGTATTCTCCGGGTTGAAGTAATATGGCTGCATTCACGTTGGTAACATTGATGCTATCTCCGGTAAAATACTCATACCACCAACCGGTATGTTGAAAGGCGGGTGTAGCTGAAATGGGCAACACATCGATGTTAACCAAGGACAATCCGTTCATGGAGGGGTGATTCATGATCATTCGTTTAACACCTGCGCCCAAGCTCGCTTGAAAATCGAGTGATCTAAAGGTTTCATAATTATTACGCAACGACAACATAGCCTTGTATACGTCGAGCAATTGCTGTCGTCTCCCTTGTTGAAGGTAATTCCATAAAATCGGCTTATTGCACACACGGCAAGGAAAATCAATGTTCACATCATAGCCGTATTCACCAAATTGCCAAATCATTCTCGGACCGGGCTGTGATAAAAAGGTAACCGCCAACCCTTGCATACGCCCCAAGGCCGTGTAAGGATCTTTGGCGTTGTGGGCAGGATTACTAGCATTACCGAAAGTGATTGCCTCGTACATGAGCCGTTGTTCGTCGTGGCTTTCCATATAGGTTATGAGGTGAGGAAGGGCCCAAGTACGGTTGGTATAAATTCCATTGGACAAGCTAGAATTTGCGGGAAACCCTTTGCCGGAGTTCTGATAGCCGTGGGTTACATTCCCCCAAAGCATGCAACCATAATCTGCTAACAGTTCTTCTTCGTTGTTGTCGCACCAATGTTCAAGAATGATGTATTGATTGGGGTCCAAGGCCCAAATGGTATCGGCCATCCTTTTGATATTATTGATCCGCTCTAGACTGTAACTAGCGCTCGTATTAGCGAAACCTTTGGTAAAATCGAATCGAAACCCGTCGATGTTGTATTCTTGCACCCAATGGCGGTTTACTTGGTCGATGTATTCTTTGGTGGCGTTGCTGCTGTGATTGAAGTCATATCCCCAACAGTTTGGTGGGTGCGGGCAAATCGCGTTGAACCAAGGATTGTTGGCCGCAGGTCGGTTATTCACCGCATCCCAGTACATGTTCACCATGGGATTTTGTCCGAAGGCATGGTTTAGCACCATATCAATGATTACCGCAATACCACGACCGTGGCAGGTATCCACGAATTCTTTAAATTTCTCCGGAGTGCCGTAATATTTATCTAATGCCATGTGATATGCAGGATTATACCCCCAGCTTTCGTTCCCTTCAAACTCTGAATTCGGCATAAGTTCAATGGCGTTGATTCCCAAACGATCTAAATAAGCAATTGTATCGATGAGCGTTTGGTAATTTCGGGCAGCGACAAAATCTCGAATTAATAATTCATAAATCACCAAGTCCTTTTTGGCGGGTGCATTAAAGGAGGTGTTTTGCCAGGCATAAGAAGGCGGGACCGTTTCGAAGAGGGAAACCACTCCAGTGGTTAAACCTGTTGGATAAGGATGCAGGTTCGGAAACGTTGTATTTCCGATAAATGAATCGTTGTTAGGATCCAGCACCAGGGTACTGACCGGGTCAGCGTATCGACCTTGGCCCTCGATGAGGTATTGATAGGCAAAGGTTTGACCCGCCTGCAGTCCCCCGACGGTAAGCCACCAACGAGTTGAGTCCAATGAACAATTCATATGGTAGTTGGAAAGAGGAAGCCAACCATTGAAGTCGCCGAGCAAATAAACGTGCTGTTTTTCAGGGGCGTACAACTGAAAAATCACGGTAGAATCGTTGACGTGATTGACTCCATTTTTAATTCCTACAGGAGGATTTTGATACGTAACGGGAGGATTCACGGTGTAAATAACGCTATCTTGGATCAAGGTAGATCCGTTATCTGCTTCAAACAATAAGGTATGGGTTCCCGGATTTGCCGCGGTAACCGTGTAATTTAAAATCGTTGCATTGTTTCCGGAAGAAAGAAGCACTCCGTCTTCTTTTAATGTAAGTAAACAGGGTTGGTTCGATTGTCCCTTGAAGGGAAAGGTTTGATTTAGTCCTACCAATTGCACTTGGGTAGGATTAAAAATGGCCGCTTGTAATCCTCCGTTCACAGGATATACATTATAAAAAATATCACTACCATCGGCTTCACGGCCCACAATGGAACCGTTGGCGTTGCGGAAGACAAAAGCCAACTTTAATACTGTTGTATTCACCGGAAAACCATAAAAAGCATCAATATCAATGGTAATTGAATGCTTGTTGTTTCCGAGAGGGGTCATTTGAACGTTGGCGTCCACCTGTCCCCAATTACCTTGAACAAATAACCAATTGGAAGGAGAAGTACTTGCGGTAGTAATTAAACCTGTGTGACAATATACTTGATTCACCCCAGTTAGGGCGCCGTTTCCTTGGGTAGCGTCGTAGATGATGGTTACAACATCATTAACCGTTGGAAATGCTGGTGTAATCTCTAAAATTTGAGCGTTCAAAGTTGCACAGCACATACTCAACAAAAACAGAAGCCTTTTGGTCATAATCAAAAGTTTAAGATAAAGAAAAAGCCTACGTTTTCACATAGGCTTTTCCAAAAATTCGAGAGGTATTATTTCTTCATCAATTTACCCGTAACAACGCTTCCGTTGGCTTCTACTTGGTACATGTAAGAACCAGAAGATAAATTAGCGATAGAAAAATCTACAACGTTTAACGCGGTTGTGTTGACATTTCTAGAAGCAACAACTTTTCCAGATAGATCGAAAAGTGTAATTACTGCAGCGTTAGCTGAGGTACCAAAGCTGAAAGTAACCATATCACTGCTTGGGTTTGGAGAAACAGAAAGGTTAGCAATTGCACTTTCGTTCAGACCAACACCGCTTCCAGCACATGAATAGCAAGAGTCATAGCAATAGCTTTTTGTTTGGTTCGCGGCTGGAATAACCAATACTCGGTTGAAACCACCAAAACCGTCACCTAAACCACAAGCCTCCAATGCAGGAACCCCTTCATTCATTCCCCAGTTTCCGTTAACAAATTTGTAAAGAAGCGTGTCTCCAGCAGATGCAGCAGGAAAGTCAACCACAATCTCCCACATGTTGTTGGCCAAAGCCGTCATTCCTGAAGTAGGAACAGTAGGTGACCAATCGGCCATAGGTGAACCACCTACGGTTCCTTGACGTGCAGAGAAATTACCAGCAACACGCATTCCAGTACCATCAATCGTAGCACCACCAGCAATGTAGTTGGTTACGTCTACTTGAAACGTTACCGTAGCTTGTGCCATAGCAGCAACCCCAATAAAAAGGGCAGAAATTAAAGTAAACACTTTTTTCATAGATAAAAATTTAAACGGTTAATACTTACTTAGTGTCATTTAGACAAGTTCAAAATTAAAAATAAAATTTACTTTTCCTTTAAATTTAAGAAATATTTTGGTCAAGGCATTGTTAATTAAGCTTTCAAGGTCAAAGAACTTACCAAAATCAGGTGTTTTTCGTTTAAACGGTCCGGCCTTTTCGAAAACAACCCAAAATAGGAAGAACCGCTACCAGACATCGCAGTGTAAAAGGCTCCGTGCTGTTTCAATTCAACGATTCCTTTGGCAATTTCGGGATGCAGTTTTCCGATAGGAATTTCGAAATCATTGATGTACTGATCTTGCCAAGTCGAAGGGTTTGACGCATCACGGGATAACTCGGGTGTTGCAGATGGCTGAACGACGCCATAAGCGAGCGCTGTACTAACATGAATTCCCGGATTGTAAAGGGCTACATGCATGCTGTTCAAGTTCAAGGATATCGGACTTAACACTTCTCCCCTACCTTCGGAAAATGCAGGGGTGTTCTCAATAAAAAAAGGGCAATCGCTGCCTAATTGCGCCGCAAATGCTTGCAATTCTTTGGTGGTGAGGTTTAGGGAGAACCATTCATTCAGCGCCTTGATGGTAAAAGCTGCATCGGAAGACCCTCCTCCCAATCCCGCACCAATAGGTATTTGTTTCCGAAGATGAATCCTCACCGAGCCAATCCCATAGGCTTGTTGGAGCAATTGATAGGCCTTTTCCACCAGACCTGCACCGTCTTGAGGAATGGACAAACCCGTTGCATGGTACTCAAAAACTTCAGAGGCCGTAATTTCGAGTATATCGAACAGGGGAATCGGCAGCATGATGCTTTGAATATCATGATAGCCATCGCTGCGCTTTCCTAAAACGCGCAATCCCAGGTTTATTTTAGCATTAGGATAAACGATCATGTCGAACAAAAATACGAGAACGTGTTTAATTTTTTACTTTTGTTGTCTAGTTAATAAGGATATGAGCCATTACTTAGATTTTGAGGTGCCCCTGAAAGAACTTCAGGACCAAATAGAACAAACCGAGCAAATCGGCAAGACAACCGAGGTGGATATGTCGGATAAAATTGCTGCCTTGCAGCAAAAATACACCGAAACTGCCCAAGAGCTTTTCTCCAAATTAAGTCCTTGGCAAAGGGTGCAATTATCGCGTCACCCCGACCGGCCCTACACTTTGGCCTATATCAATTCCATTTCGGAGAACAGTTTTATGGAATTGCACGGCGACCGCAACGTAAAAGACGACAAAGCCATGGTGGGCGGATTCGGTTTACTCAACGGCCGTTCGGTGATGTTCATTGGCCAGCAGAAAGGAATCAATACCAAAATGCGGCAGTACAGAAATTTCGGGATGCCCAATCCGGAAGGATATCGTAAAGCATTGCGGTTAATGAAGTTAGCGGAGAAATTCAATAAACCCATTGTTACCTTTATCGATACGCCCGGAGCTTTCCCGGGGTTAGAAGCAGAAGAACGCGGACAGGGAGAGGCCATTGCGCGCAACATCTATGAGATGATGCGACTAAAAGTTCCGGTGATATGCATCATCATTGGTGAAGGTGCCTCTGGAGGTGCCTTGGGAATTGGCGTCGGGGACAAAGTGGTAATGCTCGAGAACACGTGGTACTCGGTAATTTCTCCTGAGAGCTGTTCATCGATCTTATGGCGATCTTGGGAGCACAAAGAAAAGGCGGCGAGTGCCTTAAAATTAACGCCCCAAGACATGAAAGGATTCGGATTAGTAGACAACGTAATTCAAGAGCCAATAGCAGGTGCACATCGCAACCACGATGAAGTATTCCAGTCGGTTAAATCCTCCATTATTGGGTATTTGAAAGAATTAGATGCTGTCCTGCCAGAGGATCGAATTGCTTTGCGCATCGAAAAATTCAATAAAATGGGCGTTTGGAGTTAATTTTCCAGCATGGCTGAAGCACTACATACCCCCATTGCCTACCTCAAAGGCATTGGTCCTGAAAAAGCTGCGCTGCTAAAGAAAGAGCTCAACGTTGAGACTTATTGGGATTTACTGAACCACTTTCCTTTTCGTTACATTGATCGATCCAAGATTAGTACTTGCCGCTGCATACCCGAAACAGAAGGGTATATTCAATTGGAGGGATTTATCGATACTATTCAAGAATTAGGCGCTGGAAGGGCGAAGCGGCTCCAATGCCGGTTCAGCGATGATACGGGAAGCATTCAATTGATATGGTTTCAAGGATGGCGATGGATTAAACCGAATTTATTACCTGGCAAGAAGTACCGGATTTTTGGACGTCCAAAATTAAACGGTGCATTTTGGAGTATTCCTCATCCAGAAATTAGTCCTGCGACAGAAGGCACTGACGTAGGATTTCAACCCATCTATTCGAGTACCGAAAAATTGAGCGCGAAAGGTTTACACACCCGCGGATTGGAAAAACTCATTCGGTCATTAATCGAAAAAATAGACCTGAACCTGTTACCCGACCTGCTGCCCGAAGACCTTCGAAGTAAAAACAACTTCGTTCGATTTGCTGAGGCATTAAAAAACATACATGTTCCCACAAATGAACAAGACCATGTGCAAGCTAAGAGAAGGTTGGTCTTTGAGGAATTATTTCTGTTGCAATTAGAAATGTTGCTAAGAAAAGGACTTAGAAAGCGCTCTGAGCAAGGATATTTCTTCACCAAAACCGGAAAAAACCTTTCGGACTTATACCATCAAAAATTACCTTTCGATTTAACGGATGCTCAGAAACGCGTGGTTCGGGAAATTCACCAAGACATGAAAACGGGAGAACCCATGAACCGATTGCTTCAGGGTGACGTGGGCTCTGGGAAAACGTTAGTCGCATTAATCACCATGCTCTTAGCGCAAGGGAACGGATTTCAAGCCGCTTTGTTAGCCCCAACTGAAATCCTTGCAAACCAACATTTTGAAACCATAGCGTCGCTGTTGAAAGACTTACCGGTTCGCGCAGCGTTGCTCACCGGTTCGGTAAAGCGGTCCGCAAGAACTCCTTTATTGGCGGATTTAAAAAATGGCTCGATCGATTTTCTCATCGGGACCCATGCCTTGTTGGAAGACGAGGTAAAGTTTTCTCAGCTTGGGCTGGTAGTCATTGATGAACAACATCGATTCGGGGTTGCGCAGCGCGCTAAAATGCGGCACAAGAGCGATTTGTCGCCTCATGTGCTTGTCATGACAGCCACACCGATTCCAAGAACGCTTGCCATGACCTTTTACGGAGATTTGGACGTTTCCATCATCGATGAATTACCGCCGGGTAGAAAGCCCATACAAACCATCCATCGGTTTGAATCCCACCGACCGCAATTGTACCAATTCATGCGAGAACAAATCGCCTTGGGACGTCAAGTTTACATTGTCTATCCCTTGATTGCTGAAAGTGAAACCCTAGACTTTAAAAGCTTGGAGGATGGATATCATCAAATAAGCGAAGCTTTTCCTATTCCTCAATTCCACGTTAGCATGGTTCACGGCAAAATGCGTCCCGAGGAGAAGGACCGAGAAATGCAGCGTTTCATTGAAGGGACCACCCACATCATGGTCGCCACAACGGTGATCGAGGTTGGCGTTAACGTCCCCAATGCCTCCGTGATGGTCATCGAGAGCGCGCAACGCTTTGGCCTTTCCCAATTGCACCAATTACGCGGTCGAGTGGGTCGAGGAGCAGAAAAATCTTACTGCGTGCTGATGACAGATTATGAATTGTCTAAAGAATCCAAAAAGCGAATGGATACCATGGTGGAAACCAACGACGGTTTCAAAATTGCCGAAGTGGATTTAAAGTTAAGGGGGCCGGGAGATCTGATGGGAACCCAGCAAAGTGGGGCATTGAATCTAAAAGTTGCCGACTTATCCAAGGATCAAGAGATGGTCATTCAAGCCCGAGAAGAAGCTACTTTACTTTATTCGGAGGACCCAAGATTAACCTCGCCGAAGGTGCTTCCATTGAGAAATCGAATGATTGAAGTATTCAAGAATAAGCCTCAATGGGATAAAATTGGGTAAAAAAAATCCCGCCGAAGCGGGATTTTCAATCACGGCATACCGCAATTAATCTTCTTTACCTTCGGTAAGTTTTTCCATCACTTCTTTGGAACCAACAATCATCTTTTGGAATGCTCTAACCCCTGTACCAGCAGGAATTAAGTGACCAACGATGACGTTTTCTTTCAATCCAAGAAGGTGGTCTTCTTTCCCTGATATAGCTGCTTCATTCAACACTTTGGTCGTTTCCTGGAAGGAAGCCGCCGAAATGAAAGACTGCGTTTGCAACGAAGCTCGCGTAATACCCTGAAGAAGTGGCGTTGAGGTGGCAGGATTTGCCTCCCTTGCTTCTATCAAGGCCTTGTCTTCGCGCTTCAATTTTGAATTTTCATCGCGGAACTTACGAACCGAAATAATTTGTCCAGCTTCCACCTCTGTAGAATCACCGGCGTCCCTTACGAACATCATACCGTAAAGCGCATCGTTAGCTTCCATAATATCTGCTTTGTGGATGGACTGACCTTCTAAGAAACGGGTGTCACCAGCATCAATAATTTCGGCTTTAAGCATCATCTGACGAACAATAACTTCAAAGTGTTTGTCGTTGATTTTCACCCCTTGCAAACGGTATACTTCTTGAATTTCATTGACGATATACTCTTGTACTTTCGTCGGACCTTCAATGTTCAAAATATCATTAGGCGTGATCGCTCCATCTGATAGAGGACTTCCTGCCCTAACAAAGTCGTTCTGTTGAACCAAAATATGTTTCGATAGCGGAACAAGGTACTTTTTCGGTTCACCTGACTTGGGCGTGATAATGATTTCACGGTTACCTCGCTTGATGGTACCAAAAGCTGCCGTTCCATCGATTTCAGAAACCACCGCAGGATTGGAAGGATTACGTGCTTCAAATAATTCAGTAACACGCGGTAAACCTCCCGTAATATCTCCCGACTTACCGGAAGTTCTTGGAATTTTCACCAACGTTTCACCGGCTTCGACCGTCACTCCGTTTTTAACCATTACGTTTGCCCCAACAGGAAGTGAATACTCCCTCATGGTTTCTTTTGATTTAGGATCAACAATGTGTATCGCCGGATTTCGTCGTTTGTCCCGTGATTCTATGATGACAATTCGGTCGAATCCGGTTTGCTCATCCATTTCTTCACGGTAGGTAATTCCCGGTTCCATGTCCTTGAACAACACCTTACCCTTAACTTCCGTTATAATCAAAGCATTGTAAGGGTCCCATTTACATATAACATCACCTTTTTTGATGGATTTCTGTCCATTAATCATTAAATCTGAACCGTAAGGAATGTTCACATTCATCAGAACAATTCCGGTTTTTTCATCAATAACCCTTACTTCTCCTGAACGACCAACAACGATGGTTTTCGTGGTTCCGTCGTTTCCTTTAAAATCAATGGTTCTTAATTCTTCAAACTCGAGTTTACCCGAATGTTTCGCTTTAATATCGGAACTGTCAGCAATGTTTGATGCCGTACCCCCAACGTGAAAGGTTCTCAAGGTTAACTGCGTACCTGGTTCACCGATGGATTGTGCAGCAATTACTCCTACCGCATCGCCAATCTGGGTTGGACGGTGGGTTGACAAGTTTCTGCCGTAACATTTTGCACAAACCCCTTTTCGCATTTCACAGGTCAAAACGGATCGGATTTCCACCTCTTCAATGCCGTTCGACTCAATTCCCTTAGCGACATCCTCGGTGATTAATTCACCGCTCGCAACGATCAATCGATCGGAGTCGGGTACGAATACATCGTGAACCGAAGTTCTTCCCAGGATTCGGTCGTACAATGGCTCAATAACTTCATCGCTCTTTTTCAACGCCGAGGCAACAATACCACGAAGGGTACCACAATCTTCTGAATTAATCACTACATCTTGAGCTACATCCACAAGACGACGTGTTAAATAACCCGCATCCGCTGTTTTAAGTGCGGTATCGGCAAGACCTTTACGGGCACCGTGGGTTGAGATGAAGTATTCAAGAATTGAAAGACCTTCTTTAAAGTTCGAAAGAATTGGATTTTCAATAATTTCTTGCGTGGTTGCACCCGATTTTTGTGGCTTGGCCATCAAACCTCGCATACCGGAAAGCTGTCGAATCTGTTCCCTCGAACCACGAGCTCCAGAGTCAAACATCATATAGATAGGGTTAAACCCTTGACGGTCTGCCTTGAGCTGATCCATCAACGTTTGTGTCAATCGCGAATTGGTATGTGTCCAAATATCGATGATTTGATTGTAACGTTCGTTATTGGTAATGAATCCGTTGCGATAATTCTCCATCACATCCAATACTTCTGCTTCGGCTTTTGCTACCAATTCTGATTTTTGTTTTGGAATGATGATGTTGTCCAAATTAAAGGATAAGCCACCTTTGAAAGCCATGCTGTATCCTAGATTCTTAATATCATCGAGGAACTGGGCTGTTCTTGAAGTTCCGGAAACTTTCAATACCTCACCGATGATATCACGTAAGGCCTTTTTGGTCAACACGTCGTTGATGAATCCTGCCTCACGCGGTACTTTCTCATTGAACAATACTCTACCGCAGGTGGTTTCAATCATTTTCAACACAGGGACACCTTGCTCATTGAGGTCAAAGGTTTTAACCTTAATGGGTGCATGAAGGTCAAGTTTTCGCTCATTGTAGGCAATGATAACCTCTTCTGGGGAGTAAAACGTTTTCCCTTCGCCTTTAACGATTTCCGTCTCGGTGGAAACTTTTCCCTTGGTCATGTAATAAAGACCGAGAACCATGTCTTGAGATGGAACCGCAATAGGAGCGCCATTGGCTGGGTTCAAGATGTTGTGAGAAGCCAACATTAATAATTGAGCTTCCAAAATTGCAGCGTTACCAAGGGGTAAATGCACCGCCATTTGGTCACCGTCAAAATCCGCGTTGAAGGCTGTCGTAACCAAAGGATGCAGGCGAATTGCTTTACCTTCAATTAATTTAGGCTGAAACGCTTGGATACCTAAACGGTGAAGCGTAGGAGCCCTATTCAACAGAACGGGGTGACCTTTCAGTACGTTCTCTAAAATGTCCCAGACTACCGGTTCTTTTTTATCAACAATCTTTTTTGCAGATTTAACCGTTTTTACAATACCTCGTTCAATCATTTTACGGATGATGAATGGCTTGTAAAGTTCTGCTGCCATGTCTTTGGGTAGGCCGCACTCGTGCAACTTCAAATCCGGTCCAACAACAATTACGGAACGTGCGGAATAATCCACCCTCTTTCCAAGTAAGTTTTGACGAAAACGCCCTTGTTTACCTTTCAAGGAATCCGAAAGGGATTTCAAAGCACGGTTAGATTCCGTTTTAACAGCACTGGACTTTCGAGAATTATCAAATAATGAATCTACGGCTTCTTGAAGCATCCGTTTTTCATTTCTTAAAATTACTTCAGGAGCTTTAATCTCAATTAAACGTTTTAAACGGTTGTTTCGGATAATTACACGACGGTATAAATCGTTCAAATCCGAGGTAGCAAATCGTCCTCCGTCCAGCGGAACTAAAGGACGCAATTCGGGCGGAATAACAGGAACCACCTTCACAATCATCCATTCCGGTCGGTTGTCAATGCGTGTCTGTGAGTCGCGCATGGCTTCCACCACTTGCAGCCTTTTCAATGCTTCGTTTTTCCTTTGTACCGAGGTTTCAGTATCAGCAGCAAGGCGAAGGTCATAGGAAAGTGAATTTAAATCCAAACCTTTCAACAAATCGTGAAGGGCCTCTGCCCCCATTTTTGCAATAAACTTGTTCGGATCGCTATCGTCGAGGTAATGGTTGTCTTTCAAGGCAGGATTATCGATCAGGTCCAAATAATCTTCTTCAGAGAGAAAATCATACTTTTTCAGGTTCACCCCTTCGATAGAATTGACCAATCCCTCCTGAATTACAACATAACGCTCATAATAGATGATTTGATCCAACTTTTTGGTAGGAATACCTAAAAGGTAACCAATCTTATTAGGAAGGGATCTAAAATACCAAATATGCGCAACGGGAACCACCAAAGCGATATGCCCCATGCGCTCTCTACGCACCTTCTTCTCGGTTACCTCTACACCGCAACGATCGCAGATGATCCCTTTGTATCGAATGCGCTTGTATTTACCACAATGGCACTCATAATCTTTAACGGGACCAAAAATACGCTCGCAAAACAAACCATCTCTTTCCGGCTTGTACGTACGGTAATTGATGGTCTCTGGTTTTAAAACCTCTCCGCTTGACTGCTCCAGAATGACTTCTGGCGAAGCCAAGGAAATGGTTATTTTACTAAAGCTGTTTTGTTTTTTTGGGGCTTCTTTCTTAAACGCCATTGTATTTTTCTTTTCTTAAGTTAATTAATCCATCGATACATTTAAGCACAATCCTTTAAGTTCATGCAGCAATACATTAAAGGATTCAGGTATACCCGGTTCAGGAATGTTGTCTCCTTTAACGATTGCTTCGTAAGCTTTCGCTCGACCAATAACGTCGTCCGATTTAACGGTAAGGAGTTCTTGTAGGATATTTGCCGCACCGAATGCCTCGATGGCCCAAACCTCCATTTCACCGAAACGCTGACCTCCGAACTGGGCTTTCCCGCCGAGAGGTTGCTGCGTAATGAGCGAGTACGGTCCGATGGAACGTGCGTGCATTTTATCGTCGACCATGTGGGATAGCTTCAACATGTAGATGATTCCTACGGTAGCCGGCTGATCGAAGGTCTCTCCGGTCCCTCCGTCTTGTAAATATACTTTTCCTGATTTAGGAACCCCTGCTTTTTCGCAGTAGGCATCGATCTCGTCCGGATGTGCCCCATCAAAAATTGGAGTTGCAAATTTTACTCCCAATTTCTCACCGGCCCATCCTAACACCGTTTCGTAAATCTGACCTAGGTTCATCCTGGAAGGTACCCCAAGTGGATTTAACACAATGTCAACCGGTGTACCATCCGCAAGGAAAGGCATGTCTTCTTGACGAACAATGTTCGCAACTATGCCTTTGTTACCGTGTCTTCCCGCCATTTTATCCCCAACGCGCAACTTGCGTTTTTTGGCAACGTACACTTTAGCAAGTTTCAATATACCTGCGGGCAATTCATCCCCAACCGATACGTGGAACTTCTTACGTTTGTAATTACCTAACAAATCGTTGGCTTTAATGCTGAAATTATGCAACACTCTGCTAACCATTTGATTAACCTTGTCGTCAGCCGTCCAGTTCAACGGATTAACGATGGTTAAATCCAAAGCAAAGATCGCTTTTGCCGAAAACTTGGTTCCTTTCTTGATAAGTTCTTCACGGAAATTATTGAAAACACCTGCTGATTTGCTTTCGCCAAGAATCACCATGAGTTTCTCAACCAACTTCTCTTTCAAATCGCTGTAATCCTTGTGGTATTCAGCATCAAGTGTATCAAGAATCGGTTTATCCTGGGATTTAGACTTGCGGTCCTTGGTTGCTCTTGAAAACAACCTTTTATCGATCACTGTTCCTCGAAGGGAGGGTCCTGCTTTTAGGGAAGCATCTTTCACATCTCCTGCTTTGTCCCCAAAAATAGCGCGTAGTAATCGCTCTTCAGGAGATGGATCAGTCTCACCTTTCGGCGTAATTTTACCGATTAAGATATCCCCTTCTTTAATTTCTGCACCAATTCTAATCAAGCCGTTTTCATCCAAATCTTTGGTTGCTTCCTCACTCACGTTCGGAATGTCGGCCGTTAGTTCTTCCATACCGCGCTTGGTATCCCGCACTTCCAGGGAATATTCATCGACATGGATGGACGTAAATACGTCATCGCGAACGATTTTTTCCGATATCACAATCGCATCCTCGAAGTTGTATCCTTTCCAAGGCATGAAGGCTACCTTTAAGTTTTGGCCAAGGGCTAATTCACCGTTTTGCGTGGCATAACCTTCACAGAGAACTTGTCCTTTTGCAACGCGGTCGCCCATTGCAACAATGGGTTTTAAGTTAATGCACGTGCTTTGGTTAGTTTTGGTAAACTTAGTCAACCGGTACGATTTAACTTCGCTTTCAAAAGACACCAGCTTGTCGTCATCGTTCCAATCGTAGCGAATGACAATTTCATTGGCATCTACGTACTCCACCGTACCATCACCTTCTGCATTGATCAATACGCGTGAATCTCGCGCAACCAATTCCTCGATACCCGTTCCCACAATCGGAGACTGAGGCTTTAAGAGAGGAACTGCTTGACGTTGCATGTTCGATCCCATCAACGCGCGGTTTGCATCGTCGTGTTCCAAGAATGGAATGGAAGAGGCGGCGATTGACGCGATTTGGTTTGCACCAACGTCCATCAGCTGCAATTCTTTCGGACTTACCAATGGAAAATCCCCTTCGCAACGCGCCTTAACAACCTCGGTTAAGAAATTACCTTTAGCATCCATTTTAGCATTGGCTTGCGCGATGGTCTTGCCATCTTCTTCTTCTGCTGCTAAATAGATGGGTTCACCGGCGAAATCCACTTTACCGTTATCAATTTTACGGTAGGGAGTTTCAATAAATCCTAATTTATTCACTTTAGCGTAAACGCACAGGGAAGAAATAAGACCGATGTTTGGACCTTCAGGCGTTTCAATAGTACACAGACGACCGTAATGCGTGTAGTGTACGTCTCGGACTTCGAAACCTGCTCTTTCCCTGGATAGTCCACCTGGTCCGAGGGCCGACAATCGTCTCTTGTGAGTAACCTCCGCAAGGGGGTTGGTTTGGTCCATGAACTGGGAAAGTTGGTTCGTTCCGAAGAATGAATTAATAACGGAACTTAGTGTTTTGGCATTGATCAAGTCGATGGGCGTGAACACCTCATTATCTCGCACGTTCATGCGCTCTCGGATGGTTCTTGCCATTCTTGCCAAACCAACACCAAACTGAGCATAGAGCTGCTCCCCAACCGTACGAACTCGACGGTTTGAAAGGTGATCGATGTCATCAATATCTGCCTTTGAATTGATAAGTTCAATTAAATACTTGACAATCTGAATAATATCCTCTTTCGTTAGAACTCGAGAATCTTCATCGGGATTTATTTTCAACTTCTTATTAATTCTGTAGCGCCCAACTTCCCCTAAATCGTAACGGGTATCGGAGAAAAAGAGTTTTTCGAAAACTCCTTTTGCTGTTTCAAAATCCGGGGCATCAGCATTTCTCAACTGACGATAAATGTACTCAATCGCTTCTTTTTCCGAATTGGTAGAATCCTTTTGAAGGGTGTTATAAATGATGGTGTAATCCGTTGAATTGGCATTCTCGCGATGTAAAATCAACGATTTTGCGCCGCAGTCAAGAATCGCGTCCAAGTGTTCTTCGCCAATCAATAATTCACGATCAAGAATCACTTCGTTGCGTTCCATGGAAACCACTTCTCCTGTATCTTCATCCACGAAATCCTCGATCCACGTTTTCAAAAGACGCGCAGCCAACCTTCGGCCAACAAGTTTTTTAATGGTCGACTTAGTAATTTTAACTTCGTCAGCCAAACCGAAAATCTCCAATATTTCCTTATCGGATTCATAGCCCATCGCACGGAAAAGCGTGGTGAGCGGTAATTTCTTCTTACGGTCAATGTACGCATACATGACGCTGTTTATGTCCGTAGCAAATTCCATCCAAGAACCTTTGAATGGAATAATTCGAGCGGAATATAATTTTGTTCCGTTGGCATGACGCGAGTGACCAAAGAACACCCCCGGGGAACGATGAAGCTGAGATACGATCACCCTTTCTGCCCCATTCACTACGAACGAACCTTTCGGAGTCATGTAAGGAATCGTACCTAAATAAACGTCCTGAACGATGGTTTCAAAATCCTCGTGGTCAGGATCGGTACAATATAATTTTAATTTTGCCTTGAGGGGCAAGCTGTACGTCAACCCTCGGTCGATGCATTCTTCTATGGAATACCTTGGAGGATCGATAAAGTAATCTAAAAACTCCAGCACGAATTGATTCCTGGTATCCGTGATTGGAAAATTTTCAGAAAACACTTTGAAAAGACCTTCACTTTCTCGATTTTCGGGAGTAGTTTCTAACTGAAAAAACTCTTGAAACGATTTCAATTGAACCTCCAAAAAATCCGGGTAATCGAATTTATTTGTACTGGAGGCAAAATTAATTCTTTTAGAATTGCTTTGATTTGCCAAGGGATATAATATTAATTTTTAATAAACGAGAAAACCTACTAAACAGGACAAGGCACCCGATAAATCGGTTGCCTTTCCTGTTAAAAAACGAAAAAATTACTTGATTTCAACTTCAGCACCCGCCTCTTCAAGGGCTTTTTTCAACCCTTCTGCTTCATCTTTCGATACGGCTTCTTTTAGGTTTGCTGGTGCTGCGTCAACTAGGTCTTTTGCTTCTTTAAGTCCTAGGCCTGTTAACTCTTTCACAAGTTTAACCACTGCTAATTTACTTGCACCAGCAGCTTTCAACAATACGTTGAATTCTGTTTGTTCTTCTACTTGAGCTTCACCACCACCGGCAGCAGGACCACCTGCAACCATTACTGGAGCTGCAGCAGCGGGCTCAATTCCGTATTCTTCTTTTAAAATTGCGGCTAATTCATTTACTTCTTTAACAGTAAGATTAACCAAGGTTTCTGCGATTTGCTTTAATTCAGCCATTGTATTTGATTTTATAAAACGTTAATAATTATCTCTCTTCGAGGGTTTTTAAAATACCCGCTATTTTTGCACCAGCACCTGTAAGACCTGAAACCACATTTTTGGCAGGACTTTGTAATAAGCCAATGATTTCGCCAATCAATTCATCTTTCGACTTCATAAATTCGAGCGTTATCAATTGATTATCTCCAATAAATATCGCCTCTTCAACGTAAGCTCCTTTCAAAATTGGCTTGGCATTCTTTTTTCTGAATTCCTGGATCAATCTTGCTGGGGCGTTGGCCTCTTGGCTAATCATTATAGAGGTGGAACCCTTAAGTAACCCAACTAATTCACCATAATTTCTTCCTTCAACGCGCTCCATTGCTTTTTTCAATAAAGCGTTTTTCACCACCTTTAAAGAAATTTGCGTTTGAAAACAACGTCTACGAAGTGCATTTACGGACTCTACCGTTAAATCGGCTGTATCGGTTAAATAAAGGACATTTGCTGTTGATAATTCAGCGGCCAAATCATCAATGTACTGTGCTTTTTCTTCTCTGTTCATGGTTCGATTTTAAGCAGTTACTGATTTGGTATCTATTTGAATTCCTGCACTCATGGTAGAGCTTATAGCGATGCTCTTGATGTACGTTCCTTTCGCTGCTGATGGTTTCAAACGAAGCAAGGTTTGAATCAACTCGTTTGCGTTTTCTTTCAGTTTAGACCCGTCAAAACTAACTTTTCCAACGGCGGAATGTACGATACCGTATTTATCCACTTTAAAGTCAATCTTACCGGCTTTAACTTCTTGAACCGCTTTACCCACATCAGGCGTAACCGTACCAGTCTTTGGATTAGGCATCAATCCTCTTGGCCCTAAAATTCGTCCAAGAGCACCAACCTTACCCATAACTGAAGGCATCGTGATAATTACATCAACAGCGGTCCAACCGTCTTTAATTTTCGCGATATAGTCGTCCAATCCTACAAAATCAGCACCTGCCGCTTTAGCCTCGTCCTCTTTGTCAGGAGTACAAAGAACTAAAACACGCATGTCTTTTCCTGTTCCATGTGGAAGCGCTACCGTACCACGAACCATTTGATTCGCTTTACGAGGATCTACTCCTAATCGTACCGCAATATCAACCGACGCGTCGAACTTAGTTGTTGAAATTACTTTTACCAAATCACAAGCTTCGGATAGCGGATAGGTCTTGGCTAAATCTACTTTAGACAAAACCTCTTTTCTTTTTTTAGAAATTCTTTTCATGTCTGTTCGATTTATTTGGTTTTAGGAGCTTCGCCCCCTTTAACATTGACCCCCATACTACGTGCAGTCCCAGCAACCATGGACATGGCGGCATCCACCGTAAAGCAATTTAAATCCGGAAGTTTATCCTCAGCAATAACGCGAATCTGGTCCCATGAAATGGAACCTACTTTCGATTTATTCGGTTCGGATGATCCTTTCTTGATTTTGGTGTGTTCGATGATTTGCACTGCTGCTGGTGCCGTCTTGAGAATAAAATCAAACGACTTGTCCGCATAAACAGTAATTACCACGGGAACAACCTTTCCTGCTTTATCTTGGGTTCTTGCATTAAACTGTTTGCAGAACTCCATGATGTTAACCCCTTTTGCTCCAAGAGCGGGACCAATGGGCGGCGATGGATTCGCCGCGCCTCCTTTGACTTGCAATTTAATCAAAGCTGCTACTTCTTTAGCCATCTATTCAAATTTATGTAGTCTAACATAAGTACTCACGGGAAGCTTTGTTCGTTTTCCTTACTCCTACGGTTAATACACTCTTTAAACCTCTTTCTCAACTTGCATGTAGCTTAGCTCCAACAAGTTCTTTCTTCCAAATATTTTCACCATCACTTTCAATTTCTTCTTCTCCTCGTTGATCTCATCGATAACCCCGCTGAAATTATTGAAAGGACCATCAATCACCTTAACCGATTCCCCCACCACAAATGGAATGCGTAATTCCTCTTCGTTTTCGGTTAATTCATCTACTTTACCCAAAATTCGATTAACTTCAGACAAACGCATCGGAACCGGTGCTCCACCTTTTTCGGTACCCAAAAACCCTATCACATTCGGAATGTTTTTGATCACGTGGGGCACCTCACCAATGAGGTTTGCTTCAATTAAGACATAACCTGGCAGGTATGCCTTTTCCTTGTTGATTTTTTTACCGTTGCGGATTTGAAAAACCTTTTCCGTAGGAATTAAAATTTGTGCGACAAAATCGTTTAAACGTTGACGGGTAATTTCCAGCTCCAGCAATTCTTTCACCTTCTTTTCCTTTCCGCTGATTGCACGGACCACATACCATTTTTTCGTAACGTCTGACATTTATTTTCGACTTAATAAATAAAACCTAATAACCCTCTCCACATGTCCCCAGGATTACCAGAAATTCCAAAGGTATAATCCATTAAAAATATGACCAATGAGAAAATAACAATGGACACCAAAACGATAATGGTATTGTTTTGCAACTCTTTCCAGGTTGGCCAAGTTACATTGTTGACCATCTCGGAATAAGTGTCTATGATGTAGGTTCTAACGGATTGAAACACGATGTATCATTTTATTTTGCACGGGCGGTAGGATTCGAACCCACGACCAATGGTTTTGGAGACCACTACTCTACCAGCTGAGCTACGCCCGTTTAACAAGAGGAGATGTTTTCACACCTCCTCTCTTAAACTTATTCTATAACTCTAATTATTAAGATATAATTTCAGTTACCTGACCCGCACCAACGGTTCGACCTCCTTCACGGATTGCGAAACGAAGACCTTTATCCATGGCAACTGGAACAATTAACTTAACATTAATACTTACGTTGTCCCCTGGCATAACCATTTCACGACCATCTGTAAGTGTGATCTCTCCGGTTACGTCAGTTGTTCTAAAATAGAACTGCGGACGGTATTTGTTTTGGAACGGCGTGTGACGACCACCCTCTTCTTTCTTCAAAACATAAATTTCAGCCTTGAAATCTTGGTATGGCTTGGTTGAACCTGGCTTGCAAATAACCATTCCACGACGGATTTGTGTTTTTTCAATTCCACGTAACAACAAACCTACGTTATCTCCAGCTTCACCTCGGTCAAGGATTTTACGGAACATCTCAACACCGGTAACGGTAGAGCTCAATTTTGTGTCCCCCATTCCCAAGATATCAACCGCCTCACCTGAGTTAATTACTCCTGTTTCGATACGTCCTGTTGCAACTGTACCACGACCAGTAATCGTAAATACATCCTCAATCGGCATAAGGAACGGCTTATCTTTATCACGCGGTGGAAGTTCGATGTAGGTATCTACAGCATCCATCAACGCTTCTACCGTAGCAACCCACTGTGGCTCACCGTTCAATGCACCTAGGGCAGAACCTTGGATAACCGGAGCATTGTCACCGTCGTACTTGTAGAACGACAACAACTCACGCACCTCCATCTCAACAAGTTCCAACAATTCTGGATCGTCTACCATGTCCACTTTGTTCATGAAAACAACCAAACGTGGAACACCAACCTGACGACCTAGTAGGATGTGCTCACGTGTTTGCGGCATTGGACCATCAGTTGCAGCAACAACCAAAATAGCACCGTCCATCTGCGCAGCACCCGTAACCATGTTTTTAACGTAGTCGGCGTGACCTGGACAGTCAACGTGTGCGTAGTGACGCACTACTGTTTCATATTCAATGTGCGAAGTATTAATTGTGATACCTCTTTCCTTCTCTTCAGGAGCGTTATCAATTGAAGAGAAGTCTCTTACTTGCGCAAGACCTTTAGATGCTAACACGCTGGAAATTGCAGCGGTAAGCGTAGTTTTACCGTGGTCAACGTGCCCAATGGTACCAATGTTGACGTGCGGTTTCGAACGATCGAAATTTTCCTTAGCCATTTTACTTATTTATTACTTAGTTAATACTCCTATAAATTCCAAAAACAAAAAAAACAAACCTTTACTCAGGCTTAGAGCCAATGACGAGATTTGAACTCGTGACCTCTTCCTTACCAAGGAAGCGCTCTACCCCTGAGCTACACCGGCACAGTTGAGCGGGAGACGAGGTTCGAACTCGCGACATTCAGCTTGGAAGGCTGACGCTCTACCAACTGAGCTACTCCCGCTTTAAACAATTAACATCTTTGTGGGGAGAGCAGGATTCGAACCTGCGAAGGTATGAACCAACAGATTTACAGTCTGTCCTCGTTGGCCGCTTGAGTATCTCCCCAACAATTACGAGCCGATGGAGGGATTCGAACCCCCGACCAGCTGATTACAAATCAGCTGCTCTGGCCAACTGAGCTACATCGGCGAATGTTGGTAACAATAAAAAAAGAACACCCCGAGATTTTCGGACTGCAAAGGTATAAGCTTTTTTCGATTCCAAAAAATATTTCGGGCTTTTTTTCATATTTCGTAAAAGTCCTTACGCTCTTTGACTATTTTTGGTCTTCATTGATGAAAAACATTCTTTTCTGCGTTAGTTCAGATGTCGTTACGGATCAAAGGGTTCAAAGGCACTGTAAAACCCTGATAAACAATGGTTATAGCGTAACCGTTGTTGCGCGAAAAACTGCTGCAAGCCTAGACCTTCCACCTTTACCCTATCGGGTTAAGCGATTTTCCATGGTCTTCCAAACCGGTCCGCTTTTCTACGCATTCTTCAACCTAAGGCTCTTTTTCTTTTTACTTGTCCAACCCAAATCCATTCTTTGGTCCAATGATCTAGATACCCTAGTGCCTTGTTACCTAATGAAATGCATCAAAAAGCAAAAATTGGTTTTCGATGCACACGAGCTCTTTACCGATGTTCCCGAACTTGAAAACCAAGCCCTCAAAAAGAACTTGTGGAAATGGGTGGAAAAAACCTTTGTGCCAAAAGCGGACCTTCGGATAACCGTTAATCAATCACTTGCGGAACAGTTTCAACTTCGATATCGGTTGCATTTTAACGTTGTGCGCAATGTTCCTAATAAGTCCCACTTGAGCGCTGCACATTCAAGAGAAGATTTAGGAATTCCCGCGAATCACTTGCTGTGTGTTTTGCAAGGGTCGGGTTTGAATAACGGAAGAGGTTTAACCGAAACCGTTGAAGCTATTGGCCTATTAGAGCATGTAAGTTTATTGGTCATTGGATCTGGAAATGCCTTGAAGGAGGCTCAAAACCTGTGCGCGTCCCTCAAGTTAAACCCGCTCATTCGATTTATTCCCCGTTTACCCTATCACGAGATGATGGCCTACACTCAAATGGCGGATGTTGGTCTAGCCTTCGACACTCATCCCTGTTTGAATTTTCAATTGGCGCTCCCGAATAAAATTTTTGATTACTTCCACGCTGGAATTGCTGTATTGTGCGGTCCTCAACCTGAGATCAGCCGCCTTGTTAAGAAATACGATTGTGGGGTGGTCATGCCGCAGGTAACGCCGATATCCATCGCTGAAAGCCTTCGGTATTTTCAAGAAAACCCGGAACAACTTTCTCGGTATAAACAACAGAGTTCAGGTGCCTCCCAAACGGAGCATTGGGAAAACGAAGAACAGGCATTGGTTGAGCTTCTCAGCCAACTTTAGTGTTTTGACGCGATGCTTTGTGCAGCAGCAATAATTTATACAGGTCAAATTTTTGAAGTAACAGAAAGGCATTTCCTTGCTTCAATTGCTTCTCCAATCTTCGAATCAACGATTTTTCCAGAAGCGTTAGTAGGAATTGCACGTGAAATGCTTTTATCCTTTCGTAGCATTTTAACAGTTTAACTTGATGCTTAAAACACTCGGGCGAGGATGACAGGTTTCGCGCCAACAAGAGGTTCTCAACTGCATTCTTGGTCTTATTTAAAAATGCTTCGTTGCTGTCCTTGATTTGATTCTTTACCGGATTATCAACATGGTGGATTTCAATGCCTAATTGCGATAATTCGAATCCAAAAAGCGTGTCTTCATGACCGTAAGCAATCAACCTCTCCTCGAATTTCAAGGCATTTAATACTTGTTGATGGATGACTGAATTGTTCGTTTTAAAGGAAGTTGGATTTTTCGTACGATACTCCAAGGATTTGCTTTCTCGGGCATGGCCAACACGCCAACGCAATTGATAGGCTGCATCGGGCGGCCCCTGGGCGTACTTGCTTCCACCGAAATAAACCAGGCCCTTGGGTTCCTTGAGCAGCGTTAACCAATCTTTCAAAAATTGTGGGTTTATTATTTCAGATCCCGAATCAAGAAATAGAACAAAAGGACCTTTAGCTTCCTTAGCCAATCGATTTCGGGCGGCACTTCTGCCCACGTTTTCTTGACTATAAATGACCCTAACCTCGGGAAAAAGATGCAACCCGTCATGCACCGGGGAAGAGGATCCATCGTTAAATACTAATACTTCTACCAAAGCTCCGAAGGGCACGGATTGACGGGATAATTCCGACAGCAATTGCGTTATATTCTTGTTGTGTACAGGAATACCAACGCTGAGCATCAAGCCATCGTATTTGGAGTTCCAAAGTTCATTGGAGGCATACCGGGATGTGGTTCTTCGATGGCTCCAAAATTCTGCTCATACTTGCTCAGGTTATCTGCTAATGCGTTGAGAAAGCGTTTGGCGTTTTGCGGGGTCATTAAGATGCGTGAACGAACTTTGCCTTTGGGCATTCCCGGCATAATTTGAATAAAATCGCACACAACCTCCGCAGGAGAGTGGGTAATTACCGCTAAATTCGAATAAACTCCTAAAGCGATTTCCTCGCTGAGTTCAATGTTCATTTGGTTTTCTTGTTCTTCCATTTTCTAATCATTTTCTACTAAGTTATCGATAAATTCAATGCCGAGGGATTTCAATTCCTCCAACACTGGCAGGTACAGCTTCGCATCAATGGGAAGTTGTACACCGGGTTTGCTGTAACCTTGTAGCATGTGTTTTGCAATTATTCCAATGGGAAGCCCAACGGTATTCGCCATGGCGGTGAAATTTCGGTCCTCGCCCAGCGAAACCATCGACGAGAGCAATTTGTACTTTTTATCCTTTAACTCGTATTCAAATTCATGGAGCATGACCAGCATGTCCTTGTCCCAATTGTTGAGCGTCCAAGCCTTTTCTAAAAGCGCTTGCAGCAAGCGTGCTGGACTCGCATCTTCGCAGTAAATCGGCTCTGAATTGCGGAACAACCCAATTTCTTCAAACAATGGGAAAAGATGCTTTCTATCCTCTCGAAGAAACCGTTGCAATTTTGTCTCAACCGAATCCTTTGGATGGTAGGGTAAAAATGCGTTGAGCAGTTGTCGTGGCGTTAAGTTTCGGCTGTTTTCCAAAACATACCCATCTTCGGTAAGCCCCAATTCTACCAGTACATCCCATGCCTGGCAATAATTAGGCCTTCTCAAGGTTCCGCGGTACATGGTCTCCACCGCCGAGATGTTGTAAAGATCGAGGTATTTCAAGGAGTCTCTGTTCGCATATCCGTCAAAAGAACCGTAACCTTCAATTTCAAAACGTTCGGTTCTTTTGAAAAGTTGATTATACGGAATGTATTTCAGTTCTTTGTTCTGACGAAAAGCGGCGACTCCTCCCTGTCCAGCCAAAACAACGTTTCTCGGGTTCCAAGTAAACTTATAATGCCACAAATTATCGTCGGATTCAGGGGCAATCAATCCTCCGCAAAACGACTTAAAGCTGAGCAGTTTAGCTCCTTTCCCTTCGATTTCCTCGATGATTTTAACCGCACTCATGTGGTCTATCCCGGGATCTACACCCGTTTCGTTCATGATGGTGACTCCTTTGAGAGCAGCTTGGTCATGCAATGCGCTCATCTCTGCAGAAACGTAACTCGGGGTGATCAAGTTTTTTCCTAAATCGATGCAATCCTTGGCAATGTCCACATGAAAGCGGGCAGGGAGCATGGAAATCACCAAATCCGACAGCGCGATAAGACTTCTACGGCGCTCTTGGTCCGTGGCATCCAGTGTTTCAAGCGTTATACGCGGATGGCTTTCGTATTGAACCCGCAAGGCATCAACGTTGGAATTCGCAACTACAAGCCTCCAAGAATGAAGTTCCAAGCGCTCCACCAAATAACGGAACAAGGACGCAGAGGATAACCCTGCCCCTAAAACCAAAATAACCTTCATGCCTTAGTTAATTTTATCCAATATTGGGCGAATAGCATCGAACAAAACATCTTCATCCCACGGTTTTGAAATGAAGGCGTCTAAAAGGTTCTCATTCACTAAATCATCCACAGAAATGTCGTTAGCATGCCCTGAAAGCATAACACATTTGAGGTCCGGATATTTCAATTTGATGGACCTTACGAGCTGACCTCCCGTCATTTCGGGCATTTGATAATCAACAATGATGAAAATAATGTCGATTTTTTCTACCACCAATTCATCGATGTTGGCAAGCGCAAGTTGAGGGTCGGTAAAATACTCGAGGAGTGTGCATTTTTGATCAACAATTTTACTCAATTGAAATCCGAGCATTTGAAGAATGTAGGGATCATCGTCCACACAAACAACGGCGTATTTTAAATCATCCATGCGGCAAAGTTATTACAATAATTCGATTTCTACGGAGTTTTTTGGGGTTGATTTATAATTCAACTTCTTGAAGCTAAAGGAAAAAGTAGTCCATTCATCGTCCGAAATGAGGTCCATCGAGGC
Source organism: Flavobacteriales bacterium (assembly GCA_947500875.1). Taxonomy (GTDB): domain Bacteria; phylum Bacteroidota; class Bacteroidia; order Flavobacteriales_D; family Crocinitomicaceae; genus UBA952. Next base: position 18,822 of record CANMUN010000016.1, on the reverse strand, counting down.
ATCATGGTCTTCGAGGGTGCTACGAACGATGCTCAACCCTAAACCGGAACCGTTTCGTGCCGCTTTGGTGGTAAAAAACTTCTCAAAAATCTTGGTTCGAATTTCGTCAGGAATTTTGGGGCCATTGTTTGAGATTCGAATAACAATTTTATCGTCTGTTGTTTCAGAAATGATTTTAATGATTCCTCGTTCACGGAATTGATCCAAGGACTCGATAGCATTCTTGATGATATTCGACCAAAGTTGAAACAGTTTAATGTCAAATCCTTCTATAAAAAGCGTTTCATCTACATCAAACACCAACTCAACGGCCCGTTTGATTTCATAGTTGAAAACGTTCAAAACTGTTTCAATGTTCTTGCGCAAATTCACCGGCCCTCGTTCCGTATTCCGTTGGTCTTTAATGTACGAACGTAAATCTTGAATTACTTTTGTGGCTCTTTCCGAGGAAGTCAAAATGGTTTGAACAAAATTCCGGATTATCTGCAAATTATAAATTAACTCTAAAAACTCGTAGGGATTTTCAGTGCTGAGAACCTCTTGAATGAGATCCGGGTGAGAGGTTAAAATCCGAGTTTTCGAAAACAACAGCACCGTTCGATTGCGATCCTCGGCAGGCAAGGAGGGATAGTTTTCAGCAATAAAGACCTCCATTTCTTTCATTTCTTTGCGTTGTTGTAATCCGCCAACGAACAATTCTCCCTCTTGTTCAATAGAGCGGTTCAGGGCAAATTGTATCTGACGGTCTGTACACAAGGAAACTACATTTAACAGGTTATCGATGGTGTAACGGATGCTTTCTGCTCCAATCTTGATGGCTCCAAGCGGCGTATTTAAATCGTGGGCAATTCCCGAGGCAATTTCTCCTATGGTTACCAATTTTTCCTGGTCGGTAATCGACTTTGAAAGTTCAATGTTCCGGTTGGTTTCTTCAATGACTCTGGACTCCAACTCCTGGTTCATGGCAACGATTTCCTTTTGAAGCTTCTCCTTCATGGTTTGTTCCTCAATGGCCTCAATTTTCTGGGACAACATGTTCGCTACGGTTAACAATACCCTTTCGTGCAGTTGGGTAAAAAAATGCTTGTTCCGGTTTTCTGAATCAATTACCCCCCATACCTTTCTGCCAATTTTAATGGGAACCGCGAGTTCCGATAACCGCATTTGATCGTCCACAATATAACGGTCATCGGAGGAGGTATCAGAGATTAATAGAGGTTTTCCCGTTTTGGCCACGGTTCCTACAATGCCTTGTCCAACAGGAATTCTCAAGGCCCGATCAAGTTCTCTTCGCCGGCGAGTCTTGTTTCCCATCGCTGCAATTTGAACCAATTCTTTTCCATCGGCTTTGTAGATAACGCAATCTTCGAAGTCGAGCTGGGTAATGATATTCTCTACAATATCCCAGCAAATATCCTCGTAATTGTTGCCCGTCAAAAAAGAGTCGGCCAATAGATTAACCGTTTTTTCAGCTTGAAGAATGCGTTGCAATTCTTCGTTAATTACGCGGATTTTCTCATTGGATTCATAAATGGCCGTTGTGGCCCTTATGCGTTCTTTTACATTCACCAACATCCTCGAAAGAAGGTTTAATAGCACCTTCTCATCTTCGTAAAACCGACGATAATCTTTGACGCTGTCCAAGCCCACAAAACCAATGCAGACTCCTTCCAGCATCATAGGAAGCGCAATTAAACTCTTGATGTTTTGTTCTAGCAACAATTCCTTGAATCCCCCATCGGGCAGCAATGAAGTATTCTCCACCTCAATGTTCTTTCCTTGAAAATGGGTCTCAATCCATACGGGAACGTACTCGTAAGGAATATCCTGTAAGTTGTCAATTTCTGGATCTACGCCTTCAGCAGCCCACTCGTAGGTATTGGACGTGGTTTCTCTTTCATGGTTGTAATCAAAAATATACACCCGATCGACTTGCATGAAATTACCCAAGCGTGCCAGCGTATTATTGATCAATTGCTGTAAATCGTTCTGTTGAACATCGATGAATTCCGTAGCAACCTCCATGATTAACCGCTGAAACTCGGTTTTATTCTTAAGAATCCGTTCGTTCAACTTGCGCTCCGAGATATCGCGAGAAGCAGCGATGATATAACCTTCACCATCAATTTCGAGATAACGTACTTTAACTTCGACGTCAATTACCTCTCCCGTTTTTTGATTTACATTGAGTGACTCTGCCGAAAATTCTCCATGCTTCTTTAAGAACGCAAGGTGTTCTTTCCAAGCTTTTGGATCTTTGAATTGAGGGTCAATATCGCTGACCTTGTAGTCTAGGATTTTATCCGCAGTGATGCCCAATCGATCGGAGGCTGCCTGATTGATGTACACAAAATACCCGTCTTGTCCGGCCACTTGAATCGCATCGCTCGATGCATTTAAAAATTGTTCCTGCAATTGAAGCCGAATTTTGGATTGAACCAGTCGTTCTTCAGCCAATTTTCGTTGAGTAATGTCAATGCCGTAGCCTACGACATTGGTTTTATGCGTCGCTGCATTGAAAATGGGACGCATTCTGCGCATGATGACGGACCGATTACCGTAACGATCCATTCGGTCGTCTTCCCATTCCACCTCTTTGTTTTCCCGCAGTACCTCAAGGAATTTCTCTCGGCGGTATCGAGCACCGTCCTCCGGCAATCCGCGATAACTGCAGTATTCAAAGTCGTCCTTTCCTAGAATCCACTTCCTTAACTCATCGTTCTTAATGCCTTGAGGATTAACGAAAAGGTAACGGTGTTGCTCGTCAAAAACCGCGATATCCGAAGGTATATTGTTGAGTATGTACTCGTAAAACTGTTGTTGTTCTTCCAAACGGTTATTCAAAAGCTTCATTTCCCGTTCCTTTTCTTCCTCCAGCTCAACGAATCGCGTGATATCGGTGGCATAGATGTTGAAAAAACGTTGAACGCTATTGCATCGAATGTTCAGGAGATAGGTTCTTTTATTCCGGTCGAAATTAAAATAAGAAATGTCTTTTTGATCGTTGATAATCATGGAAAGCGACTCCCTCAGTTCGGGATCGGTCAATACTCCATGATCGAATGAAAAATCCCCAAGAAACACCTTGGATGCCGGATTGCTGTATAGTAGGGAGAAGTTATCATCCACACGCAAAACCGGATTGGGATTTTCGTTAGGAAATAAGGCAGTAGAAATCAACTCTTCCCGGCTTTGTTCCAAGGCCTTGTTTTTTTCGAGGTACTCTTTATTGATGGTTTGAAGCTCCTCTAAGGCTTTGGAGGAAGATTGCAGCAGAAAAAGGTATTCGGCGATGTAATTCTGTTGTGAAAAGTCCTTCAGCGTTAAATGGTAATCCGAAATATGAAATTCAGCGTTCACAATCGGGTTGCCATGCAATACATAGCCCCAATCGGTTTTACGCCCGGATATTTTATAACGTTGATGGCCGGTGGTTGATTCTACGAATTGAAGGATTTGTCGGTCAACGGTTAGCTTTTCAAAACCGTTACCTGGCAACCATCGAAATACCTCGTTGAAATGCTCACCTTCTTTGCACCGGGTTGAACTCTTTTTAAAGGCTTTTCCAACTTTAACAATGGTGAGTTCTAAATCCACAAACAAGGTATGGGGATTGGCGAATTCCAAGGCAGCAAATAACTGATCAAAATCCAACCCCTGCGAATGCATTACCAACGAATTAAGAAAAGATGGTAGTCCTGGGATTCGCTTTTGGAGGACAAGGTTTCAACGCTGCAGGTGAGGTTAAATCGTTTACCTAGACCTCGAATCAAACCGAACAACATCGGAACAAGTCCTTCGCGGTGACTTCTGTACAAAAGTTCAACGGAATTTTCCGTTTCGTTCTGAACGGAAAACTGAGGGGGTGCAAGTTGTGGCATCATGCTGTTCATGCGCATGTGGAGCATGTCTAAATTCCCAAGGAACTCCACAAAGTTATCCCCGCACAAATCCATAAGTTCGCCGTATCCTTCGTCGGCCGTATAGGTTATCCAATACTCACCGAAAAGTTCAAGCACGGCTGAGGCATTTGCTCCAAGAACCGCAGAAGCATTGCCGACAAGTCGGTAGGTCAATGCATCATCGTAGGCTTGCAAGCCCACAAATTCAGGATCGTGAAAATCCGACCTACGGGCGATTTCCTCCCACTTATCCGAGCCGTAGTTATTTACCACCAAATCCTTGATTGCTTTGTTGACGAGTCCGTACATTTTTTTACTCAAAGTTAAGAAACCCTCGAATTAATTCACGCCTCGCTGCAGGTAAAATGTGTAATTTTGCACAAAATAACCGATGGAATACAACAATTTAGGAAAAACAGGACTTCCCATCAGCCGGCTATCCTTTGGTTCATGGCTGACTTTTGGAAAGCAAATCGATGAATCGTTGGTGGAGCGACTCATGGGCGTCGCCTATGATCATGGGGTGAATTTTTTCGATAACGCAGAAATTTATGCCCGCGGAATGAGCGAGACTGTCATGGGAAAGGTCTTGAGAAAAAGCGGCTGGTCTAGGGACAGTTTTATCGTTAGCAGTAAAGTGTTTTTCGGCGCAGGAGGTCAACTCCCAACGCAGAAAGGCCTGAACCGCAAGCACGTTTTTGAAGCATGCCATCAAGCGATGGAGCGGCTACAGGTGGATTACCTGGACTTATATTTATGCCATAGGCCCGACAAAAAAACGCCCATTGAGGAAACGGTTTGGGCGATGCACCATTTAATTGAACAAGGCAAGGTATTGTACTGGGGAACTTCGGAGTGGAGCGCCCAGGAAATCATGGAGGCTCATGTGTTCGCTAAACAGAACCATTTAATTGGACCGGTAGTAGAACAACCTGAATATAACGTATTTGCGCGCCACAAGGTAGAAGTGGAATTCGACCAAATCTACAAAACGGTGGGATTGGGTACGACCATTTGGTCTCCCCTGGCTTCCGGAGTGTTGTCCGGAAAATACATTGATTCAAATCCAATCGACACCCGTTTAGGCATGGAGGGATTGGAGTGGCTTCGTGAGAAAAACCTAACTCCCGAGAAAGTGGAAACCACCCGTAAACTTGCCAACCTTGCCAGTGAGCTCGGCATCAGTTTAGCCCAAATGAGCATTGCTTGGTGTTTAAAAAATCCCAACGTGAATACCGTAATTTTAGGTGCAAGCCAAGAAGCTCAACTCCACGAGAACTTAGCTTCCTTGGACCATGTAGGCTTATTGTCCTCTGAAATTATGGAGAACATCGAACAGATCGTGGGCAACAAACCAACCTTTCCTGCCTTCTAAAACCATTTGAAGAATGCTTTGTTATTGAATTTAAATTGTAAAAATGATTGAAACGGATATAATTATCATTGGTGCGGGACCAGTAGGTTTGTTCACCGTATTCGAAGCGGGTTTACTTAAACTTAGGTGCCACCTGATTGATTCATTGCCGCAACCGGGAGGACAATGCTCCGAGATCTATCCCAAAAAACCCATCTACGACATCCCGGGGTTTCCAGAAATTTTGGCGGGAGAATTGATCGACAAATTAATGCTGCAAGCGGCGCCTTTTAAGCCCGGATTCACCCTCGGAGAGGCGGCCCAAAGCATTGAAAAAATGGAGAATAACACCTTTAAAGTTACTACCGTCAAAGGTACACAACATGCTGCACCTATCGTAATTATTGCTGGAGGCCTTGGTGTTTTCGAACCCAGAAAACCCCCTATCGCAACCCTTGAGCAATTCGAGGACCGAGGGGTAGAATACATCATCAAAGATCCAGCAATGTACCAAGACAAACGATGTGTGTTAGCGGGAGGAGGAGATTCCGCTTTGGATTGGTCGATATACTTGGTGGAAAATTCCATTGCTTCTAAAGTAACCCTGGTGCACCGGAGCGCCTCATTCCGAGGCCACCTCGATTCCGTTCAAAAAGTCATCGACTTATCGGAACAAGGTCGAATCGAATTGATTACCGAAGCAGAGGTCACCGGTCTAGAAGGAGAAAACGGTTTGCAGAAAGTCATTATTAACCACCAATCGCAGGGCGAAATTCACCGAGAAGCGGATCATTTTATACCCCTCTTCGGTTTAAAACCGAGCCTAGGACCCATCGCTGATTGGGGCTTAGAGTTGGAAAAAGGCGCCATCAAGGTAAATACCCTCGATTATTCGACCAATGTGCCGGGTATTTATGCGGTGGGAGACGTGAATACGTATGAAAACAAACTCAAACTTATCCTTTGCGGCTTCCATGAAGGAACCCTGGCCGTACAATCGGCTTTTGCAAGAATCCATCCGGAGAAGAAGAACGTTTTAAAATATACCACGGTGAACGGCGTTCAAGGATTTGCATAACCATGAAAGTAAAAAGGGTAGTAATTCTTGGTCTAATTGCGCTATTCTCCATATTGGTGGTTCAGTTATTTTGGATCCGTCAAGCCATGGAAACCCAAGCGGTTAGCATGACCATACAGCACAAAGAAGACAGCCTAAAACGGAAAGAATTCGATGATTTAATGCATCTCTCATTGTTAAATGTGTTGGCAAAAATTCAAAAAAAGGAAGGATTAACCCCCGAACTCTACGGAGCCATTCACAAAGTTGGGGATTCGCATTATACGGTGGCCATTAACATCAATGAAGACCTTCCGATGCTGTATTTGGAAAACTTGCTCAAACGCGCATTTTACGAACAAACCATTCAACGGGATTTCTATTACGGAATTTACGATTGTTTCACAGATTCTATTACCCTAAGCAACAAAATAACTTACAAACAGGATTCGATTTATGTACAGGAAAGTCAGGCAACTTCTGCGGTGAGCCCCGAAATATTGAACCTCAAAAAAGATGGCCACTATTTCACCGTTTTCTTTCCAGAGCTCCCTGTAAAAGAGCTGGAAATGGCCACCGATATTTCGCCGTGGATTTATTTAATCATCATGTTGTTGGTCGTTTCCTTGTTTTTTGCATTTGCCGTATCCATCATTTTACGTCAAAACCGACTTGCTGAGGTCAAAACCGACTTTATCAACAACATGACGCACGAACTTAAAACTCCGATCTCCACCATCAGCCTATCCGCCGAGATGATTCTTCGGTCCAACCCTTTAGAGACGGATAAAGCGCACAAATATGCTGGAATTATTTACAAAGAAAATAAACGATTAGAGCATCAGGTTGAACGCGTACTCAACGTGGCAAAACTTGACAAAGACCACGTTGTTTTGAATAAACAGGAATTTAACGTGAATGAGCTTTTAGAGGAAGTAAAGGAGAATTTTGAATTGCATCACCTGGAGCGCGGCGGAAGCATCCATGTAAACCTCAACGCCTCCCACCACATCATCCAAGCAGATAACGTACACCTCACCAACGTAATTTACAATTTACTGGATAATGCGGTTAAATACTGCGAAGGCACGCCCGAAATTCATTTGAGCACCCGGGATGAGAAAAATGGCCTTTGGATAGAAATAACCGACAATGGCATCGGTATTAAAAAAGAGAATTTATCCATGATTTTCGATAAGTTTTACCGAGTACCCACCGGAAACCTTCATAACGTTAAAGGGTTTGGTTTGGGATTGTATTACGTTAAACTGATCACCGAGGCACATGGAGGAAAAGTACTCGTAAAAAGTGCATTGGGTAAAGGAACCACCTTTTCACTTTATATTCCGTAATCGGATTAAACGCGTGTCGGGTTGCGGGAAAATTCCTTTACGCAGCAGTTCTTTTGTCTTGAGATTAACGGTCCATTCTTCCATGAGGAAGGAACCCGGTTGACGCACCAGCATTTTATAGCATTTCTTGGGCTGTTGCGCCTGCCGATTCAAGGTGAATTCGAGCGACTTTTCCACGGGGCAATATTTCTGATCGGTAAAGCACAAACTAACCGTATATTTATCAATGCTAATTTCTAAGGAAATCGCAGAAAACCGAAGGTCTTTTCCTTCGCTACGAAAAGCATACGCAGGTTGTATTCCCGTGTAAACCCCTCGTAGTTTTCTAGGTATCTTGACGGCTTTTTGAGCGTTAGCATGCACATAAAGCACCGACACCATCAAAGAGAATAATACCGTTTTCACGGGGCTAAAGTAAAAAATAATTATGCACCCTGTTGATTAAGCGGTTGATAAATACCCGTCTTCCCTCGGAATTGGAATTGTAATCAGATGTAACTTCGTAACTCCATGGAACAATACCATCGCTTACTTCAACACCTCTTAGAAAACGGAACAAAAAAATCCGATCGAACTGGAACAGGCACTTTGTCCGTATTTGGATATCAAATGCGCTTTAATCTTGAGGAGGGATTTCCACTGGTGACCACGAAAAAGCTTCACCTTCGATCCATCATCCACGAGTTGCTTTGGTTCTTAAAAGGAGATACCAACATTCAATACCTAAAAGAAAACAAAGTGAGTATTTGGGATGAATGGGCGGATGAGAACGGGAATTTAGGTCCTGTGTATGGATACCAGTGGAGAAGTTGGCCCACCCCGGACGGCTCATCGATTGACCAGATATCCCAGGTCATAGAGCAAATCAAGCACAACCCGAATTCGCGAAGGATGATTGTTTCCGCATGGAATGTTGCATGCGTTAACGAAATGGCCTTGCCGCCGTGCCACACCCTTTTCCAGTTTTATGTTGCCGAAGGCAAATTGAGCTGTCAATTATACCAACGCAGTGCCGACACTTTCTTAGGAATACCTTTCAACATTGCCTCATATGCGTTACTGACCATGATGATTGCCCAAGTTTGCGGATTAAAACCCGGTGAATTCATCCATACCATGGGAGACACCCACCTGTACTTAAATCACCTTGAACAAGCTCGTCTGCAGTTGAGCCGCCCCTGCAAAGCACTTCCCCTTATGAAAATCAATCCAAGGGTTACTTCCATTTTTGATTTTACCTACGAAGACTTTGAATTGGTGGGATACGACCCCCATCCTCACATTAAAGCAGAAGTTGCGGTATGATTAAAATAGCCCTAATAGCAGCCATGGATTCAGAACGTGGAATTGGTCGAAACAACGACCTTATGTGGAACCTTCCCAACGACATGAAGTTTTTTAAAACGAGGACCGAAGGGCACATCGTAGTGATGGGAAGGAAAAACTATGATTCCATTCCGGAAAAATACAGGCCCTTACCGAAACGCGTCAATTGCATTTTATCCAGGTCGCGTAGTTTTACCGCAAAAGACTGTTTTGTATTTCAAAACATGGCTTCGTGCTTGGAGCAATTCAAGGAGGACTCAAGAACCCTCTTTATCATTGGCGGTGGAGAAATATACCGTTTAGCTTTGGAAGAGCTCGAATTGAGTGAAATTTACCTGACGAAAATCGACGGAGTTTTTGGGGCAGACACTTTTTTTCCCGAGTTCGATGAAAGCGAATGGCAAAAGGAAGTTCTGTTGAGGCAAGTTCCAGACGAAAGGCACTCGAACCCATTTACCATATACCGATTTTATCGTACCTAGAAAATGCGTAATTTTAATTAAAACCAGAAGATGATCGCACCATTCAACTTGCACCAATGGATTAAGGACAACCGAGACCTTCTCAAGCCTCCTGTTTCCAACAAAAACCTTTACCATAACGCTGGAGATTTCATTGTGATGGTTGTAGGAGGACCGAATGCCCGAAAAGACTACCACTACAATGAAAGTGAAGAGTTATTTTACCAGCTGGAAGGCGATATTACGGTGAGAATACAACACGAGGGAAAACCCCAAGATATTTTGGTTAAAGAAGGCGATATGTTCTTATTACCTGCCCATACCCCGCATTCGCCGATCCGAGGTGAAAACACCGTAGGATTGGTCATCGAACGGGTACGTAAAGGAACTGATTTAACCGACGGGTTGTTTTGGTTTTGTGAAAATTGCAACGCTGAACTTAAATCCTACCGGTTTTTCTTGGAAAACATTGAAAAAGACTTCATTCCCCGTTTTCGAGAATTTTACGGCTCCGAAGAAATGCGCACCTGTAAAAGCTGTGGACACGTAATGTCGGCAGACCCTCGATTTTCTTAGTTTTACTTATCGGTAGTATAGGTATACAAATAAGTTCTGTTGGTTATTTTGTTGTAGTATTGAATGACTAACTTCTTGGCCCTCAACTCCCGAATCGAGAACTCCACGGGTAAATCTGCATCTTCCGCTTGAAGAAACATGGAGGTTTTTTCATCATTGAATGCCCAGGTTCCGTGCTCAAACACCGATTGCAATTGGTTCAATACCAATTCGGTAGAATGGCGCGAATAGGTTCCATCTTTCTCAATGACCATTTTCAATTGTGGTACAGCATCGATGTATTCTACACCGTTTTCCATGTAACTCGTTAGCTTCCAATCGTTGACCAAGCGATTGGATTTAGTCCTTAAAGTAAATCCAGGGCCGTTAGGATATTTGCTGCAAGAAGGGGTTAATACCACTAAGGAGAAGGTAAAAATGAAAAGGGCTACAAGTCTCATAAAGCTATAATTGTTTTCAAAGGTAGAAAAAAAATGAAAACAAAAGAAACGTTATTTTAACGGCTCATTTTAAGACCATTTCGTTAACGTTAAATCTAATCCTCCGTTCCGTCGGCACCGAATTCGAGCGAAGTTAAGTCCGATAAGCGCAACCTGTAACGCTGTAAGCTTAGGTGCTTTGTGTTCAGTGCATGAATGCTGAACGTATCGCGTTTCGGCATCGTTTCTTTGACTTCCTCCTCCAATAACAATTTCGACTGCTGCTCAATAAGCTTCCATTTTCCATGATGAACGGTAGCGCTTTCCACCCCCAAAACATCGCTGTATATGACCCATCTGTAGGTGCCTTTGGCATCAAATGATACCACCACACGCGTATTGTCGATGGCCGTTGACGGCAAATACGAAATCGATTTGCGTAAAATCCACGTACGCGACAAGCGTTTTCCTTTCGAGCGAGGATCATGGTTTGGAAGCACAGGAACTTTTTTGCATGCAACGAGCAATATTGAGCACAAGAAAAAAAAGGGCAACAAGCATTTAACGTTCATGTCGAATCGAAAAAATCGAATTTTAAAAATAAGGTACTGCGAGAACGGAGTATCTTTGTAAAAAGTTACGATGAAAAAGATATTTTTTTTCCTATTAATCGGAAGTTGGTTGTTGTCCTGCGAAAATACACCACCACAAAACGAACCTAAAGCGAAGCCAGTAGCAAAAACGGAACTTACTCCTAATGCCCGTGTAGAATTGAGGATTGAAGGGATGGTTTGTAAGATGGGGTGCGGTGGGGCCATTCGAAAAGAACTCATGAACAGCGGCGGAGTGGCTCGAGTAGAGGTTGACTTTAAAGAGGACCAAAAATTTCAAAGGGTGGTTGCTCATTTCGACAGCACGAAAATCGATACCGACGCCATAAAATCAAAAATTGAAGCCACGAACGACGGACAGTTCAACGTCTTAGAGGCGCGTCGCATTAACCAAGGCCATTAATATGGAATTGTACCACCAAGAATGCGGTGAGGGATTCCCGCTTGTGGTATTGCATGGCTTGTTCGGGTCCTCGGACAATTGGCACACTTTGGCCCAACGCTTCGGTTCATTTTTTCGGGTTTACTGCGTTGACCTTAGAAATCACGGGCGTTCTCCTTGGGATGAGGTACATTCGTACGAAGCAATGGTGGAGGACTTATACGTTTTTTTTAATCGACACGGCCTTCAAAAAGCGCACTTATTGGGTCATTCCATGGGGGGTAAAGTCGCCATGCATTTTGCTCAAAGGCACCCTGAATTGCTGGATAAAATGGTCATTGCTGACATGGGAATCAAAGCGTATCCAATGCATCATCAGCACATTTTAGCAGGAATCCATGCATTAGACTTGCCGAACATCCGTTCGCGGAGCGAAGCAGAAAAAATATTAAGCCTCCACGTTGAAGCCGCGGGCGTACGGCAATTCTTGTTAAAGAATTTACATTGGGTTACTGCAGGTCAATTGGGATGGAGGATGAACGTAAGCGTATTAGAACGCGAAATGCCCAAGATTCTGAGTGCTTTACCTCAAGGCGTGAGTTGGACACCTACCTTATTTTTGCGAGGTGAGTTATCCAACTACATTTTAACGGAAGATGAAAACGCGATCGAGGAACTTTTCCCAGATTCGATGTTGCAAACGATTTCCAATGCTGGGCATTGGTTGCATGCTGAACAGCCCGTTGCATTTTTCGATGCGGTAATGGGGTATTGTTTACGGTAATAAAAAACCCCGACGCAATGCCGGGGTTGTGAAATTTGTAAAGACGCTGATTTGACAGTAAATTATAATATAAAAGCCCATAACAACACTGCAACTAAACCAATTATATATCCTGCCCAAGCCATTCCTTTTCCTTTAAAATTAGCAGGGTTTTTAGATATTTTATTAATTGCTATTAAACCAAATACAACAGCAAGAGTAGCCAAGATTGAACCCCCTTATTAATTCGTTAATTCAACCTAAACGGAACGTTTAATTTCGTTAATGCTTGGTACAATTCGGGATCAGGTTTTACCCGCAGCGATTTGGAGGTCATGTTGACTTCAATCCCATCCACGGGATCCAAAATGGTGAATTTCACGTCGCAGGGTCCTTGGTGCGACGTTAACACCTCGTTCAACTCTTCGATCATCAAATGGTTAACGTCCTTGTTGGTGAGCGTCAAATGCACTCCCTTTACCCGTTTATCCCTTAAATTCTGCAGTAACTCCACATCGCTTAATACGAACTCCAAGCGCGAACCGTTCCAATGGGAATCAATTTTTCCTCGCAGGGTTAAGAAGACACCAGGTTGAAAAAAATGACGAAACTTTAGGTAATTTTCGCCAAAAACACTGAACTTAAACTGATCGGTATAATCTTCAACAAGCAGCGTTCCAAAGGGATTGCCTTTTTGCGACTGCCGTTGTTCTGCAGATAAGACCACCACAGGGATAAACAACTCCCTTCCTCGGTGCGCCTCTGGTTCTTTTAACATGGCTATAGAACCGTAACAAAAAGCATCTATTTCCCGCTTAAAATCATCCATGGGGTGGCCTGAAATATAGATGCCAATAACCTCCTTTTCCTTGGCCAAGGTATAACCCGAGGACCAAGGTTCCGCCTTCGGAATACTGGGCTGCACAATTTGATATGCATCGTCGTCCTCAAACAATACACCGCCGGATTTACCGTCTTTCTTACAGGCCTGTCCGTAGCGGATCAACAATTCAAAAAAGGGTGTGTCGTTGCGGTTATTGGCAGCAAAAAATTGCGCACGGTTCATTTCATGGAACGAATCAAAAGCCCCCGCGTACACCAAATGCTTGAACGCTGTCTGGTTAATCGCAGAAAAATCCACCTTCTTACAGAAATCAAAAATGCCTGAGTAAGGTTCTTCCACTCTTCCTTTGGTGATTGCATCTACCGGTGCCTCTCCTACCCCTTTTACGGCTTTTAAACCAAAACGAATGGCCCCTTCATCGTTGACCGTAAAGTTCAACCGTGACTCGTTCACATCCGGTCCGAGAACTTTCACTCCCATGCGACGGCATTCTTCCATGAAAAAAGAAACTTGGGTGATATCGTTCATGTTATTACTCAATACAGAAGCCATGTACTCGGAAGGATAATTCGCTTTCAAATAGGCCGTTTGATAAGCTACCCAAGCATAGCAGGTAGAATGCGACTTATTAAAGGCGTACTCAGCAAAAGCTTCCCAATCTTTCCATATCTTTTCCAACTTATCACTTGCGTGGCCTTTAGCACTGCCTCGCTCGAGAAATGCAGGACGCATTTTACCCAGTACTTTTAAATCCTTTTTACCCATCGCTTTTCGTAAGGTATCTGCTTCGCCTTTCGAAAAATCTGCCAACTTTTGGGACAAGAGCATCACTTGCTCCTGATAAACCGTAATACCATAGGTTTCCCTTAATAACTCTTCGCAATCATCCAAGTCGTATACAATGGCCTCATCCCCATGCTTTCGTTTTATGTAGGAAGGAATATACTCTAAGGGACCGGGTCGGTACAAGGCGTTCATGGCGATTAAATCGGCAAAAACCGTTGGTTTCAGTTCGCGCATGTACTTTTGCATCCCGAGAGATTCGTACTGAAATACCCCCACCGTTTCACCCCGTTGGAACAATTGATAGGTGGCTTCATCGTCGATGGGAAACTGATCCGGATCCAATTCAATGCCTCGGTTTTCTTTAATGATTCGAACCGCATCTTTGATAAGGGTGAGGGTTTTGAGTCCCAAGAAGTCCATTTTCAATAAACCGGCAGACTCAGCCACCGAGTTATCGAATTGGGTACAAACCATTTCCGAATCTTTTGCCGTCGCGACAGGCACGAAATTGGTAATATCTTCGGGGGTAATGACAACGCCGCAAGCATGAATGCCGGTATTTCTAACCGAACCTTCAATGGCTTTTGCCTGTCGAAGAACGTCAGAAACGGGACCCTGACCTTGATAAATTTGTTTTAAATCCTTCGCGTTTTTAATAGCATCCGGATTGTTCTTCAATTTTTCTGCCAAGGCGACATCGTCCAAGTCAAATAACTTTTTCAAGGAAATATCGGGCACCATTTTAGCCAAACGGTCGGCATCGGGCAAGGGTAAATCCGAAACCCTTGACGTATCTCGAATGGCGGATTTTGCGGCCATCGTGCCATAGGTGATGATCTGAGCAACTTGGTTGGAGCCGTACTTATTGATGACGTAATCGATTACCTTTCCTCGTCCTTCGTCGTCAAAATCGATATCAATATCGGGCATGGATATCCGGTCAGGATTCAAGAAACGTTCAAAAAGCAGGTCGTACTTAATGGGGTCGATGTTGGTAATTCCGGTACAATACGCTACGGCCGAGCCGGCCGCCGAACCCCTACCTGGACCGACCGAAACTCCCATTTTACGGGCGGCTTTGCAGAAGTCCTGCACAATTAAAAAATAACCCGGATAACCTGTATTTTCAATCGTTTTAAGTTCAAAATCCAATCGCTCCTTAAGGCTCTCTGAAATTTCGCCGTACCGTTTATGTGCACCTTCGTACGTTAGATGTCGCAGGTAAGCATTTTCACCGTTTTTGGTTCCATGAACCTCATCCTCGGGATCGACAAACTCCTCAGGAATGTCGAACCTCGGGAGCAAAACATTCCTCGATAGCGTATAAGGTTCGCACTTACCGATGATCTCAGCTATGCTTAGGACTGCCTCTGGTAAGTCCGCAAAAAGCCGTTTCATTTGATCCGGTGACTTGAAGTAAAATTCGTCGTTCTCAAATCCAAAACGAAATCCTCTTCCATGACCGATGGGCGTTGAAACCAATTCACCTTCTCTCACACACAACAAGACATCATGGGCCTTAGCATCCGTTTGATGGATGTAATAGGTATTATTCGTTGCTACCAAACGAACTTGGTGCTGTTGAGCAAACCTCAATAGCACTTCGTTGGCATGTTCCTGAGCCTCTAAACGGTGGCGGTTTATTTCCAGGTAAAAATCCTCACCAAATTGGGCCTTCCACCAAAGTAAAGCTTCCTCGGCCTTGGCTTCTCCAGCGTTTAAAATCAAAGAATACATTTCCCCTTCCAGTCCACCTGATAGTACTATGATGTCCGACTTATAGCTTTGCAAAAGTTCTTTATCAATGCGCGGCACATAATAAAATCCCTCCGTGTACGCAAAGGAAGCCAATTTGATCAAATTTTGATACCCCTGCTTGTTTTTGGCAAGCAAAACCGTTTTAAAACCGAGATCTTTTTCCGTTTTATTTTTACGATCCCTGCACACGTTAAATTCGCAGCCAATAATGGGCACGATCGGTCTTTTGGTAAAGGGAAGTCCATTCTCTTCCGCTTCCATGCGCTGCTCTTCAAGGCTCCTGTTGTGCTCCGAAATCAATTTTTCAAATTGAAAAGCGGCCATCATGTTGCCGTTGTCCGTTAAAGCAAGGGCTGGTAAATCCAACTCAATGGCCTTTTGTACCAAAGATTTGATTTCCGCAGTGGATTGAAGCAGGGTGTATTGTGAATGAACGTGAAGGTGCGTAAATGGGGCGTCTTCAAGTATTTCCGGGATTTCATCGCTCAGCGCTATCGCCGTACTGTTCGTTTTTTTAAGCGCTTTACTCGCCGCCATTAAATTCTGATGTTCCATCCCCAATAGCTGAAATGGACCCGGATTTTGCTGTCGAAAACGAACTAAAGAATCAGCTTCTGATCCCAAGGATTCCTTGGGAATGTGGCCCAATCGAAGCATTTCTAGGAAACAGCGGGTTGTAGCTTCAACATCTGCTGTAGCATTGTGAGCTTCCGCAAATCCTTCCGAAAATAAGTGGGTATATAACTCCGTCAATGTGGGAAGTTTGAATTTCCCTCCTTTACCTCCAGGAATTTGCAACAAACGAGCAGTTTCCTCGGTGCAAGTATCCAACACAGGAATGCTCTCCAACGGCGAATCCCATCCCATCCTCACCAATTCGCAACCCATTACATTAAGGTCGAACCTCAAGTTGTGCCCTACTAAGAATTTCGCCTCCTTCAAGTCCTCTAAAAAAGCGTGTACCATGTCTTCAAGAGCTACCCCATCTTTTTCCGCTAAAGCAGTAGAAATACCGTGTATTCTTTCCGAATCGTAAGGAATCGTAAAACCGTTAGGCTGAATCAACGCATCGTTCCGACGGATTAATTTACCTTCGGCGTCGTGCAATTGCCAGGCTAACTGAACCACGCGAGGCCAGTTATCGGTATCCGTTATGGGTGCTTTAAAATTACGCGGCAAACCTGTGGTTTCCGTATCAAAAATCAAATACATAAATGGTGAGAATTGTGAAACTTAAAGGTAGCAACAATTAGCGCACAGATTACCGTTGTTGAAAACTAAAATCCTGCTATTCTAGATCGACTTCAATTTCCCAATTGGCTCGGACTTTAGGAACTTTAGTGTACCGACGCACGGGTTCTGCCAGCTCTTTGGTAATGGGTCTGTAAGCATCCCAAAAACCGTTACCGTTCAAATCATCAACCACCACAATGTGATATTCTCCAGGCGGTAAATTACGGTAAGTATCTTGCATCAAATTCGATCCTTTCAAATAATAATGGGATTGAATGAGCTTTCCTTCCTTTTCTAATAGGACACGTTGACCGCCTAAACTCGAAGGAAATTTGACCATTAACACCCCTAAATCTTCTTGGCCCGCATAGGAAAAATCTACGGTTTGTGGTCCATTTTTTTGACCATTGGAGGTCTGAACGGCGCCTGGCGCGAAAACTGCTTTTAATTTCCCCCTCGACCACGAATGGCTATAAAGTAATAGTGCGTTATTTTCAACCACCGTCGAATCAAGTACAACGATCGAAGAATCCTGCCTCAGCACCTTTATTTTCTCAACATCGACCGAGGCAGCAAGAAAACTGTTCCATAGAACGCGCACCGAGTTTCCCATCGCTGAGGGCAACATTTCTCCCTTTAACGGGCTCTTAAGATTCTTTTCGGTGTACAATAAATTCAAGGTGTCAAATGGCGTACTGATAGTTAAGGGACCCGATTCGGTTAACTCCAAAGGTATCATAATAGAATCCCGATCGATGCGTATGCTTCGCGGTTGAACACCGTTTAATCGGAGATCTTCCAAGTCTATTTCTTGAGGCAGATGCCCCAAAAGCAACCCAGGGGGCTTTACTTTAAATGCATAACTGCGCTCGATATCTCTTGGTACAGAGAGCAGAAAAGCCAACGAATCATTGCTTGGTATGCTTGGATGGGGAAGTTGTTCTTGGGGCTCAAAGGGTTCTATCATCCCGTTCTTATTGATATCTAAAAAAGCTTTGAAAAAGAAAGAATCTCTTGGAAGAAAATCCAAAGAAGCCCAACCCTCTTGATTGCTTTTAGCAAGGTACCGCGCTTTTTTACTGGTATCCGTGGCAAAGAGTCCAACGGAAACTCCTTGCATGGATTTTTTGGTGTAGGCGTCCCCAACCCGGTAACGTTGCTGTAACGAGTCCAATGAGGGGCCTGTTGAGAAAGCTATTCGGTAAATTGAGTCATTTCCTTCCGCCACGTCCTTGATGCCTCCATCTATGCATAAACTATAGGTAGTATTGGATTTAAGGGTTCCTTTCAATGCAATCAAGGCATCTTTTTTGGACAAGGTAACCGAAAGTTTCGCGTCCGAGGGTTCAAGCCGAAACGTTTCCGTGGGATTCACCAATTCAATGTACTCATCGAAAGTTAAAACAAACTTTGTTGTATTAACCTGGGTTGCTGCGTGAGCAGGAGAACTTTTAATCAAAAGCGGCGCCTGTACATCCCTATCCCCACCGGTCAAGACGCCCACCGTTGCACAAGCCGAAAGCAGTGCGCTGAGGATTATGGGTAATATTGGCTTAAATGTGCGCATATTTTTTCCAGGTGCTGCTGGTCGACCTCGTCAAAGGTAGCGAATTCGTCGCTGTCAATGTCCAGCACCGCCACCACTTCTCCCAAAACCATCACCGGAACAACGATCTCGCTTTTAGACGCATCGCTGCAAGCAATGTGTCCGGGATACTCGTGAACGTTCTTTACCACTTGGGTATGAGCCCTTGCCCAAGCGGTGCCGCAAACCCCTCGACCTTTTGCAATTCTCGTACAAGCTAAGGGACCTTGAAACGGCCCTAGAACCAGAATGTCTCCTTGTACGCGGTAAAAACCCACCCAAAAAAAACCAAAGGTTTCTTTGAGGGCTGCTGCCAAATTCGCCATGTTAGCCACCAAGTCAACTTGAGGATCCAACAACGATGGAATCTGCTGCAATAAGGCCTCGTATTTTTCGTTTTTGGACCCAGAATG
>CANMUN010000015.1 GCA_947500875.1 Flavobacteriales bacterium | reverse complement strand
TTGGATTATAGGTAATAACCAAACCATCTTGTTTCCGAGCCCTCGCCATCAATTCAAAAGTGGTTGTTGCAATGACGGCCACAATTCCTGTCCAAATGATGTTCCAGAATCCAAATACACTCCATACTTTCCACAATAAGTAGAAATAGGCGACCACCAAAATGATGGTTATTGCAATACCTAAAATTGCTAGTCCACGTAATCCATTTTTCATAATAATTAAGTTTAGTTTAATGCTACTATGTTGAGGCTTTTCGCATACGCCGTTCGCAAATATAATAATTATGATTATTCGGGGAATTTTTCAAAAAAAAAGGGGCCGAAGCCCCTTTTGAGTCATTGAACAAGCGAATTACTTCTCTTTATCCATTTTTTCTTTCAAGCCAGCCAAGGCATCCAAATCACCTAAGGTTGATTTTTCATTGCCTTTATTGATGGCACTGACCGCATCATCCGTGCTGTTTGTCGCAGGTTTTTTACCTTTCACGGTTTTTGCAGTCGGTGTTGCGTCTTTTTCGCTTTCATGGCTTCGAGCATGCGAAAGAACGATTTTACGCGATTCTTTGTTGAACTCTATTACCACAAAATCAAGAACTTCTTCGACGTTTGCATTGGTTCCGTCGGCTTTTTTCAAGTGTTTGCTCGGGCAAATTCCTTCAACTCCGTAAGGAAGAGCAACAATGCCGGATTTATCCTTCATTTCGGTAATGGTTCCTTGATGAATCGTCCCTTCGGCAAAGGTTCCTTCAAACACATCCCATGGATTCTCCTCCAATTGCTTATGCCCTAAAGAAATTCTTCGGTTGTCGCGGTCGATTTCAAGAACCACAACATCCATCATATCACCCACCTTGCAGAATTCAGAAGGATGCTTCACTTTCTTTTGCCAAGACAAATCCGAAATGTGAATCAATCCATCAACTCCTTCTTCCAATTCCACAAATACCCCAAAGTTGGTAAAGTTGCGAACCTTGGCGTTGTGCTTCGATTCTACCGGATAACGGTCTTCAATTCCGTTCCATGGATCCGGCATGAGTTGCTTAATACCAAGACTCATTTTGCGCTCGTCGCGGTCTAACGTCAAAATCACTGATTCAACCGTATCCCCAACTTTTAAGAAATCTTGAGCACTTCGTAAATGCTGGGACCAACTCATTTCAGAGACGTGAATCAAACCTTCAACTCCTGCAGCAATTTCAACAAAAGCACCGTAATCGGCCAGAACAACTACTTTTCCAGAAACCTTATCTCCAACATTTAAATTGGTGTCTAATGAATCCCACGGATGCGGTTGAAGTTGCTTCAATCCAAGCGCAATTCGTTTTTTGTCGTCGTCGAAATCTAAAATTACTACGTTGATTTTCGAGTCCAATTCCAACAACTCCTCAGGATGGTTGACACGCCCCCAGGAAAGATCGGTGATGTGAATCAAACCGTCCACGCCCCCAAGGTCGATGAAAACTCCATAAGTCGTGATGTTTTTAACAATTCCTTCCAATACTTGACCTTTCTCAAGACCGGAAATGATTTGTTTTTTCTGTTCTTCAATTTCCGCTTCAATCAAGGCTTTGTGCGATACGACAACGTTACGGAACTCTTCGTTGATTTTAACAACCTTGAATTCCATGTTCTTACCAACATAAATATCGTAATCTCGAATAGG
Organism: Flavobacteriales bacterium; assembly: GCA_947500875.1. GTDB lineage: Bacteria > Bacteroidota > Bacteroidia > Flavobacteriales_D > Crocinitomicaceae > UBA952. The sequence goes on along the minus strand of CANMUN010000015.1, from coordinate 49,729 downwards.
TTTTACATCAATTTGAGATCCTGGTAAGAAGGCTTCAATTCCAAAAACATCAACAATCAATCCACCTTTAGTGCGGCATTTTACAAATCCTGTAATGATTTCTCCCGTACGAAGCACTTCATTTACGCGAATCCAAGCACTGTGCATGCGCGCCGTTTTGTGAGAAACAACCAATTGACCGGTTTTGTCTTCTTGGGTTTCCACGTAAACATCTACGGTATCTCCTACTTTTAAATCCGGGTTGTATCGGAACTCGTTGGCAGGAATAACACCTTCTGATTTGTAACCAATGTTGATGATTACCTCTTTTTTGGTAATGACTTCAACTACACCTTGAATGACCTCTTTTTCGTTGATGGAGGTTAAGGTTTTTTCATATTTGTCCGACATTTCGGACCGTTCAATTTGGGTGTATCCATCCAAGGATAAAGCTTCCCAGTCGAAATCTGCGCTACCAAAGGATGCGATTTCTTTTTTAGTACTCTTTGCCATAGGCTTTGTTATTTGTATTTCGAAGGTTCGTGCTTCGAAAGGGGTTATTAATTTTCCATGCAATTCGAACCATGGAATTTTTCAAGGGTGCAAAGGTAGGCAATTAATTGGATAATTGTACAGCAAGGTCTAATTATCGTTGGGATTTTTAGGGAAGCGTGCAATGATTTTAAACTTTGAGCCTTGAGCATCCATGCATTCTTTCCACAAATTAGACGTGGTTTTTTGAAAAATGTAATCGGTTGAAAGATTGCTCACGGCAATCCACGAGCGGTTCTCAATTTCTTTTTCCAGTTGACCGTTATCCCATCCGGAGTACCCCACGAAAAAACGAAGTTCGCTTTCCGGTATGGCGGTCTGCTGATGGTATTCTGTCAAAGCATCAAAATCGCCGCTGAAAAAGATCCCATTACCGCAGGGAAAAGAATGGGGGATTTTGTGACCTATTCGGTGTAGGAAAAACAACTGGTTTTTTGCAACAGGCCCTCCAACATGCAATGGAAAATTCGAAAATTCGGAAGCCTCCAAAACATCGCCGAGGGTGAGGTTTAACGGATTGTTCAGCACAAAACCGAAGACCGAATCGTCATCGTATTGGCACAAGTAAACCACAGATCGTTCGAAATAAGCGTCTCCTTCGAAGGGGTCAGAAAGTAAAAAACAACCCGCTTGGGGCGCTTCATGGTTTTCAAAGATAAATCGACTTTTTTTCATCACCTTATGTTTGCAAAGTTAAGGATTTCTATTTTTGTGTCCATGAAATTAGGTGCAATCGATGTTGGGTCCAATGCCATACGCGTATTAATTGCCGAGGTAAAGAAACCTTTAGGGGTTTGGCAGTATTCTAAAATTTCGTACCTGCGACTGCCGGTTAGGTTAGGGGATGATGTCTTTGAAAAAGGGAAGATTTCAGAACCAAAAATCGATCGATTCCTCGAAGGAATGAACATATTCAAAGCAATGCTCGATTTTTACAAGGTCGATGCCTTTCGCGCTGTCGCCACCTCTGCAATGCGGGACAGCAGCAACGCAAAACGCATTCAAAGCCGTGTTTTTAAAGAGACCGGAATATCTTTGGAAGTGATTTCAGGAAAAGAAGAGGCGGAATTGGTGTACCTTACTTTTCAACTCATGCACAATGTTAAAACCAACTATTTATTGGTGGACGTCGGAGGAGGAAGTACCGAGATTACCTTATTTCAAGACAATCAAATTCACGCGGCTAAGTCTTTCCAAATTGGCAGCGTGAGGCTGCTCAAAAATAAAGTAAAACCCGAGGAATGGGATAAAATGAGGGCCTGGATTGCCGAAGAGATCTTTCCGCATCAACCGCAGCGTACTTTTGGTTCCGGAGGCACTATCAATAGCGTTCATAAAATGCTAGAAAACTCATCAAAACAGCCAGTTACACTAAATCAATTAAATCAATTGATTAAAAATCTCGAAGGTCTTTCAATGGAAGAACGATTGGTTCGCTTTCCGATAAAAGAAGACCGCGCGGATGTCATTGTTCCTGCTATGGAAATCTACGCTACCGTCTTGGATGCCCTCAATTTATCGGAAATTTACGTTCCTAAAATGGGACTTTCTGATGGGGTATTGTTAGATTTATACCGCGATAAAAGCCTATGAGTCAAAAATTAAACACCCCGAAAGGTACCCGTGACCATTTACCGATGGATGTTCGAAAGCGCGAGTATATTTTTAACGCTATTTCGAAAGCGTTTGAAAGCTACGGTTATCAGCCGATTGAAACTCCAAGTTTTGAGCTTTCATCTACGCTTATGGGCAAGTACGGGGAAGAGGGGGATCGTTTGATTTTTCGCATTCTGAACTCGGGTGATAAGCTGAAAAAGGCAGATGTTGAGGCACTGAACAACGGTCAACTTGCTAAATTTGCCCATTCCCTCTCAGAAAAAGCCCTTCGTTACGACCTAACGGTCCCCTTTGCTCGGTTTGTGGTGCAACACCAAAACGAAATTTCATTTCCTTTCAAGCGATATCAAATTCAACCGGTATGGCGTGCCGATAGACCCCAACATGGCAGGTACCAGGAATTTTATCAATGCGATGGCGACGTGGTGGGTTCCGACTCCCTTCGCAACGAAGTTGAGTTGATACGGATCATTCAACAGGTGTTTCGCTTTTTAAAACTTCCCGGATTTACCGTTAAATTGAACAACCGAAAGGTGCTTTCAGGTATTGCGCAGGTTTGCGGTATCCAGGATGAACTTATTTCCTTGACTGTTGCTTTGGATAAACTCGATAAAATTGGAAAAGAAGGAGTGGTCAATGAATTGGTTTCCAAAGGCTTTAACGCGGAGGTTTTGAAAAAAATTGAACCTTTGTTTGAATTGCAAGGATCCTTCAACGAACGACTGCTGCAACTGAGGGACTTTCTTTCAGGCAACGAAATGGGATTGTTAGGGTTGGAAGAGTTGTCTTTTGTACATTCCAAATTGAAGGATTTTATTCCCGGAAAAGAAGTGTTGGAATTGGATGTCACCTTGGCTCGTGGACTCAATTATTATACGGGAATCATTATTGAAGTTAAAGCGCATGAGGTGGAAATGGGGAGCATTTGCGGTGGAGGACGCTACGATGATTTGACGGCACTGTTTGGTTTAAAAGGTTTGTCGGGGGTTGGAATATCGTTTGGAGCAGATCGAATTTATGACGTGTTGAATTCCTTGGATTTGTTTCCAAGCCAATTGAGCATGGGGCCGGATATTTTATTCTTGAATTTTTCCGACACGACAGCGGATGTTAGCGATGGATGGGCTGCTGAACTTCGATCCCACGGAAAAACAGTGGAGGTTTATCCTAGCAACGCAAAACTTCAAAAACAAATGAAATATGCCAACGATCGAGGGGCTCAATGGACGGCCTTTTACGGCGATGAAGAGGCTGCTAACCAAAGCATTGTCTTGAAAAACATGACTTCAGGGGAACAGAAAACCTATAATGTTGCGACGTGGATTTCAGATTGGTTGGGATAACGCGGTAATTCCACCACCTCCAGCTGGGTGCATTTTCCTTCGAGGATTGAAAAACGAAACAGGGTTCTTATTTTGTGAAATCCTTTGATGCCACAGGCTCCCGGATTCATCCAAAGCAATTGACTTTTCGCATCGTATTGAACCAAGGCAATGTGTGAATGGCCGCAAATAAACAGGTCCGGTTTTTCCATCGAAATTAATTCTTTAACGGATGCAGGACTTTTTCCCGGACGGCCTCCAATATGGGTCATCAGTACTTTTATGCCAGCAATTTCGAAAGATTGAATCAAGGGAACCGTTCTGCGAATCTGGGCGTCATCAATGTTACCATAGACAAAACGGCAAGTTTTAAGACGATTGAGGTCATCAATGAGGGCCATGGAGCCGATGTCCCCGGCATGCCATATTTCATCGACCTCTTGAAGGTATGGTAGCACGTCACTGATTAAATCGCCATGGGTATCGGAAATCAAAGCAATTCGCATCCTTAGGTGTTTGGTGATTCGTTCAATTGTTGCTTTACCATCTCAAAGTACTGTCCTTTCTGGTCCAAGAGGCTTTGTGGATTGCCGTATTCAACCATGCTTCCCTCTTCTAAAACCAAGATGTTTTGGCAATTTCTCAAGGTCGAAATGCGATGGCTAACCGTTATGATAGTGGGTTTATAGGGCAGTTGGTTGAGCTGGTTCAAAATGACTTCTTCGGTTTCGGTGTCTACGGCGGACAAACAGTCGTCCAAAATGAGCAAGGCGGGTTTACGAATCAAGGCGCGAGCTATGCTGATCCGTTGTTTTTGTCCACCGCTTAAATTGACGCCTAATTCTCCCAATAAGGTATCCAAACCTTCGGGAAATTCCTCAATGTTGTGCCAAACATGCGCCATTTTCAGTGCTTCAATGACCGTAGCATCATCTACTGGCTCAGAACAACCAAAGGTTACGTTGTTGCGAATGGTGTCCGAAAACAAGAAAACATCCTGAGAGACTACTGCAATGCGTTTTCGCAAATCATAGAGGTTAATAGAGTTCAGTGCTTGACGGTCGACTTCGATTGCTCCTGAATTCGCTTCAATCTGACGCGTGAGTAAGGCAATTACGGAGCTTTTACCGCTCCCAGTTCTGCCCAATATCCCCAGTTGTGAACCTTGGTCTAAGTCGAACGAGAGGTTTTTGATAGCGTGTATTCCTGTATCCTCATAGGTGAGGCTTACTGAGGAAAAACGAACGTTTCCTTCAAATTTAAAAGGGATTTTGGTCGGGTTGGTGATGGTAGGTTCGGTTGCAAGAAATTCATTGATGCGTTGCTGCGATGCTGCTGCTCGTTGAATAATGGAAGTCACCCAACCGATGGAGACAAAAGGCCATGTTAAATTGTTTACATAGAACAAGAACGCAACGATTGCACCGAGCGATAGTTGTTTGCTTTCGGTTAGAACTCCACCGACATAAATAACAATTAAGGTGCTTGCGCCAATCAATAAAAGGATGGTGGGCATAAAAAGGGCATTGATAAGTACCAAGCGCATGCTTTTTCCCTTATACGTTTCTGCGGCACCTTGCATTTTGTGTTGAGATGCTTCGTTTTGGTTGTATGCTTTAATGAGTCGAATGTTGACCAATGTTTCTTGAGCAATGGTCGTTAAACGAGATTGCTCTTCTTGTACGGATTTACTGGCGGCGTTGATGTTGTTAGATACGCGGTAAATTAAATAGGACATTAACGGAAGAGGCAACAGCGCAAAAAATGCAAGGGTTACGTTTATTTGGAACATTTGATAAATGCTCATAACTGATAGAACCACCAAGTTGATGCTGTACATGATCCCGGGACCCAAGTACATACGCACCTGGCTTACATCCTCAGAAATACGGTTCATTAAATCACCGATTCGGTTCCTTTTGTAGAAGGCAGTATCCAAGGATAGGTAGTGGTTGAATACTTCGTTCTTGATGTCATATTCGATGCGACGTGACATAATGATGAGCGTTTGTCGCATTAAGAAAAGGAAGAAGCCTTTGCCCACCGAAAGCAATAAATAGAGCCCACCAATGCGCACAGCCAACCACAACGCATCGTTCAATTCATTGGACAATCCCGTTGCTTTTAACTCATCGATGCTTAGTTGCACATAACGAGGCATTTGCACGCCGAAATAATTGCTGAAAACCGTAAACAAGGTGCCGAGAATAAAGTGCCATTTGTACTTGATGAAATATTTGTTCAACCGCTGTAAATGCTTCATTCGATATTATTGTTAATTTTGCCCACGATTGGTACAAAGGTACTTTGGATTTAGATTAAGTTCACCCATTGACACAATTTTATGGATAAAAATCAGCAGTTGGTTACGGACGAAACGTGTTTATCGCCTCTGAAAACGATGCAACAGATGGGGCATGAACAGTTGGTGTTTTGCAACGATGCGGAAACAGGATTAAGAGCCATTATCGCGGTTCATAATACAGTTTTAGGTCCTGCATTGGGAGGAACCCGCATGTGGATGTACGAAAACGAAGCAGATGCGGTGCGCGATGTGTTGCGTTTATCGCGTGGAATGACGTATAAAAACGCAATATCTAACTTAGCCTTGGGCGGTGGAAAAGCCGTAATCATTGGAGATTCAAGAACGATGAAATCGGAGGCACTGTTTCGAAGATTTGGTCAGTTTGTTGAGTCCCTCTCCGGTAAATACATCACCGCTGAAGATGTAGGAATCAATCCCAACGATATGGTCCATGTAAGCAAAGCAACGAAAAACGTGGTAGGTTTACCGGGTAAAAGCGGTGACCCTTCGCCGGTAACTGCTTATGGAGTTTACATGGGTATGAAAGCTTGTGCTGCTGCTCAAACGGGAAGCGATTCACTGCAGCATTTTAAAATTGCAGTGCAAGGAGTTGGGCATGTAGGCCGCTATTTGGTGCAACATTTGGCTGCAGAAGGCGCAACGATTTATGCAACCGATATCCATGCTGAAACCCTTCAATCTGTTGTTAAGGAATTTGGAGCTATTGCTGTGGAACCCCAAGATATCTACAAAGTTCCCATGGATATTTACGCACCTTGTGCACTCGGGGCAACCATTAACGACGAAACTCTGGAGCAATTGACGTGCAGCATTATTGCAGGTGCCGCAAATAACCAATTGGTCGAGGAGGGTAAGCATGGTCAAATGTTGATGGATCGAGGAATCATTTACGCTCCTGATTTTGCAATCAATGCAGGGGGTGTGATTAATTGTTTTTCCGAGGTTTCGGGAAATAGCTTGGAATGGTCGAAGCAAAAGACAGAAGAAATTTACCAAACCATTGCAGAAATTCTTCAAAGATCGTCTCAACTGAAATTGCCTTCCTACAAAATCGCCAACCAAATGGCTGAGGGACGTATTCAACTTAAGGGCAGTTTGAATCTTTAATACTATATTAAATGCTTAACCGTAGACATCTTAGGATTAAGGTATTGCAAATTTTATATTCGTATTTTCAAGACGATCAGCGCAAGGATTTGGAAAAACTTGATGCCGAACTAAAGCTGTCTTTGGAACGCATGTACGACATGTATTTGTACCTGCTCTTGGCTTTTGAGCCTGTGGTTAGGGCTGCGAACAACCGCATTGAAGACCGCAAGAAAAAATTAAGGCCGACTCCGGAGGATGTAAACCCTAATTTAGCCTTTGTCGAAAATCAGGTATTCCAACTTTTGAGTGAATCGAGTACGCTTCAATCGTTGGCCAAACAAAGAAAATTAAGCTGGATAGGAGTGGAGCATCAAGAAATGTTCAAGAAATTGTTTTCAGCAAGTACCGAAACGGAAACGTATCAGTTGTACTTGATGGACCCCGAAAAAGGTCTTGCTAAAGACGTTCAATTTGCCGTACAGTACTTTAAAGAATCCATCGCAAACAGCGAGTTTTTACAGCACTTTTTTGAGGAGCGTAGCATTTATTGGATGGACGATTTGGATTTATGTTGTTCGATGGTCATCAAATCCTTGAAGGCGATGTCGGTGGAGGCGCCATTTTATCCGCTGCCGCTGTTCAAACCAAACGACGACGAAGAGGTGTATGTCCATACATTATTGGCCAAAATTGTTCAAAATGATGCTGAATACGAGCGCTTGATTGCTGATTCTGCCGCAAATTGGGAAACCGATCGCATCGCAAAAATGGACATGATTCTGTTGAAAATGGGCATTGCAGAATTGTTGAATTTCACCAGCATTCCCACGACGGTTACCTTGAACGAGTATATTGAGATATCCAAGTTTTATAGTACGCCAAAAAGCAATATCTTTATCAATGGAATTTTGGACCATTTAGTATTGAAGCTCACAGAAGAAAAACGACTAATTAAAACTGGAAGAGGATTGTTAAAATAAACTATGAAAGCACTTTTTATTACCGTATTATTGGCCTTTTGTGTTGCCTGCGGCGGCAGGAGCACCGTTAAGGTGGGAGAAATGACAACGATGAAAGTTAATGAAGTTTTTGATGCCGGAACGGTGGTCAAAGGTGAAGTGGTTAAAGCTTCCTTCGTGGTTAAAAATACCGGAGATGCACCCTTAGTAATTAGTGAGGTAAGGCCTTCATGCTCGTGCACGGTGGCCGATAAACCCACCGAACCCATTGCTCCAGGCATGAGTACCACCATTGTTGCAAAAGTGGAAACCGCAAACGTCTCTGCCAAGAGCATCACGAAGTCCGTAACCTTGGTTACGAACACGGAGGGCTCTACCAAAGTGTTATTAATTAAAGCTAAAATCAAATAAGTATGCAATCTGGAAATCCAATGAGTTCGTTAATCATGATCGCGCTGATGCTGGTCATTTTCTATTTCTTCATGATTCGTCCTCAAGCAAAAAAGCAAAAAGAACTCCGCAAGTTTCGCGAGGGATTAAAACCCGGGGATAAAGTGATTACCTCAGGGGGTATTCACGGAAAAATTCTGGAATTAACCGACACAACCGTATTAATCAATTCGGAGGGAAGTAAGATTCGCGTTGAGATAAGTCACGTGGTGCAAAGTCCTGAGGATGCAGTTTCCGCAATCACTAAGTAAACTATAAATTTGATGCAACGTTCGTTATTTTTGGTAGTTGTTGCGGTCTTTGTGCTTACTTCCTGCAAATCAAAGGTTTGCGAGTGTGCTGATGCGCACCTAAAGGCCGTGAAGGAGATTAATAAAACCAATGACCCCATTAAAAAAATTAAAATCCTGGGTAAAGAAGAATATCAAGGCATCTTCGAGGAGTGCAATCAGTTGACCCGAAAAATGTCCCCGGAAGAATTGAAGGCCTTTGAATCGGAATACGAGCAGTGTCCTTCGGTTCGAGAATACAACCGCCGCAACCCGAAATAATTGAATGCAGGGGTAACGTATTTTGCTTTCGCCGTTCAATCCCAAATACCCGCTTTGTTCAACCCATGATTAGCAATAATATGAGACTTGTTTTTTGTTTTTTACTTTCAATGCCTTTTGTTCATGCACAAAAAAAGGTTCTCGGCGAAATTACAACAAAAGATACTGCTAAATTGAGCATTTTAGGTGTTTACCAAGACCAATTTCCCAAAGTTTCTGTGGTATTTCGTGCTGAAAAAACGAACGGTAATCCCGTTTTTGGTCTCGGAATCAACGATATGTCGGTTCGGGAGAATGGTGATAAATGTGAAGTAGTATCTCTTCGTGAAATTTCACAAAAGAAGCCCATCAATATTGGTGCAGTTCTCGACCATTCAGGGTCCATGCAGTTCGATGAAAAACAACTCATTGATTTGGGATTTAATCCTTATTATGATTACGATGGTGAGGGGAATCCCATTTGGCCCAAAGGCTACAAAGCACCCATTGACGTTGCCAAAACGGCTTTGATATCGTTTGTTGATCAATTCAATTTTTCCAAAGATAAAATGAGCATAGTTGGTTTTTCAACGAAAGTCGACAAAATTTTGAAGCTTTCCGACAATAAAAAGAAAATTAATAAAATGATCAACAGCATGAAAGCTGATGATTTAACCGCGTTTTTCGACGCTCTTATCGAAGGGATGCAGCAAATACGCGATGCCGATGGATTGTCGGTGGTTGTGGCACTTACGGATGGCAATGATAATAGGTCTAAAAACGGTTATGAGGATGTTGTTGAACTTTCCAAAGAATTGAACATTCCGGTTTACTTAATTGGTTTGGGCGATGTAAATGCAGATTCATTGCAAATGCTTGCAGACGCTACGAATGGTGAGTTCTTTTATGCGAAATCCGCTAGTGCTCTGTCGGACATTTATGGAAAAATCAGTTCCAAATTGCAAGCATTCTATGACATGGTGTACACCTCTCCCAACTTGGATACAAGCTCTTTGGAACGAACGTTAGAAATTTCGTTTTTAAAGGATGGAATTCACCTTATCACGGAAGAGGAACGATTTCAAATCGATGAGAGTACCAAGACCTACATTCGCAAGAAGGAGGAACAAATGCGGCAGGCGAAATTAGAAGAGGAGGAGCAACAAGAACTCTTGTTTTACGGTGGTATCTTATCGTGCGCTCTCTTGGCGGGTGGCTTGTTATTTTATGTTGCCAGAAAGAAGAAAAAACCAACGTTGGAAATATCTAAGGTCTACCCGAATCCAACGGATGGGGTAGTGCACATCGAAATTAACAACAACGAAGTAGAGGAAGGAGTCCTATTTATCATGGACAATCAAGGCGTACTGATAAAACAGGTCGCTGTTACGACCAAATCAACCCTCGATTTGATAGACCTTCCATCCGGTATTTACATGTTAAGCGTCAACTTCCAAGGGGTTCAATCCAAGGCAGTGAAGTTAATTAAGCAATAACGGGAAACCGGTTCAAAGCGTTGAACTTTGAATTCTTTAGTGATACGATCAAGTACTTCTTTCCATCAACCATCATGTCAGCGTCGTACAATGTTGCTGTGAATTGAGCTACCATATCTTAGCGAAATAAATCCTTGTCCAATAGATAGATGAGACTCGTAACGGCGGCCGCGCCCAATTCCAGTTCCCTTTTATTGACGTTCTCAAACACATCGCTTGCCGCATGGTGTACATCGAAATATCGCTGGGAATCGGGGATGAATCCAAAGAGTGTTATGTCCTTGAATTCGTTTTTTAAGGGTCCGATATCCACTCCGCCACCGCCTTTCTCCCAAACGTGCAAATCATAGGAATCAAATAGATTTTTGTACGATGAAAACCGTTCAAACACCTTGGGATTTCCGTCGCAACCAAATCCCCGCGGGGTAAAGCCCCCTCGGTCACTTTCCAACGCTGCAATATGTTTTTCTCCTTGCTCTTTAACCCACTTTGCGTATGTTTTTCCGCCCATGTTACCATTTTCTTCGTTCATAAAAAACACCACCCTCAAGGTGTGTACTGGTTGATATTCTAAGGTTTTTAGAATGCGCAATGCCTCCATGCAGTGAATGACTCCTGCACCGTCGTCGTGGGCACCTTCTCCTTGGTCCCAAGAATCCAAGTGCCCCCCGAAGGTTATGATTTCTTTGGGTTGTTTTCTGCCTTTGATTTCAGCAATTACATTGAAAGATGGCGCGTCCGGGAATACCCGGCAATCCATTTCTAAGGTAATCATCGCCTTACTATCTGCTTGTAAAGCGCGGGCAAGGTATTCGCAATCCAAGGTGGACAAGGCTGCAGCGGGTATTTTAGGTATGCTGTCTTCATAGCGCATGCTTCCTGTGTGAGGATGGTCGTCCAAGGGCAAGGCAAGAGAACGGATAATTACCGCTTTTGCACCCAGTTTGGCAGCTTCAACTGCGCCGTTTCCACGGATAGGATAACAGGCGCCATACGCTTTAAAGGTTTGAATTTCCGCAGCGTTCATAGGCTGGTTCAAAAAAACGATTTTCCCTTCTACAACGGAACGGGTTGATTTCTTTAAATCGTCCAAATGATCAAACATTATGACTTCTCCTTCAAGTATTCCATTCGTAGAAATAGAGCCACCTAAGGCTTTGATATTTAACTTGTAAGGAGTTGTGGTTGGGGTGCTTAGCCATGCTGTTTCGGGGTTTCCTCTTTCCCAATGAGGAACCATAATGGGTTGAAGATAAACCGTGTCAAAACCATAGGCCTTCATCTTTGATTCGCTCCACCGAACGGCCATTTCGGCTTCAGAACTGCCGGATAGCCGAGGTCCAATGTCTTTACAAAGCGATCTCAAATCCTCATAGGCTCGGCCGCGCAACAAGGCTTCGTCGTAGATCTTGCGAATCATCGAAGAGTCTTGTGCAAAAAAGTGCAGTGAAGTAATCTGCAATAATGCTAGAAGATAGGAGTACTTAAACATAAAAAGCGCTAATTTTGTGCATGCAAATTAAACAATTTCTTGGATTAGTACTTCTGCTTTCATTTCTTTTACCTGATCAACCTTTTGCACAAGTTACCGTAGTTGTTTCGAATTCCAACCCATCGATATGCACTGGGGGAAACAGCACCTTAACCGCAACACCTTCTTCCGCTGGAGGCACGTTTCTTTGGTCTCCGGGGAATTTAACGACTCAGAGCATCTCAGTTTCTCCATCAAGTACGGTAACGTATACGGTAACATATTCTCTTTTTGGGTCGACTGCATCCGCATCGACGACAGTAACCGTCAACGTTAGCCCAACTTTAAACGTGACGACGAATGCTGTAAATAATACATTATGTACTGGACAGTCCATTTGTTTAACTGCCAGTTCAGGAGTGAACGGAAGTCAATTTTTATGGTCAGGTGGACAGCAGGGAGCAACCTATTGTGCAAGCCCGGTAAATTCGACCTCTTATTCCGTGACATGTGTTGCCCCAAATGGTTGTACAACATCCCAATCGATTCCAGTTACGGTTAGCATGGCACCTATGATTCAAACCGGGGATTATGCCATTTGTGCGGGCGAATCAACGGTGATTGACGCGAATGTATTTCCTCAAGGCGGGGTTTTTTCTTGGTCAACAGGGCAAGGCCAGCCGTCCATTACCGTCAGTCCATCCTCGAGTCAAGTCTATTATGTATCCTATGCCGTCAACGGCTGCGCACCCGTAACGGATTCGGTAATAGTAACCGTAAATCCTGTTCCTACGGTCTCCGTTTTGGACTACAATGTTTGTCAAGGCAATTCGCAAATGTTATCAGCGCAAGTTTCAATTCCGGGAGGAAGCTATCAGTGGTCAAATGGGGCAACCACCACATTTCAAACGGTTACCCCAGCTTCAACCTCGGTGATGTGGCTGAATTACCAAATGCCCTCTGGTTGTTTTGCAATCGACAGTTTTAATATTACAGTTGTACCAACTCCAACGGCTACAATGGTCAACGACGGAATCAACCTTACTGCTGTTCCGAACGCGCTGGGATATAATTACCAGTGGATTAACTGCATTACCCAACAAAACATGCCTGGGCAAACTTCCCCAGTTTTTCCAGTCATTAATGGGACATTCGCTGTAGTGGTTTCGGTAGCTCAAAGTCAGTGTTTTGACACTTCCGAATGCCTAGTTATCAATAACGCGTCGTTCAACGAATTAGGCGCAGAAAGCGGTTTTGTTAGTCCTAATCCCTTTGTAGAATCGATGGAGATTCATGGAATAATAGGAGACATGATTACGGTTTACAACCTTGCGGGTAATGTTATTTTCTACTTGAAACTTGACTCCGACTCCGTTCAGTTAGCGTTCATCGAACATCCTTCGGGGGTTTATTTTGTTCGGAAAAATCAACACATTCAAAAGATTATTAAAATTTAAAGTATGGCACTAAAATGTGGAATAGTGGGATTGCCCAATGTTGGTAAGTCAACCCTGTTCAATTGTTTATCCAATGCAAAAGCGCAATCGGCTAATTTTCCTTTCTGCACGATTGAACCAAATTTAGGCACCATTTCCGTTCCGGATACCCGATTGGAAAAATTGGAATCGATGGTTAATCCTGAGCGCGTTGTGCCTGCAACTATGGAAATTGTGGATATCGCAGGTTTGGTAAAAGGCGCTTCGAAAGGGGAGGGCTTAGGGAATCAATTCTTAGCCAATATCCGTGAGACAGATGCCATTTTGCATGTGCTTCGTTGTTTTGATGATGGTAACATTGTCCACGTGGATGGTAGCGTGAATCCAATACGCGACAAAGAAATCATCGATATTGAATTGCAGTTGAAAGATTTAGAAACCATTGAAAAGAAAATTCAAAGCTTGGCAAGGGTTATAAAATCTGGTGATAAAGAAGCCGTTTTGGAAAATCAACTTGCTTTGAAAATAAAGGATGGGCTTGAAAAAAGCCTTTCGGTTCGCGGTTTAGGGTTTACGGCAGAGGAAATGGATGTCATAAAACGCTTCAACCTTATTACTTCCAAGCCCGTGATGTATGTGTGCAATGTGGATGAAGCCTCCGTTTTAAGTGGAAATGCTTATGTGGATCAGGTTCGGGAAGCAGTAGCGAATGAACAGGCGGAAGTGTTGGTAATTGGTGCGAAAATCGAGGCGGACATCACAGAATTAGAGACCTACGAAGAACGCAAGATGTTTTTAGACGAATTGGGATTGGAGGAACCAGGAGTAAATCGCTTGATACGATCTGCTTATTCGTTACTAAATTTACAAACCTATTTTACGGCAGGAGTTAAGGAGGTCCGAGCTTGGACCATCCATAAAGGTTCAACCGCTCCTCAGGCAGCAGGCGTAATTCACTCGGATTTTGAAAAAGGCTTTATTCGGGCTGAAGTTATGAAATACGAGGATTACCTTCACTACGGTTCAGAAGCTGCGATTAAAGAGGCTGGGAAATTTAAAGTAGAAGGAAAAGAGTATGTTGTCGCCGATGGTGACATCATGCATTTTAGGTTTAATGTTTAAGATTGAATACGATGATTGCCAACAATCCCAACCTGGTTTCGTGGATTAACGTCCCTGAAAATTCAGATTTTCCCATCCAAAATATTCCTTTCGGCATTGCACGATTGCAAGACGATCAGTGCTTTGTTGCAACCCGGATTGGCGACAAAGTCATAAACCTTGCATCCCTTGGTGAACTGGGGTTCTTGGATGGATTGCCTTTCGATTCGAGCGTTTTCAAGGCTGATTCCTTGAATGCGTTGATGAAGTCGGGTAAAAGCGGTATTCGAATCCTTCGTGATCGTATTGCAATCTTATTTTCCAAAGAAAATATGGAGCTTCAGAATCAACTCGAAGCCATCATGGAGTCGATTTATGAGGCAGAACGGGTTCAAATGATGTTGCCTGTTCAAATTGGGGATTACACCGATTTTTATTCAAGCAAAGAGCATGCAACCAATGTGGGTATGATGTTCCGTGATCCCGCAAATGCTTTATTGCCGAATTGGTTGTGGCTTCCCGTGGGTTATCATGGACGATCCAGTTCGATTATTGCGTCAGATGTTCCTGTTAGAAGGCCTAAGGGTCAAACTAAAAATGAAGGTGAAAATCCGGTGTACGGACCATCAAAACGAGTTGATTTTGAATTGGAAATGGGCTTCATAACCTTTGAGGGGAAACCGCTTGGTGAGCAAATAAATACGGAAGAGGCAGAGGATTATATTTTCGGGCTTTGCCTTTTTAACGATTGGTCGGCTCGCGATATTCAACAATGGGAATATGTTCCATTAGGTCCTTTCTTGGCGAAAAATTTTGCCTCCTCAATGAGTCCATGGATTGTAACGCTGGACGCCTTGATTCCTTTTGCCGTGGAAGGTCCAGAACAAAATCCACCGGTGTTAGAATACCTAAAATATCAAGGAAAAAAATCCTACGACATCCATCTTGAGGTTTACTTACAGCCAGAGCATGGCCATGAAAGCCGCATCTGCCGTTCGAATTTTAAATACATGTATTGGACCATGGCCCAGCAATTGGCCCATCATACGGTCAATGGATGCAACATTCGTTGCGGTGACTTGATGGGGTCTGGAACCATTTCTGGACCTACTCCCGATTCTTACGGTTCCATGTTGGAACTTGCTTGGAAAGGCACGAAACCTTTGGAGCTTCTCGATGGAACCAAAAGGGCATTTATCCATGACTATGACACCGTGATTTTTCGAGGATTTTGCGAGAATAGCGGTGTGAGAATTGGTTTTGGTGAAGTTAAGTCCCAGTTGCTACCAGCCACTGATTAATCGATGAATCAAGCCGATATACCTCTTGCAGATAACGAACGTAAAGCGATTTTAAATGCTTTTAAAAGCTTGTTGCGTGCGGTGAAGGATCGTTCTAAGGAGGACTCCAAACTGATTCGTAAGGCTTTTGATCTTTCGCTTGAGGCGCACAAGGATGAGCGTCGGAAATCCGGAGAATTGTACATTTGGCACCCCATTTCTGTAGCCAGGATATGTGCCGATGAAATGAATTTGGATAGTACCGCTATTGTTTGTGCCTTGTTGCATGATACGGTTGAAGATACGTACATTACGCTTCAAGACATCGAGGATTCTTTCGGTGTGAAAATCCGAAACATCATTGACGGATTAACCAAGATTCCCGATGTGTTTGACGAAAACGCTTCCGTTCAAGCGGAGAATTTTCGTAAAATGATTTTAACCATTTCCAATGATTTCCGGGTGGTGTTGATCAAACTTGCAGACCGCTTGCACAACATGCGAACGCTCGAGGTAATGTCCCCTGATAAACAACTGAAAATAGCCTCCGAAACACGCTTTTTATACGCTCCTCTTGCACACCGTTTTGGTTTTTATACCATTAAAACGGAATTGGAGGACTTGTCCATGAAGTATTGTGAGCCAGAAGTTTACAAGGATATAGAGAACCGATTGAAATCTACCCAAGATGTTCGTACGCGATTCATTCGACGGTTTATTGCACCTGTAAAAGAACAGCTTTTAGCGCAAGGGTTTCAATTTGATGTTAAAATACGGACCAAATCGGTTTCATCGATTTGGAGAAAAATGAAAACCAAGGAAGTTCCTTTTGAAGAGGTTTATGACGTTTTTGCGATCCGGATTATTGTTAATTCAACCCCTGAAAAAGAAAAATCCGATTGCTGGAAAATCTACAGCGTGGTAACGGATTTTTACCAACCCAGTCCGGAAAGGTTGAGGGATTGGATTTCAACACCTCGCGCCAACGGTTATGAATCCTTGCAAACCACCGTCATGTCGCCGCAAGGTAAATGGGTGGAGGTGCAAATCCGCTCAAAGCGCATGGACGAAATAGCAGAGAAAGGAATTGCTGCCCATTACAAGTATAAAGAAGACAAAAAGGATGACAGCAAATTTGATCGGTGGATCAGTGAAATCCGCGATTTGTTGGAAAATACCGAAACCAATGCCATCGATTTCATCAACGAGTTTAAACTCAATCTGTTCCGCGAGGAGATTTACGTGTTTACGCCGAAAGGAGAATTGAGGGTTCTACCGGTTGGAGCGACCATACTGGACTTTGCCTACGACATTCATACCGCCATTGGCGACCGTTGCATCGGTGCGAAGGTGAATAATCGCTTGATGCCGTTAAGTTATGAATTACAAAACGGAGATCAGTTGGAAATCATTACTTCGTCCAAACAAAAACCGAACGATGAATGGCTTAAGTTCGTGGTTTCCGCACGTGCTCGTCAGAAAATAAAAGCATCCTTGAACGAAGAGCGAAAATCCATCGCTCAAGACGGAAAAGAAATTGTAGAGCGAAAGTTCAAACAGTTTAACCTTAAAATGAACGCCGAAAACATTACCTTTTTAGAAAAGTTTTTCGGCATTGGGAACGCAACTGAATTGTATTATCGCATAGCAAAGGGCAAAATTGACGTCAATAAAATTCGCGAAATCGAAGACAAAAACGGATTGCTTGTTCCGACGGGAAAAGAAACGCAATCCAAAAAGGAATGGGTGCAGATGTCCAATAAACCCTTAATCGATGCAAAAAGCGATGTGATTTTTATTGGAGACGATTTTAAAGGCGTTGAATACCAACTTTCATCGTGCTGTAATCCCATACCAGGGGACGGTGTTTTTGGTTTCATAACCATCAATCAAGGAATAAAAATTCACCGTTCTGATTGTCCAAATGCAGTCCATCTGCAATCAAAATTTGCTTACCGGTGCATCAAGGCAGCATGGAAATCAGAAATGCTACAAGAACGATTAGCAGCTATTCGCATTGTTGGAATCGACCAAATCGGGCTGGTGAACCGGCTAACAGAGATCATTTCGAAAGAAAACAAAGTGAATATGAAAAGCATTCATTTTGAAACCAACGACGGCGTTTTTGAAGGGCACATTCGTGTCATGGTCTTTGATACGGAGCACTTAGAGCGGCTCATGGGGAAATTTCAAGAAATTGACGGGGTACAACGCGTTACTCGTTGGGATTTAGAGGACGATTCATTGCTGTAGCCTTTGGAGAACCTAGGCACATGGTAAAAGGATCCTTTGGACGCAACAACGGATTCCATGAAAACCCGCGGATGTATCGTTCTTTTTCGTCGATTTGGTCCATCGGAAAAAATACCCCGTCGGGTTTGTCAAAAAAAGTAATTCGAGATACTTCGCCGCTGTCCAAGTAAACGTGTAATTCCGAGGCATAAAGTCGGTTTAAACCCATGCGTTCTTTTTCGAGAATGCTGTCGCGTCGTTGATCTTCTACGGGATAGAAAATCGTCCATGCTTGTCCTTTTACTTTCGCGAGATGTATAGCACCTTCTTTGAAGAAGCTTACCATCTCTTTACCTGACAGTTGATTGTAAAGTTTTCCCGTATCAACCGGCATGATTGCGGAGGCATTGCCCATAATTTCCGATCGTTCCAGCACGCTGTCGTTCATGTAAAGGTGAATGGTGTCGCCTTTAAGCTCGCCGTTCTTTGCCCAAAGAATGGGCGTCATGTACAAGCTCATTCGGCCCGTGTTCTTGCTGTAGAAGGCCGAGTCTGCAATGCACTGAATGTCGCGCGAGAAGGACTTCACATTCTTGTAGGCGAATAAGTTGCGTTGGTTTGAGGAATCATTGATCAGGCGTAAGGTGTCGGCATGCAAATACAAGGTATCTTTTTTGCCCGTTTGAATGGCGAGCGCTTGACCGGTCAACAAGGTGGATTCCCGTTCTTCTTCGGAGTGGAAAAAGTTCCCGCTGAGTATAAGGTTTTGTTTCTTCTCATCGATTACCACATTCCCTAGCCCCGTGAACTCCTGATTGCGTTCTTTGTAAAAGGCTGTGTCACAGGTAATGTGCCTATCCTTTTGTGTAATTTGTACTCCACGGTATAAGGCCCCCTCGTTTCGGTCAACGTGAAAGTTCCCTTTAGAACAACGGATTTCGAGGCTATCGTTTTGAATAACGGTAGGACCATGAAAATACGTGATTTGCGTCTCGTGGTTGAATTGCAATGTGTCGGTGGTCATGCGCAAATCGTTCTTTTGGTAAACCACCTTACCGCTGAAAAAGTAACTTCCAGTGGCGGGATAGAAATAACCTATTTTACTTGTAATCAATTCATTATTTATGCTGTTTTGAATTTTTCCTTTATTTCGATAAATGGCTCTTCCCGTTTTCGCGTTGTATTCTACCGAGTCCGAACTGAGTTTATAGGCCGCATCTCGCACGATTACATGCCCCCAAAGCCTTGCAAATTTGTTAGATCCTGAATAAAACAGCGAATCGCAGTATAAATTGATGTCGTCTTTGGTAATATGAACGTTGCCGTAGGCACGAACTATTTTTTGCGCCTCCCGATAGTGTGCTGAATCGCAATACATGGTATTTCCCTGATAGATAAAACTCACCGTTCCAACCAAGCGATGGGTTTGGGTGGCTTTATCGAAATAGATCTTTTCTGAGCCTGGGAGTAGAACTAATTTGCCCTGTCCTAAAATTTGATGACCTATAAGGCTCAAAAAAAAGAAGAATAAGGACCGTAAGGACATTATTTAAACAAGGTTTGCGAGCGATCGGGTCCCACAGAAACCAATCGAATAGGCACCTCAAGTTGCTGCTCAAGGTACTGAACATAATCCTTTAAGGCTTGCGGCGCTTGTTCGTAGGAATTGAGTCCGGTGAGATCTTGTTTCCATCCCTTCAATGCCGTGTAGATTGGGGTAACTGCTAATGAGTGGACGTCATAAGGGAAATCTGTAATGCGTTCACCGTTGATTTCGTAGACCTCGCAAACGTTGATTTCTTCAAAAATGGACAAAACATCGGCTTTCATCATGTACAACTCAGAAACCCCGTTGACCATTATGGCATATTTCAGTTGCACCAGATCAAGCCAGCCACAGCGTCGCGCTCTACCGGTGGTTGAACCGAATTCGTTGCCTTCCTGACGCATCTTTTCTCCGGTTTCGTTGTTCAGTTCTGTTGGGAAAGGGCCTGAACCAACCCGGGTACAATAGGCTTTAAAAATGCCGATTACTTTATTGATTGAGGTAGGAGGCACCCCTAATCCTGTGCAGGTTCCGGCGGTAACGGTATTCGAAGATGTAACAAAAGGGTAGGTTCCAAAATCCACATCCAACATGGTTCCTTGGGCGCCTTCTGCAAGGATTTTTTGGCCTTCTTTAATGAGGCGATTTAAATGATGTTCTGAATCGATGCAGGGAAGATTTTTAAGGCGCTCAACCTTTTCAAACCACGCCGTTTCCATGGTTGCTAAATCGAATTCAAATGCGGGATAATGGGCAAGAATGCCGAGGTGTTTTTCCTTGAGCTCGTTGTATTTTTGTGAAAAATTGGGCAACAATAAATCCCCAACGCGCAAACCGTTTCTACCGGTTTTGTCCATGTAAGCGGGTCCAATTCCTTTGAGCGTAGAACCGATTTTTTTATCGCCTTTCGCTTGCTCCGCAGCAGCATCAATTAAACGGTGGGTGGGTAAAATTAAATGCGCTTTTTTCGAAATCATCAGCCGTTTGGATAGTTCGATGCCGTAAGGTTCCAACTTCTCCAATTCACCGGCAAAAACGATCGGGTCAATCACGACTCCGTTGCCGATGATGTTGATGGCATCCTTGCGAAAAATTCCAGAGGGAATCGAGTGTAAAACGTGCTTGTTACCTTCAAATTCTAAGGTATGGCCGGCATTTGGTCCGCCCTGAAAACGAGCAATTACTGAATAATTGGGGGTGAGAACATCTACAATTTTCCCTTTTCCTTCATCTCCCCATTGCAAACCGAGGAGTACGTCAACGTTCATAGATTATTTTTTGAAATGATCAATTGCAGCGTCTTGCGCGTCATAAATTTTAAATACATCATGCATTTTAGTGATATCAAACAATTTTTGAAGATTGCTATTCACCTTACAAATCACTGTATCCCCGCCATTAACGCGAGACCTCGTGAGAATCCTAACAAGAAAGGCAATGCCGCTTGAGTTAATATAGGTAAGGTCTTTCAGGTCCAATATAACGTTCCAATTGTTCAGCTTTTCAACTTCTGCCGAAACCGCTTGCAAGTCGTTGTCCGATAACAACCTGCCACTGAGGCTGATGGTTGTTGTTTCACCGTTTAAAATGAAATAGTCTATCATAGGGTGTTTTCTTTTTTGGTAGCATAAAAATATAAAGAATGGTGCTGAATCTCTACCTGAAACAGTTCTTCGATGGTGGTTTTGATTTGTTGAATGCGGGGGTCACAAAATTCAATAACCTCCCCCGTATCCGTGAGTATAACGTGGTCATGCTGCTTGGAGCCGTGGGATTTTTCGAATTGTGCAAGGTTTTTTCCAAATTGATGTTTTCGAATCAGGTTGCATGCTAAAAGAAGCTCAATGGTGTTGTAAAGCGTCGCACGCGAAACGCGGTATTTTTCAGATTTCATTTTAAAGTACAGGGTTTCTACGTCGAAATGTCCATCGAAATGGTAAATTTCATTGAGAATGGCAAAACGTTCAGGGGTCTTTCGATGACCGTTTTGTTCCAGGTAGGAAGAGAAGATGCTGCGAACCTTTTCCGGTAAATCCACCATACGTAATTGTAAGCTACAAAAATAACATAAAAGCACACGGCAAATTCGGTTCATCGAAGAAAAATCCTCGGTTTTTGAACAGGTTTTCAACGTTTTGATTGGATAAATGTCCTTATCTTTGCGCATGCTCAACGGTAAAAAAATAGGCATCGTACTACCTGCTTATAATGCTGCAGACACCCTCGAAATCACCTATCAGGAAATCCCTTTTGACATCGTAGATTTTGTGGTGTTAGTTGACGATGCGAGCAGAGACCATACTTCCGAGGTAGCTCGTAAGTTGGGGATTCAGCACATTGTTCGTCATGACAAAAACCGAGGTTATGGAGGCAATCAAAAATCATGCTATAAAACGGCATTGGATTTGGGTGCAGACATTATCATTATGCTCCATCCGGATTATCAATACACCCCAAAACTGATCCATTCCATGGCCGCAGTCATAGCCTTTGATGTCTATCCGGTAGTGTTGGGTTCACGGATTTTAGGCAAGGGAGCTTTGAAAGGAGGAATGCCTATGTACAAATACATCGCCAACCGTTTTTTAACCCTAGGTCAAAACATCGTAATGGGGCAAAAGCTTTCCGAGTACCATTCCGGATATCGCGCGTTTTCCAAGGAAGTTTTTCAACATATCCATATCGAACGCAACTCCGATGATTTTGTCTTCGATAACCAAATGCTTGCGCAGATTTTTTTTGCTGGCTATGAAATTGGAGAGATTACCTGTCCTACAAAATACTTCGAAGAGGCCTCCTCCATTAACTTTTCACGCTCCGTGACCTATGGGCTCGGGGTTATTTCCGTGAGCGTTAAATACCGCTTGGCGAAATGGAAAATTTTTACTTCTAACATCTTTAAAAACTAAGTTCAACTATGTCCGACGATAAAAAAATCATTTTCTCCATGGTGGGGGTTTCTAAAGCCACTCCTCAAGGAAAGCAAATCATTAAGAACATTTACCTTTCTTTTTATTACGGTGCTAAAATAGGTATCATCGGTTTGAATGGTTCAGGTAAATCTACGGTCATGAAAATCATTGCGGGAATTGATCAGAGTTTTCAAGGTGATGTGGTCTTTTCCCCGGGTTACACGGTGGGTTATCTTCCCCAAGAACCAGAACTCGATCCTCATAAAACCGTTCGTGAGGTAGTACTTGAAGGAGCTCAGGAAGTGGTGGATGTTCTGAAAGAATACGAAGAAATTAATTTGGCTTTTGGCGATGAAGACGTCTTGAACGATCCCGATAAAATGGATAAGCTCATTGCGCGTCAAGGGGAGGTTCAGGATAAAATCGATGCCATGGATGCTTGGGAGTTGGAAAATAAGATCGAACGCGCCATGGATGCGTTGCGTTGTCCGCCCGACGACCAACTCATCGAGTCGCTTTCCGGGGGAGAGAAACGACGCGTTGCCTTGTGCCGTTTGCTGTTGAAAAATCCCGATGTGCTTTTACTGGATGAGCCTACCAACCACTTAGATGCAGCCTCGATCGATTGGTTAGAACAACATTTACAACAATACCAAGGCACCGTAATTGCAGTAACCCACGACCGTTATTTCTTGGACAATGTTGCAGGATGGATTTTGGAATTAGATCGGGGCGAAGGCATTCCATGGAAGGGCAACTATTCATCTTGGCTTGAACAAAAAGGAAAGCGCTTGAAAGAAGAAGAGAAAACCGAGTCGAAACGTCAAAAAATGCTTGCCCAGGAATTGGAGTGGGTACGGATGAATCCTAAAGCTCGTCAGGCAAAATCCAAGGCGAGGTTGCAGAATTATGAGAAAATGTTGGCCGAAGACGGCCGGGAAAAAGAAGCCTCCTTGGAAATTCCGATTCCCAATGGGCCTCGTTTAGGTTCGAACGTCATTGCTGCCCATCAAGTAGCGAAGAGTTTTGGTGATAAATTACTCTACGATAACTTGAATTTCTCCTTACCGCCCGCCGGAATTGTGGGAATTATCGGTCCCAACGGTGCGGGTAAAACCACTATTTTCAAAATGATCATGAACGAACTTCAGCCGGATTCAGGTTCGTTTTCGGTTGGTGAGACGGTTCAGCTTGGCTATGTGGATCAATCTCATAAATCCTTGGACCCCAATAAATCCGTATTTGAAGTCGTTTCCAACGGTCTGGAGTTCATTGAGATTGGTAAACAAAAAATCAATTCCAGGGCCTACCTGTCCAAGTTCAACTTCAACGGTTCCGATCAAAACAAGAAAGTGGGAGTACTTTCAGGAGGTGAGCGAAACCGATTGCATTTAGCCATGACCTTGATGATTGAAGCCAATGTCCTCCTATTGGATGAACCTACCAACGATATTGACGTCAACACGCTTCGTGCTCTCGAAGAAGGCATTGAGCGTTTTGCGGGCTGCGCAGTGGTGATTTCCCACGACCGTTGGTTTCTTGACCGTATTTGTACGCATATCGTTGCCTTTGAGGGCGATTCTCAAGTTTATTGGTTTGAAGGTTCCTATTCCGATTATGAAGAAAATCGTAAAAAACGGCTTGGGGATAGCGGTCCAAAACGCATTAAGTATCGTAAGTTAATGTAAGAATCAGTCCTAGCAATACGAAGGGTGTAGGTCGATGGTCCTTCCAATCAGTTTTTGAATGTCCTTGAGATAAGCCCTTTCCTCCTGGTTGCAAAACGAAATTGCTTGACCGTTGGCTCCCGCCCGTCCTGTCCTTCCAATGCGGTGCACGTATGTTTCCGGAACGTTGGGTAAATCGTAGTTGACCACCAAGCTTAAGTCGTCTATATCAATGCCTCGTGCTGCAATATCGGTGGCCACCAGTACCCGTATCTTTTGTTGCTTGAATCCGTTCAGCGCATTTTGACGTGCGTTTTGTGATTTGTTGCCGTGGATGGCTGCCGCAGTAATTTTGGATTTAGCTAAAATCTTTACTACCCGGTCAGCACCGTGTTTCGTCCGTGTAAACACCAATACCGAAGGGGTAGAGTTTACCGTTAATAGATCCAAAAGAACATCTTTCTTTTCAGCAGTTTCCACAAAAACCATCGATTGCTCAACAGTTTCAGCGGTGGAAGAGATGGGCGTAACCACCACCATTTCAGGGTTGGTGAGCAAGGTGTTCGCTAAGGCTTTGATTTCTTTCGGCATGGTGGCGGAAAAAAACAACGTTTGACGACGGGTTGGTATCAACTTGATGATGCGGTTCACGTCGTGAATGAATCCCATGTCAAGCATCCGATCGGCTTCATCCAACACAAAAATTTCCAAATGTTGAAGGGAAATATATCCTTGCTGATGCAAATCAATTAAACGGCCAGGAGTGGCCACCAGAATATCGATTCCGTTTTTGACCTGTTGCACTTGACTGTGCTGGTTGACGCCTCCAAAGATGACGGCATGTCGGTGGTCGAGGTCTTTGCCATAGGCTTGAATGTTCTCTTCTATTTGTATGGCTAATTCCCGGGTCGGAGTAAGAATCAGGGTTCGGATTTTTCGTTTTCCTTCCGGTCGGCTTTTAAGGGTTAAACGTTGAAGAATTGGGATAGCGAAAGCGGCCGTTTTTCCCGTTCCTGTTTGCGCACATCCCATGAGGTCTTGTCCGTTCAGGATGGGAGGAATGGCTTTTGCTTGTATAGGGGTCGGGTGTGTATAACCAACGCGTTCAATCGCGGTGAGTAAAGGTTGAATTAAAGATAAATCGTGAAATGTCATAATGTGGATGTCCTTTCGGACGGTTTAAAGAAGTTAGCCTCCAAGTGCTGGGTTAATATAATAGTTGAATGAACGATTATTCAAAATCGTCCAAGGTGATGCGCTCGCCTAAACGTAGGTTGCGCTTTGTGGTTTTTCCCATGAGGTCCTTCAAATGCATGGGGTGAAGGCTGTGACCGGGTCGAACCGATTGAATCATTTCAGGAGTGATTTGGGTTCCTGCAAGGATTGCTTGGGTAGGATAGAGGGAGCGGGAGAATACGCGTCCGTCCTGTTGCTTGGGGGTGAGTTCGTACGATGCATTACCTAGGGCTTGTTCTGCGAGACGAACGTTTTGAACCAATGCTGTAAACTCGGCTTCGTTGAGCGAAAAAGCCGCATCAGGTCCGCCGATGGAACGGTCCAAAATAAAGTGTTTTTCGATGACACGTGCTCCGAGGCTTACCGCAATTATCGGTACAAGGTGCCCAGGGGTGTGGTCCGATAAACCAATTTTAACCGGAAAATCCTCGGCAAATCGCTGCATGAGTTTCAAATTTGCCTCCTCAATGGGGGCAGGGTATGAGGAAGTACATTTGAGCAGGGTAATGTCGCGATTTCCTTGACGTAAACAAGCGTCTACTGCACGTTCAATGTCGATTTTCTCCGCAATTCCTGTCGATATAATAATCGGTTTTTGCTTCGATGCAACGTATTCAATCAGCGGAATATCGGTGATTTCAAACGAAGCGATTTTATACACAGGACAAGCTAAGCTTTCCAAAAAATCCACTGCGCTAGGGTCAAAAGGCGAAGAAAAACAGAGAAGTCCTTCCTCTTTCGCAGCCTGGAAGATTGCTGCATGCCATTCCCAAGGGGTGTAGGCTTCTTGGTATAAATCGAACAGGTATTTTCCATCCCACAAGGTTCCGCCTGCTATTTTAAAGTCGGGTAAATCGCATGCTAAGGTGATGGTTTCAGCCGTATAGGTTTGCAGTTTTATCGCATCAGCGCCAGCTCGCTTGGCCGCTTTGACGGTGTCTAAGGCCGTCTGCAGGCTTCCATTATGGTTGGCGGATAATTCAGCAATGATGAATACCTTGTCTTCGGGTATCGGGTTTGTCATAGAAATTTCGTGTAGCGAATACGGTCGGACAACACCTCTTTTTCGTATTCTAACTTGGCAAAGATAGCACAAGATGAGCTATTTTCGGGCATCACCTCGCCAATTAATTGTTGAAGGCCCGCGCGACGTGCTTCTTTTTCCCCCATGAGCAGCAGGGCAATTCCCCATCCCTGACCGTGAAATTGAGGATCCAGCAAATAACTAATCCATCCCGTTCCTGTTCCTTTGAGGTCAAAACGAATCGACCCTAAAACGCCAAACGGAGATTCCATGAGGTAATATAAACAGTTCGAATCGTGTGTTTTTGCCTTAAACCAGGCCTCATGTCCGTCCCAACGAATTTCATCTTGGCTGAAGGAATAAGCACGAACCTCCGGCGATACCGCCCACTTGAAAGTCAGGGTAGCGTCATCCTGTTTGGCCTTGCGCAACGTTGCATTCCAGCGGCTGTGCACCAAAGCAGGGATAGAACGACCGTTTTCGTTCAAGGCGTTTGGAATGATAACTTCTTGAAGGAATTCCGCATTTTCGAGAATGGAATACAAATGGGGACGCAAGTCGTAGGCGTAGGTGAAGATTTTACGCAACTTCAACCCCTCGAAGGCAATCGGTTGAATCAGCCTGAGATAATTGCCCCAATGAAGGGCAAATTCCGTGGCTTCCAACGCAGTGTTCATGATGAACGACAACTCAGCGCTTCCCCGCGCACGATCCAGGTGCACCAATCCGCCGTAGCCGATGCAGTTTCCTTCTTGCAGGTACGAAAACAAGTACTGAGTTGGATTCGGATCCTCGAACAATCCTTTCACGACGGTAGAAAAATAGACGTCCTGCTGTTCTTGCGTTAGGGGACTGCTTTGACGCAAATGGTACATTTGTTCATTCCTCCATCGGCGAATGTCTTCGCGGTCTTCCATGCGAATAGGAACCAAGGAATACGGACCGAGCTGACCGCTTTGCGGATGCAAATGAGGATAGGTCATGGCAACTGGTTTAAAATGCGATCCACCAGGTAGGCATGGCCTTCCGCGCTCAAATGGTGGTGGTCGGACATGATCCCGTTGGTGGGAATGTCTTTCATGGAAATGTGGCGGTGGGAACGAATTATGGTATTAAATGCCTCAATGTTATTGCTGACTCCAGGCAATTGCGATTCATAGGATGAAGTGGCGGGTAGAATTTCTACAAAAACTACCGGAGCATCGAACGCGTTTTCCAGGCGTTGAATTCCTTCGCGATAGTTCTTGTCGGAGGTGTAGGTGAGTTTGCGTAGGTTTCGAATGCTCTTTCGGTTCAACAACTTCATGCCCCAACTACCAAATTTTCCCAAGGATTGTAGGATTTTCAATTCCCATCGTTTGGCGAATCTTGGCGCACAATCCACAATGCCGCACTGCACGACGACCAAGTCGAAATATCGGCGGTCTTGAAAGTAAAAGGTTTGTTTCAATATGTCCCGAACGGTTGCTCCACCGATGGCGCTTAAGCACACTTCGTGACCTTTTTTCCGCAAAAGTTCCGGCCAAGTTTGTTCGTGCAAGCACGTTTCTGGTTGGCTTCTTGGTAGGCTCAAGGAATCCGAAAATACCAGGATTCTCATGGTCGAATTTTGGTTTTGTCGTTCAATAGATCAATCAAGGCTTGATCGGTTTTGTAGCGCAGACTTAAATGACCGTTCATTCCTGCAACTTCCGGATGGGCATCCAGGAAATGGATAACGTCTTCCAAGGTGTACTTAGGATTCTGCGGTGCAAGAGCACTTTCTACCGCATTGAGCATGGCAAGATCTTCTTCGTAGTCCAAGGTCAAGCGATAGTTTCGAACGAACACTTCAGGTAAAGCAACGCGGTTAATGCGCACGTATTCGGGATTGTTCTGAAAGTACCACGTCATGTACTCCGAATAATCGGCGGATGGGAAATACTGTTTGATGCGTTTTAGACAAGACGTATTGAAGATTTCAAGGTTCACCCCGATGGCAGCATCTTCTCCAACGGTGTAATCTGCGCCACTTTCAAAGTGGGCGGATAAAAGGTGTTGAAACACGGCATTATCGACAAAAGGCATGTCGGCGGTAATGCGAACGATGACATCCAATTGATGGGCGTCGCACACGTCAATGTAGCGCTTCATCACGTCTTCCGGATCGCCTTGGAAAAAGGCAACCGATGGATCGTGGGTGTGTTGCGATAAGACAGCGTCTTCTTCAGTGGTTGAACTGGCGAGTATTACGGCATCCAAGGATTCAAAACGCAACACACGGTTGAGGCAAAAGGCCACCGAAGTTAAGGCTCCTATGGGCAGAATGGCTTTGCTTTTGAGCCTGGATGATTTCATGCGGCATGCCACGATGGCACCAATGCGCGCGGGACGAAAGTTCTCCGAAGTTACGGTATCCAATGAGGATTTATCGTAAGCAAGCACTTGATGCTGGCGTTGCAAGGCTTGAATTCCGGACAAGGTCAGTCCTTCCTTACCGCTTCGACGGTAGAAGATATCGTTTAGTGGATGGATTAAATCGCCCGCTGATTTGGGGATTTTCAGCACGGGAATCATGACGGTTTTTGCTAAGTAGTCTTCTTCTCTTGGATTGATGAAGGGAGCTTGTGCCGCAGTAGCATAGCGTTCAAGCGTTTGGTCCAGTGCTTCGAATTGCTCGGGCGTCATGGAAGAGAAATGATCGTATTTCGTTTCCCGATCTGAAAGCATTACGTGCTTTTCGATAATGCTGGCCCCCTGCTGCCATGCGAGTAAGGGGAGAACCATGGAGTCCGTGGAACTGCCTTCTAGGTGATCCGCGAAGACCAAAGGATAATTGAACCGTTCTTGCAGGGCCTTCATTTTGGAAAGACCGCTGTCGGTCAGTTCGGTAGGGTAGGCCTGGAAGCCAATTTCGAGGTAGATGGTTTTGGGTTGAAGCCTGTTTTTCAAGGATTCTATGCGCTGTTCAATGGTGTCAAGGGATTGTGCGGCAATGTTGAGAATCAGGGAACAATGGCTTAGGTCGAGTTGACTTAATTCCAAGATGACTTCTTCGTTGAAGAGCACCGAAGATTGAAACTTAATACCGTGAATGAGCGATAGGTTTTCACGAACGATTTGAACACCGTACACGTCGAAGATGTCAATCCATACTTCTTTGGTGGCTTGGGCTTTTTGAAGGATGGATGCCCATTGTTCGGGAGTAAAATACAGTTCTTGGTAGACTGAATACCAGGGAAAATCAGGGGTAGCGAGCGTATCCGGCGAAAGCGGTTGAAATTTCATCCCGTAGTCTCCTTGGAACGAGGCAAAACGGTCGATTAAGTCGTTCAAATAGGGGAGGTCTCCACCGTGGGTGTTGGCCACTTCAATGAGCACGTAAGGGCGTTGTGGGTACATGGAACAAAAATACTAAAATAAGCGACGGAAGGAAGGTGCTAACAACCGGGGATAATGTGCCTATTCTCTTACCATTCGAAATATTATTATACCTATGGACTTACGAAATCTGTAAAACCTAGATTACGCAGGCATTTAACGGCATCATCGCTCGTAAAAAGATTAGAGTTTAATTCTTGTCCAGTTGCAATTTCATGACCCCATGAAATTAAGATTTTAACAGGGTATTTTTTGCCATCAATGCTCAATTCAATGGTTCGAGCATTTCGTCGCTTCGGAATCAATCGGCCTTTGTTCCTCTGTTCTGCTGCACCTAAAATATCTTCTCGAGATAGGTTGTCGGGTATTGGCATATGAATTTAATTTTTAGAAATAAAAGGGTGTTAAATCAATAGAGTTCTTATTTCTGTGATTAAATAAGTTTCAAATTAGTTTCCTTAAATATAACTTTTAATAATTACCTATTGGCTTTGAAAAAAAATAAATGAAAATGGAGATAGGTACACGTTGAAAAACGCCTTCCATCCCAACAAAAATACGCACCTTTGCAGGGTGAAAGTCACCGGTTTTACCTTCATTCGCAACGCGCTCATCTATGATTATCCAATCCTGGAGGCCATTCATTCGGTCTTACCGATGTGCGATGAATTTGTCTTAGCGGTGGGTCAATCGGACGACGACACCTTAGCGCTTATTCAAGGGATGGGTAGCCCAATAATTAGGGTCATCGAAACCGTATGGGACGATTCTTTACGTGAGAAGGGAGAGGTGCTTGCGGTTGAAACCAACAAGGCATTCAAGGCCATATCGAGCGATAGCGATTGGTGCTTCTACATCCAAGGGGATGAAGTTTTAGAGGATGGGTGCGACGCCCTGTTACGGCAAGCAATGGAGCATTATTTGAACGACGAGAACGTCGACGGCTTTTTGTTCAAATACCGTCATTTTTACGGTTCTTACGATTACCTCGGGGCATCCAATTCGTGGTACCGTCACGAAATTCGGATTGTACGCAATCGCTCGGACATTTATTCATACCGCGACGCTCAAGGTTTCCGCAAAGGGGATAATGAGAAACTCAAGGTGGTGGAACTTCCGGCGCACATTCACCATTACGGTTGGGTGAAAGAACCGCAGGCAATGCAGCGAAAACAGCGTAATTTCAACAAGCTTTGGCACGACGATGCATGGATGGAAAACAACGTTCCCGCAGTGGATCGCTTCGAATACGAACAGCATTTAACCCAGGTTAAGCGCTTTGAAGGCCAGCATCCCACGCTCATGCAAGAGCGAATAGCTGCCATGAACTGGACGTTTAAAACCGATATTTCCATGAACCGTAGAACCCTAAAAGATCGAGCGAAAGACGTTTTGATGTGTTTAGGGCTGAATCCCAATTACGTAAATTACCAGAAGGTGGGAAAGTTCCCGAAGTAAGGAATTACAGGGACGTAGAGATAACCTGATTTCTTGAGGGATTCAATTGCACGTAGTCCAAGGAATACCGCACAAATGATCTTGAGAAATCCAACCGCTGGTTTTTTGATAACTTACATTAACCCACGTGCCGCAAATATCCAAAATACGCAAGCCAGTAACTGCGGATTGGATAACAGCAACTACGATCCCGTTCTCGTTGTTTTTGTTTCTGAGGTATAGGGTTTCGTTTCCGTAATTGGTGGTTCCTACGGAAATCACCGATTTATGTACCCATCCTTTTCCCCCTTTAATCGAGTAATCCTTTTCCGGCGTCAAGATCTTTCCATGAATACGAAACCATCCGTTTTGATGCTCTACTACTTCAAAGCAACAACCATCTGGAAATGATTTTTGGTAGAGAACTCCCACCACCGTTCCCCCCGGGGTACTACGAATGTTGGTGCCGCTCCGATCGGGGTCGTCCCATGAAACCATTAACCGAGTGGAGTCGCACGCACTGCTACTGGATGGAGCGGGTACGGTGTTCATGTGTTGATGACTCAATGAAACCAGTAAGCCCGAGAACAACCCTATGACAGAGAGGGTTGCAAAATTCTTTATAGTGCTTAAGTTCATCGATAAGGGGAGCATGTTACACTTCATTATCTGACAAAAAAACGTTGGACTTTATCACGTCTGAATCGCGCCAACATTATAGCGTTTGGTGGGTTTAGCATGGTTAGCCATGGAGATCCCCAGGGATAAAATCTTGCGCGTTTCCGCGGGGTCTATGATTGCATCCACCCACAAACGGCTGGCAGCATAATAGGGTGAGATTTGTTCGTCGTAGCGCGACTTTATGCGGTTGAAGAGTTCATTTTCGCGCGCTTCAGTGATTTCTTCCCCTTTTGCTTTTAAGGTCGCTACTTCAATTTGCAATAAGGTTTTTGCAGCGGCGGCTCCACTCATCACGGCAATTTCTGCAGTAGGCCATGCAACAATTAACCGTGGATCATACGCTTTGCCGCACATGGCATAATTACCTGCACCGTAAGAATTTCCAAGAACCACGGTGAATTTGGGAACAACGCTGTTCGACATGGCATTGACCAATTTTGCGCCGTCCTTGATGATGCCTCCATGTTCGCTTTTTGAACCGACCATAAAACCGGTAACGTCTTGTAAAAAGACCAAGGGAATGCCTTTTTGATTGCAATTCATGATGAATCGAGCGGCTTTATCGGCAGAATCGGAATAAATCACACCGCCCATTTGCATTTCTCCTTTCGCTGATTTCGATATTTCACGATTGTTAGCGACAATACCTACACTCCAACCATCGATTCTCGCATAGGCGCACAACATACTTTTGCCGTAGCCTTCCTTGTATTCGGTGAATTCAGAACCATCGACGATACACTTCAATATTTCTCGTGTTTTATAGGGTTTTGAGCGTTCGTCCGGCATAATTCCATAAAGGTTCTTGGCCGGGAACAAAGGTTCAACGCTTTCAATGCGGTCGAATCCTGCGTCCTCTGCTTTGGCAATGCGCGACATCAAATCTCGGATGGTTGCCAAGCATACTTCATCGGTTTCAACCTTATAATCGCAAACGCCTGAAATCTCGGTTTGTGTGCTTGCGCCTCCCAAAGTTTCGTTATCGATGTTCTCGCCGATGGCTGCTTTCACCAAATAGGAGCCTGCTAAGAAAATGGTGCCTGTTTTATTGACAATCAAACTTTCATCTGACATAATGGGTAAATAGGCTCCGCCTGCAACACAGCTTCCCATTACGGCAGCAATTTGAACTATTCCCTCGGAACTCATGACAGCGTTGTTGCGAAAAATACGTCCGAAGTGTTCCTTGTCGGGGAAAATTTCATCTTGCATCGGTAGGTAAACCCCGGCGGAATCGACCAAATAAATAATGGGCAAACGATTTTCCATGGCAATTTCTTGAGCCCGCAAGTTTTTCTTTCCGGTAATTGGAAACCAAGCTCCTGCTTTTACGGTAGCATCGTTGGCTACCACAATGCACTGACGTCCGGCTACATAACCAATCACAACCACAACTCCTGCACCGGGACACCCTCCGTGTTCTTGATACATTCCATAACCTGCGATGGCTCCCAACTCGAATCGATCCGTTCCTGGGTCAAGCAATAATTCGATACGTTCCCGCGCGGTTAACTTTCCCGATTCGTGGAGCTTATCGATGCGTTTTTTACCGCCTCCAAGGTAGATTTTCTCCAATTGTTGCTCCAGGTTTCGAATGCGCAACCGCATGCGATCTTCGTTAAAATTGAACTCTAATTCGCTGTTTGAAATGCCCATCGATGTTTTTTCTACAAAGATAAGGATTGGGAATCAAAGATGGAATTGCCTACCTTTACACCATGTGGAATACTCTTAAATCAGCCGCCAACCTCAAGGTTTACTTAGTGATTTTCGGTCTGTTATTGTCCGGATTTGCAGTCAAAGCTTTCCTGCCGAACGCGCCTCGAGGCATGTTCGAAACCCTGCGATTTATCCTTATCGCAATGTTGTTTCTTATTGCGTTTTTTCGAAGAAAAATGTCCTTATGGATTTTTAGTGCGATGGTCCTCGGGATTGAGGTCGGGATGGATTTTCCGGCTTTTGCCTTAGAAATGGAGCGCTTCGCTAAAATTTTTCTACGCTTGATTAAAACACTTGTAGCGCCATTGATTTTCGCCACTTTGGTTGTGGGTATTGCTGGTCATAGCAACCTGAAACAAGTAGGTCGCATGGGCCTGAAAAGTATTTTGTATTTTGAAATCGTTACCACCGTTGCTTTATTCATCGGACTTTTAGCCATTAACGTTACCCAAGCGGGCAAGGGGGTTAATGTGGAAGTCAATGAAAAAGTTAAAGAAAAATCGACGGAATTGCTGGCCCAACGCGCTGAGCACAAGGACCATTTTGTGGAAATATTCCCTGAGAACATTGCGAAATCCATTGCAGAAAATTCGGTCCTTCAAATCGTTGTTTTTTCGGTGATTTTTGCCATAGGATTGGGCATGGTCAAACATGAGCAGCACAAACTCACTATGCTTCGAATGAACGAGAGTTTAGCCGAAGTTATGTTCAAGTTTACCGACATAGTAATGTACTTGGCTCCGTTAGCCGTCTTTGGCGCCTTGTCGGCAACGGTGGCTAAATCAGGGGTAGATGTATTGATGTCGCTCATGAAATTGGTAGGCACCTTGTATGCTGCACTGGTGGTTTTCATCCTTGGAGTATTGTTGCCCATTGCCTTAATTGCTCGAATTCCGGTACGCAAATTTTTAACGGCTGTATCAGAACCCGTTTCCTTGGCGTTTGCCACGGCAAGCAGTGAGGCGGCATTGCCCAAAGCGATGGAAAACATGGAGCGGTTTGGCGTACCCAAACATATTGTGGGTTTTGTGATTCCTACCGGTTACAGTTTCAACTTGGATGGAACTACGCTTTACCTTTCCTTGGCTTCCGTTTTTATTGCGCAAATGTCGGGCATTGATTTAAGCATTGGGGAACAAATTTCGATTTGTTTGGTGTTGATGTTAACCAGTAAGGGGGTCGCAGGAGTGCGTGGCGCTTCTTTCGTTATCCTCGCTGGAACCGTGGCCTCAATGGGGCTTGACCCAGAGAAAGCGAGCGTGATTCTTGGCATTGATGCTGTGATGGATATGGCGCGAACTTCAGTAAACGTACTTGGAAATTGCCTAGCCACAGCGGTGATTGCTAGGTCCGAAGGAGAACTCGAACACGTAAAAGCATGAAAACAATAAGGATTCTATTTTTATTTGGGTTTTACCCTTGGACTTTGTTGGCTCAACCCTGTGTGGACCCAACGCTGATTGATTCGATGGCCATTTGTCCTATGGTTTATAGCCCGGTTTGCGGTTGCGATGGAGTAACGTACGACAATTCGTGCATTGCGACCTATCTCGGAGGGGTGACCTCATGGACTCCTGGTCCGTGCAATCCGCCGTTGTGCATAAACCCTGCTCAAGTGGACTCCTCAGTTATTTGTCCAGCCATTTATGAACCCGTATGCGGTTGTGATAGTGTTGCTTACAGTAATTCATGTGAAGCATTCAATTATGGGGGAGTGAGCTCATGGACTCCTGGTGCATGCGTTCAAAACAATTGTATAAATCCCGCGCAAATCGATGTTTCGGCTCTGTGCCCAGACGTAGTGGATCCTGTTTGCGGTTGCGATAGCGTAACCTGTAACAACGATTGCGAGGCTTATTATTACGGAGGGGTAAGTTCTTGGGTACCGGGTCCTTGTGAACCCTTGGAATTGGACACGTGTTTGACGGTACCGGATTCTGTAAATTTTGGCGCCTGCGCTATGCCTTTGGGTATTATTCGACAAAACGATTCGTGTTTTACTGTTTCAGGATGCAGTACTTTTGGAAGTAACGGAATTGATTACAGTGCTTACTTTTTCAATTCAATGTATGCATGCAACAACTTATGTGCTAACGACACCCTGATTACCTTGGATTGCATTGATACTAACCTTATCGATTTAAGCATACTTTGTCCCGAAGTTTTCGAACCTGTATGCGGTTGTGATTCCGTAACGTACCAAAATGCATGCGTTGCACAACATTACTTTGGCGTGAGCAACTTCCAGCCGGGTGCTTGTCCTGATGCAGGGTTAGGAGCAGAGGATTTAACGCAATGGATGGTATATCCTAATCCAGGACGAGATCAATTATACCTGTCTGGGCGCTCCGATTATTCCGAGCTTAGGTATGCCTTGTGCTCCATCGACGGACGAATGCTACAGCAGGGAACCTGTAACCATAGCATTGATATAAGAGCGTTGATTCCTGGACAATATACCGTGACGATTTCATCGCCCTCCGGCCTTTCGAAAATGTTTCGCGTGGTTAAAGAATAATGGTTTGTAATACGAAACAAGAGCTTAGGGAAAAAGGGCATAAAAAAAGGGAACCCTAAGGCTCCCTTTCCTTCAAAGTAATCTTTTCTTAGTTTACTTTCCCGCTCAATTCAGCACCTGCTTTAAAACGGATTGATTTTTTCGCAGCAATTTTGATAACCGCTCCAGTTTTAGGGTTTCTTCCATTTCTTGCCTTACGGTCAGAAACAGAGAAAGAACCAAAACCAACTAAAGAGATACGATCTCCAGATTTCAACGCTCCGGTTGAAACTTCAACAAACGCATCAAGCGCTTTTTTTGCATCAGCTTTAGACAAGTTTGCATTCGCTGCAATCGCGTCAACTAATTCCGCTTTGTTCATAATGAATTTTTTTAAAAGGTTAATAAAAACGTTTAACGGGACAAATATATCTTAATATCTCACCCACAATCTTCTAAGCCTCGAAAATTCGAGCAAAATGTTGAAAAAACCATATTTTTGTTGAAAACGTAGGCTAAATATGAACTGTTTTGTGGTTTTATTGTTCCAAATACTCGAATGAAAGAAGAGGTAATCGTTATCGGTAGTGGTGTAGGTGGTCTCGCCTCGGCCATTCGACTGGCAAAATTGGGGTATAAAGTAACCGTTTACGAGAAGAATGAATTTATCGGAGGAAAGGTTCATACCCGAGACTTTAACGGTTACCGTTATGACATGGGACCATCGATTTTTACGGAACCGTATTTGATAGAGGAACTCATTGCACTTGGAGCCGATCAAAAGCCTTTTGAATATCACGCTTTGCCAGAGTCGTTTCGGTATTTTTTTTCGGATGGAACTTCCTTTACTTTGCCCACGGGTACCGAGGAAACCGTGAAGGCAATGGTAGAGGAGTTTGAAGAAAATCCGGAGCGTGTCCGTGCGTTCTTCAAGCGCATCAAAAAGAACTATGAAGTTCTTAAACCCGTTTTCATTGAGACTACCCTCCATCGTTTTTCACACCTCTTCAATAAAAAGTTAATTCCTGCCATTCTGCACATTCCACGCTACGGCTTGCTCACTACCATGAATGGGTTTTCAAAACGTTTTTTTAAGCATCCGAAATCGGTGCAACTCATGAATCGGTATGCCACGTACAACGGAAGCGACCCATACAAAACTCCAGGGTTACTCAGTATTATTGCTCATTTGGAGCTGAACGAAGGCATTTATTTTCCGAAAGGCGGCATGGTTTCGATTACGCAACGCTTGGCCGATGCAGCGCGTTCACTGGGCGTGGTGTTCCATGCCAACAGTCCCGTAGAATCCATCGAAGTAACGCAGGGAAGGGTAGTAGGTGTTCGAGTGCAAAATACCGTTGTTCCAGCTTCCATCGTGGTTAGCAATGCGGATGTTCATTACACTTATGAACGGTTGATGCCGCTGGTAAAAAGACCCAAAAAGATTTTAAATCAAGAGTTATCGTCTTCTGCTGTGGTTTTCTATTGGGGAATGAAGGGCCATTTCGGTAATTTAGGAGTGCATAACTTGTTTTTTGCCGAGGATTACCAAGCGGAGTTTAAGGCGGTTTTTGAAACAAAAACCCTGATGGAGGATCCAAGCATTTATGTGCACATCAGTTCGAAAGCAGAACCTTCTGATGCGCCTGCTGGATGTGAAAACTGGTTTGTAATGGTTAACGCTCCGATCAACATCGGACAAGATTGGACCGCGTTGGTAGCACAGCTCCGAAAGCATATTTTGCATAAACTATCGGCGTCCCTCGGTCAGGACATTGAATCTTTCATCGAGACAGAATATGTCAACGATCCTTTAAGGCTTCAGCACACATACAATGGTAAAGGAGGGTCAATTTACGGAAACAGTTCAAATTCTGCCTTAGCCGCGTTTTACCGACATCCCAATCACGCACCCGGAGTCAAAGGCCTTTATTTTGCTGGGGTAACTGTTCATCCAGGAGGAGGAATCCCTTTGGCGGTCAGTGGAGCAAAAATTATAGAGCGTATGGTTAAGGAGGACTTCCCACAGGAAGCTCTTTAAAGGTTTTAAATCCTTTGATAATCCATGCGTCACAGGCTTTATTTATATCGAAATACAGTGTTTTATCGAGCATTTCACCTTTGAGCGTATAGGTTATTTTAACCTCGGTAAGGGCTTGACGGGTTTTAATTTCGAACGGCACAAATTTACCTTCCGGCGATCGAAGCAAGCGTAAGTAGCGCTCCACGTTTTCAAAGCAACCGATAGCAATGGGCCTTTTCGCCTTGGTGCCATAGGTTTTGCGCTTACTGGTTTTGGATAGTTTTAAAAGCAGATTCTTTAATAAACCCGTATAGTTGGTATCTCGGCAAGCGAGCAATTTTTCCTCGGGAACTTTATATCCTTTCGATGCCGCATTTTGATAATCCGTACAGGCAAAATCGAACAAACCTTTTAACTCGTAAATGTAAGCACGGTGGTAATGGGCCTCCGGATAATTTCGTTGGATCTGAAGCGCTTGATTTAAATCAAAAAGTGCCCCATCGTATTGGCCGATGTACATTTTTGTAATTCCTCGATTGTACCAAACTTTTTCATAGGAACGGCTTAAGCCAATGCAGGTGGTAAAGTCATCAACGGCCGTTTCGTATTCACCTATCATGTTTTTAGCCATGGCTCTATTGTACCAAGCATAAGCATCTAAGGGTTGAACTTCAATGGCTTTGGTGAATGCTGCAATGGCTTCTTCGTATTTTCCCGCCTTAGCGTAGTCCAATCCTTGTTGGTAATTTTGTTCTTTCAGCGGTTGACCAAACGAAACAAATAACAACGATAAACATGTGATCCACAAAAATTGGTTTTTCATTGCTTGAATTTTACTCCTATAAAAATCGGGGAACGTTGGATGAACTTTTTGCGAAAAAACTTCATAGCCAAACGATCGGTAAGACGACCTAAATCATACGTATTGTTAAAAGCTGAAAAATCCATGCGATAGGAACCGTCCTCGAAGCGGTATTGCAGAGCCGAACCTGCATCGAATAAGCTGGCATGATAAACTCCAATTCGCTGTGCGATTTGCGTAATTTCTTTTACATCCAATAAGGCCCCGTTGCCCGAAACTACTACCACCAAACGACCGTCTTTTCGCTCTCCGATTAAATTTCGGTAGGTTTTTTGATTCCATAGAACTTGCATGCTTTCATCTTCGATATACGAAAAAAGCATACCGTTTTTCAAGGTGGAAGGGTGGGCTTGACAAGCGTAGGAAGGGCTCCCATTTAAATCATTAAAAATAGATGCGGGTCCAGCATGGGGTACCCCATTAATTACCTTAAAATACCCTGATGAATGGGTTTTGCGTTGATACCTTTTTCCTAAATAGATGACTTCCCCAAGGACTTGGTTTTGAGTATCGTAAAAACTTGAATTGATGACAAAATTACTGGACTTGCGTTCGTTGGCTTCCTCAACGTTCATGGGTTTAAACCCTTCATTTACGTCTGCCAATAAATAGAACTCATTGCTGGGATTAAAGGTAAAAATATGAACTACTTGAGGGATCATTTTAACCATCGCTTTGGCCCACATCTTGGGTTGTCTGCGATGGATCCTCAAGGTTTGATGCGTAGCGCTGGCACTTTTATACCCTTCCTCAAGGTCTATTTTTGAAGCGGATTCGATGGGTATCCATTGATCATCCGATAAGACTTCTAACGCACTTGTGGTGTCAAGAAAATAGGCGTAATTGGTTTCGCTTTTTACCAAAGAACAGAAAGCTCCAAAGGCAAATAAACTGATAAAAAGAAAAGCATTTTTTATGATTTTCAACCCGCTTGTTGTGTAACCTGTAATACGCCGCAACAAAAAACGACCTCCAAAAAAAACGCAGATTCCCACGAAAAGTGGTATGAATCCGTTGTGAAAAATCAGCCATGAAACCGTAGCAAGATGCCAACCCAAGACCCCAGGGTAATGAAGCCAACCGTATCCTGTTTTTGCCATATTCAAAAGTAATGTTTCTCCCCCAAAATATGGCCCTATCCGAAAAACTTTCGTGATTGGTTCGTGGAACGTCTAGAAAAGGGTAGCGGTAGCAAGACCAAAGGAATAGCCGAATTGCTTGTTTTTAGTTTGCCATTCCAATAGCTTTAGTTGCGATTGGACATAAGCCAATTCACGCATATTGACCAAGAACAAAGAACTCTCTCCGTTATCAAACATGTTTCGTTCGGCATCCAAAAGCTTTTTAGAATCGTTGACAGTTTGCTGATAAATCTGCAGTTGCGTAAAACTATTATATAGATCAATGAGGGCATTTTTAATTTTTAGGGCAAGTTGTGCTCGAAGCTGGAGTATCTCGGCTTCCGTCTCCTGAATTTTAAGTCCTGCTAAGGCTGCATCTCCACGTTCTTTTCTTAAAAATAAGGGCATGGCCACTGAAACTCCCCATTTATAATCGTTGATATCAAGGTCTGATAGAGGATTATAATTTACCGGTTCGTTCAGCAAGTTATAATTTAATTCAACGTAGGGCTTTAATCGATCCGACTTGAGTTTTCGGTCCACGTTTAACATTTCAAGTTTGAAGTGATTGATTTTCAAATAAGGGTGGTTTGTCAACAAGGAATCGTTCCATTCCACTAAGGGTAGGGAGGTAAGGATTTCATTGGTTTCTTCAGGTTTGGCCCCCTCATTCAGTATTGATTGTGATAGGTTCTCATCCCATAAGAAGGTGGACAGGGCGTTGTTGCTTTCTTGTAAATTGGCATGAGCGTCTCGAAGCAAGGTTAAACGGTTCTGTACTTGCAGACCGGCCTCCACGGTATCAATAAATGCACGATCACCGAGAATTGATATGGTTTTAACGGCATTGAAACGCTGTAAAGCTACGTCATAGGCCTCCTGTAATATAACTACTGAATGGTAGGCCAAGAACCAATCCCAATAGGCGTAACCTCCCTGATAGATCAATTGATTGATCTGCAACCTGCGCTCTTCTTGCGTGGACTTAAGGTTGATGGCTGCGTTCCGCAATTCAGCACGACGGGAATCGATGAATAAACCTTGACCTAAGTTGGCGGAAACACCTCCGTAGAACAAGCCACCCGAAGGAGTTTTTGCTTGTGGGTCCAGGTAAGTCCCACGGTTGCCCTCTAAACCAGCCTTGAAGGTAAGGCCTAGGAATGAAGGATATTTGATGCCAAAATCTCCATTGGAATAGTACTGTTTACCATCAAAATATTTTTGATCGAGGTTCCCGTAGATTTTTGGATCGAAATTTCCTTTGGCTTTGAGCAAAACCGCAGATCCCATTTGCGGCTGTAAATCGCTGATTCGTAAAAGCGGGTGATGTTGTTTTAGACGCTCTATGAAGGAACCTTCCGTTAATTTTTGTGCCCATAAAAACATGGATGAACATAAAAACAGCACGAAATACACATACTTGATCATTTATTCTTTGCGTTTTTTTCAGTTTTCACTCCTTAATAGTCAATGAAATCCTCAATAATATTATTATAAATCATACTTTTTAATTGAGCAACTAATTCTGTAGATGCTTTGTTTTCTTCTGCAATCATAATTTTTAATTTTAATTATATTAATTCTTTTAAAATATCTGAATATTCATTAATAGGTCTAACACCTACAATTTTATTATCAGTTCTTTCTTGTTTGTTTACAAACATTACTGTTGGTAATACTTTAATGCCATAAAGTACTGTAATATCTGTGTTTTCTTCTACATTAACTTTTGCAATAACTGCTGTGTCTTTAAATTCTTCAGCAAGTTTTTCCAGTGTAGAATGTAAAATTTTACATGGACCACACCATGTAGCATAGAAATCTAATAAAACAGGTTTATCTGTTTGTAATACAATTTCTTCATAATTTTCTGAGTTAACTTCTACTATCATTTTAATTAAATTTTGGGTAAATAATTCATTTTCCTTGTTTTTTGGTGTCTTTACCGTAAAAGTCAGGTGGGAAGCCATTGATATTCCTCCAAATTTCATAACCAATCGGAACGTCGTTGAGTAATATCATGGCATTAACACCACCCCCGACCCGTAAAGCATTCGGCCAAGGATGGTCTTTGGTGTCTGGGGAAATCAGAATTCGAAACATTCCATTTTCGGAGGTGAAATTATCAATCGCGAAAACGGTTCCTCCAAACGTTCCATAACTGTTGTTAGGCCAACCGGAAAAAACAATCGCAGGCCATCCGTCGAACTGCATTCGCACTTTCTGTCCTTTCTTTAAAAGGGGATAATCCATCGGACGGATGTACATGGCTACCGCAAGATCGTAGATGGATGGCATGATGGTAGCAATTTCTTGACCGTCCTTGATGGTTTCACCGATACCGCTGCTGAGAATTTTTGTAACATATCCGTCTTGTGGAGCGGTAATCGTATAGTTGCCGCTTCGAATGTTATAACCCGATACTTGGCTTTGTAGTTTGGTCACTTCTACCTCAGCGTTGTACATGTCGGTCATCGCTGACATCTTCTCGGATTCAGCTTTCGCTATTTCGTCCCGAAACTTGGTTTCGGTTGAATTAACTTCAACCTTGGCATCGATCAAATCGTTTCTGCTTTGTAACAATTTTTGCTGGGCGGATATCATACTCGCTTGAGCACGTTGCATGGCCATTCTCCGAGTTTCTACCTCTGTTTCCGACTTTAACCCCGCTTTGAGCAATTTCTCGAAACGGATCAATTGATCTTTGGCTATGCCATAATTGGTTTCGGATGCTTCGAATTCAATGCTGTCGCTCGTGATTTTTAAACGGGCTTGTTTGTACTTGATTTTTGCTTGTTGGACTTTGAGCTTCGAGTTTTGAATCAGGGCATCAATGCGTTGATCTAAGGCATTCACTTTCTTTTCGTAAGAAATAACGCTCAGTTCTTTATTGGAAATCTGGTCTTGGGTTCTTTCAATCAGTTTTGGATCGAAATAACCGTCTTTTATCTCCGAAATCACGACGATGGTGTCTCCTTTTTTTACCATATCACCGTCTTTGACGTACCATTTTTCAATTTTCCCACCAATGATGGAATTGACGGTTTGAGGCCGTTGTTCTGGTCTAAGCGTCGTAATTTCTCCTCCGGACCGAATGTTCTGGGTCCAGGGTAAAAGCATAATGATTAGGACGAAGGCTCCAAGAATGTAGAGCGAATAACGTAAGCGTTTGGAAGAACTTTCCTTAACAACTTTTTGATACGAAACGTAATGTTGGTTATCAAAATTATGGGTATTATCGGGAGAACTATTCAACATACTATGCGTTATTAGCCATTTTACCATCCAAAAGGATTAGGTGTCTTTTCATGCGGTGAAGAACTTCTGGGTCTTCGGTTTGTACTAAGAGCGTGGTGTCTTTCAAGGAGGTTAAAATCGTTATAATTAGTGAGCGTTCCTCGGAACGGATGTCGTGCAGGGGTTCTTCCAATAAAACAAGTTTTGGACTTCCCACCAAGGCTCGTGCAATCAATATTTTACGGATGCAATCCTTGGGTAAAAAATGCCCTTCAGGATTCAGAACGGTATCGTACCCATCTTTGAGTTGTTGGATTTGTTGCGTAAGTTTAAGTTGATCGCACAACGCTTGTATTTCTCCAAAACTCACATAGGATCTTCCCAGGCTGATGTTTTCCAGCAAGGAGGCATTGACCAGTAAATCTTGATGCAACATGTTGCCAATTCGGTTGCGTAAAAACTCACGGTTGATGTTGGCAAGAGGAACGCCGTTGATGGTGATGCTCCCGTGTTGAGGGGCATATACATTGCCAATCATGCAGAATAAAAGATTCACGGAAACGGAATTTTGCGAGGAAATGCCCACATGGTCGTTGGCGGCAACGGACACATTGAGGTGATCGAGCACCAATTCATTGTTGAGTTCATTTTCATAACTCACCTGTTGAAATTCAATGTTAAAACCAC
This sequence comes from Flavobacteriales bacterium, assembly GCA_947500875.1. Classification (GTDB taxonomy): domain Bacteria; phylum Bacteroidota; class Bacteroidia; order Flavobacteriales_D; family Crocinitomicaceae; genus UBA952. The sequence continues at coordinate 5,880 of CANMUN010000015.1, read as the reverse complement.
CAGAGCTTTCGGGAATTTCCATTCCTGTTTCTTCTTCAAGCGGCAAATCAGTTACTTGCCCAATTTTTTCAACGGCAGTTAACAAATCATAAACCGTTTCCAAACTGACAATCATCTTTTCAACAGAACTCAAAATCAAGAGAATGATGATTTCAGCGGCAACAAACTGACCAATGTTCATGGTCTGATTTAACACCAAAATTCCACCTATCACCAAAAGGGTCATGGCGATGATGGATTTAAAGCCGATAAGGTATAGATACTGTTGCTTTAGCACTCGGAAATGTTCATTCCTGCTTTTTAGATATTCTACAAGGTAGGAGTCGGTTCGATGCATTAAATAATTGGGCGTTCCTGCCATTTTAAAACTAAAGCGCGTGTAGGCGATTTGTTGCAACCAATGGGCAATTTTATACTTGTAATTGGATTCTCTGAGGCTTGACTTAAAGCCGCGTTCTGCGGTAATTTTGAAAACCACGTAAAGAATGGCCAATAGGGCAATGCCAAAAAAGATGAAAAAGCTGTGATAAAACGACAAAAGAATAAGGCCAAAAACGATTTGAAGGGATGCTGAAGCGAAGTCGAGAATTAATTTTGAAAGGCCTTTTTGAATGGTGATGGTATCGAAAAAACGGTTGGGCAATTCTGGAGCATATTTTTTCGTAAGCTCTTCCGTATTTAAAAGTGGAATGCGGTGGGTGAAATCAAAAGCCGAACGTACAAATATCCGCTGTTGTAAATTTTCAGTAATTCGCATCTGGGCTATGTTGAGTAAACCGGAAACGATGATCGCTAACATGACCAAGATTACTAAAACGATCCACGAAGTACTGACCCGTCCCATTTGGATGAAATTCACAATGGATTGAATGCCTAAAGGCAAACCAAGACCTACAATACCGCTAAAAACAGCAAATATATAGACATTGCGAATTTCTGAATTGTCGGGTTTTAGAATGGACAGTAGCCGCTTAAATGGTGTGAGATTGGAATGCGTCATGGCTTACAAAATTAAGGTATATACCAATCGTCAATCATAAAATATACATTTGACCTTCTTTAATTTTATTTATATAAAACCTTATTTGATGTTGATGTTCATGTTCATGTTCATGTTCATTCGCGATAAGCATACCGCAACAGTACGGATTCTTCCACATAGTCAAGGATTTTTTCCGACGTTGCTTGCAGATTTATTAACGGCGCTTGCCCTAAGCGGTATGCTTCCACCCACCGAAGGGCACAAATGCACCAAAAATCGCCTGGTTTCAACCCGGGAAAATTGAATTCAGGGATGGGAGTACTTAAATCGTTTCCATGGAATTTTGAAAACTGAAGAAAATCCTCAGTCATGTAGGCGCAAACAATGTGAAGCCCATGATCTGTGTTGTCGGTTCGGCAGAGTCCGTCACGAAAATATCCCGTCATGGGAGAGGTGCAACACGGAATTAAGGGGTCTCCAAAAATGTTCTTCATGGGGTGAATAACAATTCTGGACCTTAAAAGTTTCAAGGGACGATTACCTTGTAGATTAAAGATAATTGATGCTTATCAAGATTGTGGCCCAAAATGCCGCCATACCGGAAAGAAATCCTGCAGAACACGCTGCTCGTTTTTTCTTCTTAGCAACGCTCAAATAACCGTCTTTATAGGCAGCATCGCTGCTTAACATCAGGTTGTTAGGATTATTCACGGAACTCAATTTTGTTGGAGGAACGTAGGCAATAACGGTTCCAGCAACAGCGGAAGCCATGAGAACATGCGTTAAACCCAACAGCACTTCACCTACAATCATTCCTCCATCAGGTTTGTAATAATTTTTAGCGTCTTGCATACCAAGTTCAAATGAATTGGTGGAATAGGGGGCTTTTATAGCTTGATCGAACCTTTCTTTTGTACCATCCGAAAATTTGACCATTAAGACGTTCCCTTTCATGATGGATTGTACATTGTTTACACGGTAATTGTATTGAAAAAAAGAAACGATGTCTGGGTCAATTGATACAATTTTACACGGGATAATGAGTCCGTCCTTGGTGATTAAAGTGTCATTTTTATAAGCTTTAAGTATCTTTTCTCCTTGCTTGATTAGCATGAATTGCTGGCTTGGAATCATAGAAACTTCTTTTGCCGTTGTGTCAATGCTGTAGCTTGTGAAGTCTGACGAATATTCCAGGATTCTTCCCGTCAAAACTTTACCTTCCAAGGTTACGAGGGTATCTTGCGCTTTTAAGCTTCCTAGTGATAATAGGCAATTTAGAACAAGGAAGTACATTAATGCTTTCATCAGCCTTTACGAGAATTAAACCCAATGAAGAAACTTAACCTGAAACCAGAATTCGATGTTTGACCGGGAATGGTTATATATTGACCTGTATTGTAGTCATACTCTTGGGTTGGTTGAGTCATCTTTTTGATGTTAGGTGAAAAGGCCACATTGAATGGGAAGGTTATTTTGCCCACTTTGAACGAAGCGCCGGCGGCTAGGACAAGACCGAATCCCGCCAGAGATGCAGAAGGACCAACGCCAAATTCTACACCGTTTGCTCCACGGAATCCTAACAATACGTTGGCACTCGGTAAAAATAATCCCTGTTCAAGTCCTCCGATAAGGGGTACAAATTCCACCAATCCTGCAGCGCCGTTTTCCAAGGTGAAAATTCGCGTTTCAAATTGCCATCCAAATTGGGATACAACCGGGGTGATGTCAGCACGGTTGAATGCATCAGCAATACGAGTTCGTGTAGTTCCTGCAGCCAAGTAGGTTAATCCTACCCGTGGTCCTCCGTAACGCTTTGAAGGGGCTAGCATTTCGTCTTCGGGGACCTCTTTTTTGGGATTGTTTTTTGGCGAATTCGTATTATTTTTATCCGGTGACGGAGCAGGTGCGAAATTTTCGCTCGTTCCGTTGGCATAGGTAATGGAGCTCACGTCGGAAATATTCATGGTGTAAATAGGGCCGTCCACCGTCTTTTTGAATTTAATGGAAGTAGGATTGATTTCCGAAATAGCAACGTTCATTTCACTACCGTTTTTGAGACGGAGGATGTCTTGGCCAATGGCTGCTTGGGAAGCAAAGAAAATAGCAAGTACGAGTAAGAAGTTTTTCATAAGGTTAAAATTAATGCTACAAAGTTAACGTATATTTATTCACGGGTATGATTTAAACGCAACAACCTAGATGCTTAGTTGCGAATTTTGCAATTGCTAGGTTTGAAGGACAGCAAGCTGCTTTTACAACCAACCGCTACCTCCTGAATAACCGATGGAGAGAATCGCAAGAAATAAAAGAAGGGTTAAGGGTAGGATTAACGGAAAGCATAGTGCAACAATCACTCCTGCTTTTTTAGATTTCGCCCCTGCTTGATAACCGGCAGCATACGTTGGATTTGAAAGCATCGTATTTCGCGGATTTTTGGGCGTTTGAAAAGAGCTTTTATGCCTTAATTTGTAGTACTTTTTTGCGTCCCTCTTTCCTTGTCGGTATAAGGGATCGCGTTTAAAGTTCTTGGTCGAGTCGGAAAGAGTGCATAATCCTTCTACACCAAGTTCAAATTCCTTTACCTCGCTTAAACTGGCAGAAAGCAGTCCTGAGGACGGGATTTGTTCGTAGAAAACGATGTCCTCGGTGACCTCGACGATCTCACAGTCCAAGGAAACTCCGTTGCTCAAATGAATCACATCTCGGTGTGATAACGCGGAAAGACCATCGCCGTTGTTTTGACTAAAGGCAATGGGGAACAGTAAGAGCTGAAAAAAAATGGAATAAAAATTTTTCATCATGAGTCCTCGCTAATTATGTACGACGCTTGGTACGGTTTAAAAAATTACCACACAGAAAATCCTCCGCCCCCTTTGATGGCGTTGATGAGTACGAGTACCATTGAAACGACAACCGCCGCCAGGGCAATTACCCCCAGTAGAACAATGGAAACGACCGATGATGCAGCAAAAACGTTCATTGAAGCCCTTTTTTCGGAAGCCCCGTCTTTATAACCTGCACGATAATCGGGTTCATTTAAGCGGTAATTATTGGGGTTGTATGGATTGTTATAATTGGTTTTATGCTTTTTTCGATAGTAGGTTAACGCATCTTTTTTTCCTTGTTGATAGGCGGGAGAAGACCGCGAAACTTGAACGGTATCCGATGGTATTTTGGAGTCCAAAACGTTCCACCGTATTTCACGGACTTCTTTCAAACTGGCCGACAGCACAATGGCGGTATTTTCCTGCTCGAAAAAAACCACGTCATCCGTAACATCCACCACCCTACAAAGGATTCCTGCTCCGTTCTTCAACAGGATCGAATCCCGGTATTCCACCTGACCGAAAGAAACCACTGCGAGCATACAACAACATGTGATGCGTATGATTTTGAGCATTTTAGCTAGATTTAATAGCTAAGTTATCAAAATTATGGTAGACAAAATTGGATGATCGTACAACTCAACTTTTTAGTGGTTGCGTTTTATGCAACTGCAATGAAAGGGCAGAGGGCGCATCGCAAGAAAATCACTCATCAATGGCCTTGGCACTGTCTGAAACCATTGCCCTTAGTTCCGAAATTTCATCCGACGTGAGATAACGCCATGTTCCAACAGGAACATCAAGGCAAATATTCATGATACGAACCCTTTTCAGCTTGACCACTTCATAGGCTAAATATTCACACATACGACGAATCTGCCGGTTTAACCCTTGGGTTAGAATGATCTTGAAGGTAAAGCGATCGATCTGCTGTACCTCGCAGGCACGTGTAACGGTATCCAAAATGGGAATGCCGCTCCTCATTTTTTGCAGGAATGCTTCATTGATAGGGCGATTTACCGTAACTAGGTACTCTTTCTCGTGATGGTTTCGCGCCCGAAGAATTTTGTTGACAATGTCGCCATCGTTGGTAAGGAAAATTAATCCTTCGCTGGGTTTATCTAAGCGACCAATCGGGAAAATGCGCTTCGGATGATTGATGAAATCAATGATGTTGTCTTTTTCACGGCGTTGGTCGGTAGTGCAGACAATTCCGATGGGTTTATTGAAAGCTAGGTAAATGAAATCCTCCGTAGGACTCTGGGTGGGTTTGTTGTTGACTGTTACTTCATCCCCGGGCATAACTTTAGTGCCCATTTCCGGGACCTTGCCATTGATACGAACGCGTCCTTCTTCAATGAGTTTATCGGCGGCACGCCTCGAACAAAAACCGATTTCGCTCAGGTATTTATTGATGCGTATTGCCGAAGAAGAATCTAAGTTTTCTGGGTTCACGGAGCGAAAATAATAAGAACCGAGGGAAATTTAACGTGACAGCTTATTTCGGTAGCCTTAAACATGCACCAAAGGAAGATTTTATATACCCGTTGTTTTTTTTTCGCACCCTGAGTCCACCGTGGAGGATTGAACCAGCGCTTGTTCCGTTTTTACGGGAACCCTCTGATTAATCCCGCATGTGCGGGACTCTTACCAACAAGGATTTCTACTTTTTTACTACAAAAAAGTAGCAAAAAGCTCGGTGCAGGGTTTAAGGAACAGCGCTCCACTCCTGAAAACTGACCGTATCGGCGATCCTTCGCCGCGGCGAAGGCTTCCTTACGGTGCCCAGTTTTCATTTCGCTCTGCTTGTCCCTTAAACATGCACCAAAGGAAGATTTTATATACCCGTTGTTTTTTTTTCGCACCCTGAGTAGTCCGTAGGATGTATCGAAGGGTAAGAAAAAAAAGCCCCACATTTCTGTGAGGCTTTTCGCTCCCCCTGCTGGACTTGAACCAGCGCTTGTTCCGTTTTTACGGAAACCCTCTGATTAATCCCGCAGGTGCGGGACTCTAACCAACTGAGCTAAATATCCATTTGGAGTGAATTTTGAATCACACAATTGCTCTACTAAT
>CANMUN010000014.1 GCA_947500875.1 Flavobacteriales bacterium | reverse complement strand
GTATATTCAAGCCTAGACCCCAACTTGGTAGGAGTAGCGGGACAAACCTATATCCTAAACGTCCAATACGATAACCAGACGTATTCGGCTACGACGAAATTACTAGTCCCAATAGGCCTCGACGCCTTCCAATGGATCCCTTCGGAAGAAAACAATCAATTCGGCCTGTGTCGGGCATTTCTGACCGATCCAGCAAACGCCAAAAACGCTTACCGGTGGGAATCTAAAATCATTACCACCGTGAACGGTTCACCGAAAGATTACCGCTTCAGGCATGGTGGGGGTTCCTACTTCGACGACCAATTTTTCAACGGGCTTAGCATCAATTTCGAAACGCGCTATCCGGAAAAAGACACCTCCTACCCTGACGGCTTGAAGCGTTATTTTAAATACGGCGACAGCGTCGTTATCAAGTTGTCCCACATTGAGTACCCTGTATTTAATTACTTTGACAAATTAAAAACACAGCTAGAGAACAGCGGAAGTCCTTTTTCATCCCCCGTGCTAATACCTAGCAACTTCTCCAACGGTGCCCTCGGTATTTGGGCGGGTTATTCCAGTTGGTATGATACCTTGGTGTGTCTACCCTAGCTCAACAAAATTAGGCTTTTTACTGTTATTTATCTCTTTGATTTTCTTAGCATTAAATCCATGTTAATTGCTTGATTTAGTTCGCATTTAAAATTACATTTGTTCAAATTTATTGTATGAAAAATCTACTACTTTCGTTTTTTATGTGCTGTATTTTGGGTGCCACTTCGTTGTTTGCACAGGCTCCTGAAGGCATTAACTATCAAGCGGTCATTCGCACAACCTCCGGTAATTTGGTAACGAATACCCTTGTTGCCATAAGAGTCCAAATCAAACAAAATTCATCGACAGGAACCATCGTTTATTCGGAGCGACAATCGGTTGCTACGTCAAATTTCGGTTTAGTGAATTTTGTCATCGGACAAGGAACCCTGCTCTCTGGAACTTTTAGCAGCATCAACTGGTCAACGGGTAATTATTGGGTAAGCCTTGCTGTCGACTTCGCAAATGGTACAAATTACGTTGATTACGGATCGCAACGGCTCATGAGCGCTCCATACGCCCTGTACGCCAAAACCGCAGGAACACAACTGAACCAATGGCGCTACGGAACAACAGTACCGGCGGCAGCTTTAGGTTCCTTGGGAGATTTTTACTTGAATACGCAAACAGGAGACGTCTACTATAAATCCAATTCCACCACCTGGATCTTGACAGGGAATATCAAAGGTCCGCAAGGCAATGCAGGTGCAACAGGACCCGCCGGGGCCACCGGAGCGACGGGCCCACAAGGTTTAGCGGGTGCACAAGGTCCAACGGGTGCAGCCGGTCCTCAGGGTCCAGCAGGAGCTACGGGTCCTGCGGGTGTTGCCGGACCACAAGGACCAATGGGCCCTCAGGGGATTCAGGGGCTTACGGGCACTTCCATGCTCAACGGAAATGTGAATCCTTCAACGCTTACAGGCAATGACGGCGATTTCTACATCAACACGGCAACGAATGAACTTTTCGGACCCAAAGCCAACGGTACTTGGCCTGCAGGAGTTTCCTTGATTGGTGCCATTGGACCTCAGGGCGCAACAGGACCGCAAGGTATTCAAGGTTTTCCTGGTCCTCAAGGGTTGACCGGAACTTCGATGCTGAACGGAACTACCAATCCCAGTTCTTTAATGGGCAATGACGGTGATTTTTACATCAATACGAGCTCCAACGATTTGTTTGGTCCCAAAAGCAATGGAAACTGGCCTAATGGCATTTCGCTCATTGGACCTCAAGGACTTGTTGGACCCGCTGGTCCTCAAGGCCCGATAGGTATGGTTGGACCAACAGGTCCTCAGGGAGCCACAGGACCGCAAGGAACAACAGGTCCACAAGGTCCTCAAGGACTTACTGGAGCTACAGGGCCTCAGGGATTAACCGGACCACAAGGAATCACTGGAGCGCAAGGTCCGCAAGGAATTCAAGGACTCACAGGAACCTCTATGTTGAACGGTGTTACCAACCCAACCAACGTCGTTGGAAATGACGGAGATTTCTTTATAAACACCGCTACGAACTTCTTATTTGGTCCAAAAACCAATGGATCATGGCCTGCTGGAGTATCCATTATTGGCGCAACGGGTCCTCAAGGATTAACGGGCCCTCAGGGAGCAACCGGTGCAGCAGGACCACAAGGTCCACAAGGTCTTACGGGTGCAACAGGGCCCGCCGGCGCAACAGGCCCTCAGGGAGCAACCGGAGCACAAGGTCCTCAAGGCTTGACAGGTGCTACAGGTCCTGCAGGTGCTACTGGAGCAACGGGACCACAAGGATCCACGGGACCCCAAGGGCCGCAGGGGAACCAAGGACCAAGTGGCGCTAGTGGAACGACCGGTTATGTTTCCAAATTTACCTCTTCAACAACCCTCGGAAATTCGCTTATTCAAGATGACGGCACTTCAGTCTCTGTGAATGCAAGCCAAGATCCCAAAGCGCAATTGTACGTTTGGAGAAATCAACTCACCGCCTTGGGAGATGGACAACATTCGATGTACGCATACCGGAACCGAGACAGCCAAAACGATGGTACGGGTTACACCAATACCACCTCGAATTCAGCGACCGCTGGTTTCAATTTTTGGGGAGATCTATACACTTTTGGTGCAGCTGGGTATAATTGGAACGATTACACCCGCTGCGGTGGAACCCTCGGCGCACATTGGAACGCCAATTATTGGGGATCTCTTGCTTACAAAAACAGCGCGAGCAATACTTATGGAGTTTATGGTTCATCCGCCTATGCTTCCGGTAGCGGTCTTTTAACCCAAAAAGAACTTACAGGAATTGGGGGCGGATTTTTTGGAGGTGTGGTGGGAACAATAAACCGAGGCGAAATTATTGGTTTAATCAACAAAGGAGAATGGTTTGCTACCTACAATTCGGGCAATACCTATACCTATGGGAAAAACATAGAACTTGTGGGCGATGTGAACGGTGAAAAAACTCCACTGTATTCAGTTACGGCAGAAACCTCTAAAATATACGATAACGGTTCTGGAAAGCTCGTCAACGGCACTTGCTTCGTTGAATTCGGAAAAATAATGCAAGGAACGATGGACCAATTACCCACCGTTACTGTGAGCCCAGCAGGCGATTGCAATGGATTGTTCATTGCTGAAATTACGGAAAGAGGATTTATGGTTAAGGAATTAAACAACGGAAACCACAACGTATCCTTCGCCTGGATTGCTGTTGCCGATCGGGTTTCGAGCGAAGATGCCAGCCTCAAAACCGTAACGCAAGGTACCTTCGAACGCAACATTGATCAAGTGTTGTTCAACGACAACATCAAAGATCGTAGTGCAATGGGACTGTGGTGGGACGGAACTACCTTGCAATTTGGAAAAATTCCAGCGCATTTAGCCACCGAGAAAAAAACCAAAGAATAGGATTGACCGCTTATCGCTATTGTTGCTTTTTTGCAATTTACATTTTCGGTTGGGCCTTTTACGGACAAACCTCAGAAAATCCACTAACGGACTTCAGACAGCATGTTGATGCCTTGTGTGGACATACCCTCCAAGGCCGTGCTAGCGGAAGTTTGGGAGAAAGCTTAGCGAACCGATACGTTTGGGAACAATGGAACACAGGGTCGAAAAAAGAAAAGCTTTCTTACCGCTTTACAGCACAAGGAAACACCGTAAACAGCGAGATGGTTACCGCTTTTATCAATCGAAAGTCTTCGAAAACCATCTTGCTTGGAGCCCACATTGACCACCTTGGCCTCGGTGGGGAATTATCCAAATCGCCTGGAAAAAACGAGGTGCATCCTGGAGCAGACGACAATGCGTCGGGAGTTGCTATGCTCATTGAAATGCATAATTATTTTACCGAACATAACAGCATTTGCAACCTGTTGTTCGTTGCGTACACAGGACATGAACTGGGACTGTACGGTTCAGAACATTTGTCGAAACACTGGAAAAAACGTTGGAAAAATCTCTGCCTGGTGTACAATTTCGACATGATAGGTCGCATGGATACGCTGCACCCCAAACTCCTTTATTCGAGCAATTCCGATGTCAATCTAATGAATAGCTCGAAGAGTTTTCAACTAACAAAAGAAAGTTCTCAACGCTGTGAAATCCTCGATACCAAGCACTTTTTATCAGTACCCTGTTACACGTTCACCACGGGCACTCATTTAGATTACCACAAAATTTCGGACCTTCCGGAATATTTGAATTATCAAGGACTCTACGAACAATTCCTTTTCTTCCGTGAACTCCTCGCCCGGTAGGTTCCTATTAGCTTTACGTTAATTCGGATATCATTATTGAATCATCTCGAAATTTTGCGTAACTTTCCTTTCAAATCTAATCTTATGCTATCTTCAAAACTCTACTTTAGCCTCATGGTGTTGCTTTTTTCCTCCGCGCTATTTGCTCAAATGCCCGAGGGAATAAATTATCAGGCCGTGATTCGAAAAACCGACGGAACCCTCGTTACCAATGTCATGGTGGCGGTGAGGGTCCAAATCAAACAATCTTCAGCAAATGGAACCGTGGTTTACGCAGAACGTCAATCGGTCACAACTTCCAATTTTGGTTTAGTGAATTTTGTGATTGGTCAGGGCACCGTCTTATCAGGAACCTTTAGCAGCATCAACTGGGCCTCAGGGAATTACTGGGTAAGTCTTGGCGTAGATTTCGCCAATGGAACCAATTACATTGATTACGGCTCTCAACGCTTAATGAGTGTACCTTATGCTTTGTATGCGAAAACAGCGGGTGCTCAACTCAACCAATGGCGCTATGGCACCACCGTTCCCGCGGCAGCCCTTGGCACGATGGGAGATTTTTACTTAAATACTCAAAACGGAGACGTTTATTACAAAACCAACTCGACTACTTGGACCTTAACTGGAAATATTAAAGGCCCTCAGGGGAATGCGGGCGCCACGGGTGCAACAGGACCGCAAGGACCCGCTGGTGCAACGGGTGCAGCAGGACCCCAAGGTGCAGCAGGTGCCACGGGTGCAACAGGACCGCAAGGACCCGCCGGTGCGACAGGTTCAGCCGGGCCACAAGGTCCTACAGGTGCTGTTGGTCCAGCAGGAACTTCCATGCTGAACGGGGTAACCAATCCTACAACGAATACTGGAAACAACGGTGATTTCTACATCAATACTGCTACGAATCAACTTTTCGGGCCGAAAGCAAACGGTGTTTGGCCCAACGGTGTTTCTTTAATTGGAGCCACCGGTCCTGCTGGTGCAACCGGGCCCCAAGGTCCGGCCGGCGCAGCAGGTCCTCAAGGCCCGGCAGGTCCTACGGGAGCGACCGGATTGACAGGGGCAACCGGCCTCCAAGGTCCGGCCGGCGCAGCAGGTCCTCAAGGCCCGGCAGGTCCTACGGGAGCTACCGGCCTCCAAGGTCCGGCCGGCGCAACCGGATTAACAGGAGCAACCGGCCTCCAAGGTCCGGCCGGCGCAGTAGGTCCACAAGGGCCCGCAGGTCCAACAGGAGCTACCGGCCTCCAAGGTCCGGCCGGCGCAACCGGATTGACAGGAGCCACCGGACCAGCAGGAGCTACAGGTCCTCAAGGGCCCGCAGGACCTACAGGTGCCCAAGGACCATCTTGGACCATTAGTTCCAACAATTTTGGAACGGACGGAACTTTATCCACCGTAACTACTGCGCCTCAAACGGTCAACTCCACGGCCAAAGCCCTTTTAGTTGGGGGAAATACTTCTTCCTCAGCGATTATTGCAGGTACTTTGAGCAGTCAACCGTTCGACATCTACGCTAATAATTCCCTTAGAGCGCGCTTTTCACAAACCGGAGAGATTTTCTTCGGGGCATCTGCCGCACAATTTAATTTTACGGGTGATTTAGTCGGTGGTGTTTCAACGGTGGGGCTACCATGGGCCATCAATGGTTATGCGTCCAACGATGGATCAGGTATTTATGGTCACACCTACTCGGGAAATGCTACCAACTTTGCGACCATACAAGGTGAGCATGCGGGTTCTTCTGCCAGCAGTGCAGGAGTTCGAGGCTCCAGTTCTAATACGAATGCTTGTGGCGTCGTCGGAAGCCTTCCTTCGGCTGGAAATGGATGGGGAGGACTATTCCAAAACGACTTGGGTTATACCGGATATTTTGGGTCAGCCTCCGATCAAAAAATCAAAAAAAACATCCAAACCATACGTCAACCGATGGACATCATCCGAGGATTGCGCGGAGTTACTTATGAGCATAAGTTGGACGAATATGCAGGCTTAGGGCTTAAAACGGGAACCACCTACGGATTCATTGCCCAGGAGGTAGAGCAGGTCATGCCCGACATCGTAAAAACGAAGAACATTCCTTACCACTCAACGCGTTTGAATCCTTCTGATAAAGGCTACGAAACCCTAAAAACGGTAGGTTATATCGAAGTGATTCCCGTATTGGTAGAAGCATTGAAAGCGCAAGAACTTGAAATAGAAGCGCTCAAAGCTCGAATTTTAGAGTTGGAGGAGAAGTAAACATAAATTTATCGACAAGCATCCAATCGGAACTCTTTATCGACTCGGTATAATTTGACCGTCTGAACGGACTTTTTATTGGATGGCATCCAAGCGGTATACTGAAAGTTTGAAGTTTCTTCCGACCCGACATCCTTTGAGTACAAATCAAACGATATTTTCTTTAAAGGCATCGTTTTTACATTGTTTTTACCTTCAAGAATGTTACCATCCTCATCCATTAGAATGTAATAGATACCATTCGTTGAGCGTTGTGAAATATCAATGTTGCGCGATAACCCCGCTTCTATTCGAAACCAACCTTTCGTTTGGATACCTTTGGGAGTATCGTAACCCAACGCCAAATACATATTGTCTGCAGTTTCATTGTTAATGGTGAGGGCTCTGGTTTTAAGACTCTTGTTGGTGCTGTTGTTATCCAAAACGTCATTGGTAAACATACTGAAAGCGCATCGAACCATGTCTAAATCCTTATAGCGCAACCAAAAAAAGCCTGATTTCCCCCAATTTTTCCCCCAACTGTTCGCAATTTTAAAGGCCCCTCCTCCTACGTTATCGTCGTACCCCACAACACACAGCGCATGCCCACCTACAGGAGACTTTGAGGTTCTAAAAACTTCCATTTTTGCAACACCGTTGGAATCTAAAAACTTCGAATTTAAATTATTCCCTAATCCTCCTACAAAGACTTCTAAACCAATCACCACCGGACAATTATTCGCCAACGATAATTTCAATTGATTGACATTGTTGTGTTGCAAGCGTTCAAAACTGAATAAACAGTCGCTGTATCGTTTATTATTTGCATCAACACTGCAGTTGGGTTTATCATAATCCCTGACGAACGGACAACCCTTGGTAACTAATAGACTCAGGCAACCATCGATGTATGAACCTCCACCGCAAGGATCTAATCCTTTGAGGTAACAAAATCGGTTAAATACACTTAATGCAGAAAACTCAGGATAATCTCTACCTTTCTCTATGCGTTTGACAATGGTTAAACCGTAGTACGCGGTAGCCCAACCAACGCACGAACCAACATCGCCTTGGTCTCCAATTTCAGGAAGGTACTCTTCCAATGAATATCTCGATAGTAAACCGCTGGCATTTTGGCTCTTCGAGAAAGCCATCTGGGAAAAGTTAAAAGCGTGTTCTTTAGAGTTGCTCTCATGGTTAACTAAACAGCCAAGTCCTTTTAGTGAAGCGTTAACCTTGGATGCTACACCTACAATTCCATTACTCTCGATAAATTCTTCTGAATTTTTGAATAAATAATAACCAAAGAAAATGGCGGCTAAACCAACTGAACCAATTATTGCAATTTTAGACCTTTTCATAAAACCGATAAGTTTGAAATATGTCCAAAAATAACTAAATTCGCTATCTAATTCTATTCTCATATTATGAAAGTGAACTATTTTAAATTGGTTACATTCCTTTTGGCATTGTCAACCTCAAGCTTTGCACAAGATTTACAAATTCGTAAATCGTTCTTCCTAACGGACAAATCAGGCAAACAAATTTCACAGAACTTTACATACCTGGACGATTTTGACGAAGCTGGACTCGCCGTTTTTTCAACGGGAGGCAATAACAGCAGCGGCTACGGTAAAATAGAAGGCGCTAAATACGGTTTGATCGACAAAACCGGTAAAATTGTGCTAAATGCCAAGTACGATTACATGTACAAATTTGGATACTCCGACAGTTTGTATGCGGTGCAATCCGGAGAATTATTGGGTATTGTCACTTCCGAAGGCAAAACCGTTCTACCTATAATTCACAATGATTTAGACTATTTTTACGATTTACCGGGGTTGATAAGAGTCAAGACAAGCAACGACTATTATCAATTATATAATTATCAGGGCAAATCCCTAACACCGGTGTATCAATACATTGACGACAACGATCGAGGATTTGTAGTACAACTAGGGGGCTATAAAGGAATGATTGATAAGAATTACAAGACTATTATTCCTGTTAAATACCGAGAATTGGATGATTTGAACAATGGTAAATTCTTGGTGCAGGACATGTTTCTCAAATATTACTTGATTGATCTCAATGGTAAAATGGTGGGAACAACCCCTTATGACGAAATGGAGGCAGAACGGAGTTCCAACGATTACAGTAAAACCGTCGGTTTTCGAGTTACAACCAATGGAAAAAAAGGGTATTTAGACGAGAATCTAAACGTCATTCTTCCAACCTCCTTCAAATACATTAATATACTTGACATTGGGTGTGACCAAAAGATGTTCGCAGTTGAGAATAAAGATGGACAAAATTACTTGTACAGCGCAACAGGTAAAATTGTGAGCAAAATTCCCTACAATTACATCAACACTTCAACGATTTTTGACAAATACCTTTTGGTGGAACCGATGAAGAAACCCGAAAAAAAGAAGAAAAAGAAAAAGAAAAAAGGGGGCGACGAATTTGAGGGAGATTTCGAGGAGTACGATTATGCTCCGACCGTCTATAATTTGATTGATTTAACGGGTAAAGTCGTATTACAAGATTTAGTTGAAGATTACACGATCCCCTACTCCTATAACAATGATCAATTATTGTTGTTGAAATCCAAAGGAACATGGGCCGCCTACGACCGCAACTTAAAACCCGTATTGAAAAATCCGCAAGGTTCCACGGAATCATTCACCTACATGGAGAACATCGAAGATGGATTATGTTTGGTACAAATAGGAGGCAAAGACCAAGGATACGGAAAACCGGAAGGCGGAGTATTTGGTATTTATAATGCGAATGGAGAACAAGTAATTCCGTTGACCTATGAAGACATTGAGACCGAAGGATATGGCAACGACATGATGCTTAAGGTAAAGAAAAACGGTAAGTGGGGCTTGCTTTCACTTACTGGAAATAAATTAACCGACCACCTTTACCAGGAAATTGACTGCAACGATGGGTCGTGCATCGTAACTATCGAAAATGAGCAAAACTCCACAAAAAAAATGGGCGTAATCGAGGCGGCTACGGGGAAGGTAGTTGTTCCCACTCGTTACGATTACTTGGAACGTGAATACAATAAAAATACCTTTATTGTTTCTATGAATAATAAATTCGGTTTAGTTGATGCCGAAGGAAATACCGTACTAAAACCTAAATACGCATACCTCAAAAGTGCAGGACTCTACGACCAAAAAGATGTTTACTTTGCAAACATCTACGGAAGCGCGAAAGACAATTACTATGGAGGTATGGACATTGAAGGCGGAAACTGGGGAGTGGTAAATACCAAAGGAGACACCTTAACACCGTTTAAATTCAAGGAAATTGAATTTGAAAACGATAGCACTTTAATTGTTACCGATTTAGACGGATTTGCCTACTTAATGAAGTATCCCTCCCTCCAGGTACTAACCGACAAGGAAGCGAATTTTATCGATGAATTGGGATATTCCTACGACAATAAAACCTACCTAATAGGAAAAGAGGTGACCAAAGATGAGTACGGTTATCCAACTGGAGGAATTTATGGTTTATCCGACAATAAAGGAAACAAAATCGCGGACTACAAATACGCTGAAATCAAGGAAGAAGGTTCATTCATTGGCACCTACCAAGATTTCAACGGGTTTGACCTCATGGACGAAAAAGGGAAAGTTTTGGTTGAAAATGCCCAGTCAATCCTTCCCATACGCGATTCGCTTTTCTTCTGCCAAAAGGATGGAAAATATAGTATTTTCAATACCCTTTCGAAAAAATACGACCGCATGGATGGAATCGTGGAAGTAAGTATGCCGAACTATTTTTACCGATGGGCGTTAATTGGTGTAAAAGCAGAAAATGGAAAATGGGGCGTGATCAATGAACTTGGGCAATGGGTTATCAAACCCGCATATTGCGATGTTATCGGAACAGACGAAAGCGCTATCATTGCTGCAACTTGCGGTGATGGTATAACCTTCAAATACGGAGTAATCGATGCAGCGAATAATGTGCTGATACCGTTTGAATACGATTCCATTGAAGCATCCTACGGCGGCGAGTACAAATGCGTACTTGGTAAAAAACTGCTGACCAAAAATTTGATGAACGAACTTCTGAAAACAGAAGAAGCAACCGACGAAAACATCCGAGATTATTGATTTTAACTCAAACGGTTATCGTGACTTATTCTTACTAACTGAAACGAATACGTAGTATTCACGGTTCATCCCACATCTAAAACAGCCAGGAAATCTTGGCTGTTTTTTTTTCGAATAACCACGTAACCTCCTCGCAAAAATGCATTATGTATGAAAAACATCATGCAAAATCGCGAACAAGTTAAAACCGACATATTTTTGGAATTCGAAGAAAAACAATGGAACTCGTTGCAAATACTCGGATATATTGGCATTTTACAATTGCTAAGAATCATGTTTACCGAAATTTACTGCCGAATCGCTCCCATAGCTGTTTTTGTCCTCGTTGATGTATGTTTCATCCATCAATTAACCAATCCCTATTACGCATTAACCTACTTGATCGCAAGTTTTTTGATGTTTGAATGTTATCTCATCCAATTTTATCGTATTAATATGAAACCAGCCTATCTGGAAATAGGTTGGTGCCTCGAGGCAATGAAGGAAATTAATAACCGAAAAAGCACTAAATCAAAATTCAAAAAATGAAATCATACGAAGAACTCAGACAAGAAGCATACAACGAAAGTTGGTCGCTTAGACAAATCAGGTTTTATCTTTTAGGGGTATATGTGCTGAAGTTTCTCTTTTCCGAAACGGTATTAACCTTAATATCTGCAATACCTTTCTTTCTATGTTATTGGTTAGGGTTTGGTATTAGCATAAAAACCATCGGAATTGCTTTTCTATATTTTGTTGTACACTTCATTTTTTATGTTGTTTACTTAAGAAAAGACTATCGCAAAACCTGCTGGATGATTACAATGAAATCAGCCTCATGGTAGTCGTGGTTCGAGACTGGATTAAAGAACGGAAGGTCTATGAAAAATCCTTGAAAAAATCGTAACATGTTAGGAAAACACAATGTTAAAATAGGAGATAAATTGCGGTTCATTGATGACCGAGACCTATACGCCGACATCGACTTTATTGAGCTTCCAGAACTCGGTAAAATTTATGAAGTGAGGGGTTATTCTTTCCGTGGCTTTTATTTGGTAGAAATCACGAACCCCATTGTGCGTTGGCTGAATGCAGATGGCACGACCAATAGTCGCGAAGAACCTGGCTTTGGTGCATGGCGTTTCGAAAAAGCGCAACCGGTTTTTAAAGGCAAAAAGATTGAATGGAAGCTAAACCAACTGCAAAAAATGCAACCTAAACTTCCAAAAGAAATCTCCATGAATTAAAATTTCATAGTTTTGATGGAAATAGTAATCCCATGGCGATCAATCACTCCTTTCATTTTTCTGCTTCTAAAAAGGTCTTAGACGTTTTTTTAGATCATTTACATAATCAGTACTTCACCGAGTCTGATATCGATGAATACGACGAAGAATTTCGGCGCGATGACAAGTTGGTTGTTTGGTTTGATAGCTACGGAAGTTTAAAAGAATTCATCACCAAGGTAAAACGTGCCGCCAAAAAATTCAAGGTGAATTTCGATTGCTCTTTGATTGTCGGTTGGAGCCTTCACGGTGATTATTACATCTTTACCTACCGACACGAAACGGATACCTTAAGTTTATTTGAGGTCCTTCCAGAACATCGAGCGCACGTCCAAAAAATCGACGAAGAGTACTACGAGTTTCAGGGAAAAAAATACCACGATTCCGATATTCCCGGTTGCTTAGGCGAGGTGATGATTCGTCACTTTTACCCAGAAACCTATCAACCTCTACCCGATTAATTTCTTTGGTTATTTAATGCTCAAATTCTTCAACTCTGTTATGTTGCCGAAGGTTTGACCTGAAACCGGCATAAACTCAACATGAATTGAATCGTTTGGATTCACAAACAACAAATCGGTCAAAGTCATTGGATCTCCGAACAAGGTAAGTTTTTCTTGTCCATCGATGAGTAGTGCTACCGACGTGACCCCAGCCTTCGTAAAACTGCTCACGCGCAGCACCTTGGCGTTCATTTTTTTGGACAACGAATTCCCTGATTTCCGCATGGCGTCATCGGACATGAGGATGGAATAATCCCTTAAAGCATCCGAAAGGTTCGTAGCCACTGTCAAGTGATTAAAATCATGGATATTCACCAGCGCGATGGATTTAACCAAATTGGACTTATCATGTAAAGGAACGAGATAGGTTGGTTGACCTGAAATATTGTAGGCCGTTGGGTGACCCGCAGTATATCCTTTTTCTTGCACCTTCCCCTCCGCCGATTGCATGGCAGCTGTTTCAGTCGCCCCTACCCGCTTGTAGAAATTTACCTTTTTATCCTTGGAATCAATGAGTAAAAATCCAACGGTTGCATTATCCAGTCCTTTGGAGGTCATTCCCTGATACCACATGCAATGCCCCTCTTTACCATAAACCATGACCATCTCGCCCGATGGAACCATAATATCTCGGTGAGCAAAATTCCAATAGCCATGAACGTATTCACCCCACCAATCGACTTGATCCACCAAAATTTCGGGAGTATAAATTCGGTCTACCCACTTGGGTACATTTGACGTAGTATATTCTTTAATGGCTCCGTTCGCGGGATTCAAAATCAATAATTTATCGACATTCAATACCTTGGAAGCAAAGTGCTTTTTCGAAATGGGAATAACCCAAAACGGATTTCCTTCGTCGTCGATTTCAAACTCAGGCTGATCAATTTTATACGTGCTGTAGCCGTGAAAATACAGATAGTTGTATAAATTCTTCATGAAATATGAACCAGTTTGATAGACCAAATGAAGTTTTTTACCTTTCACTTGCGTCACTAATTCCACGTCTTGGTCATCGTTGGCGGAAACTTTCACGTACCCTGGAGTTCCTTCATCGGCATTGGACCAATATTTAAAAAAACCAGAATGCACTAAAGGCGCAACCCAATAAAATTTTCCTCCAACGTTTTGTAGCACAAAAGTACCCAGTTCCGCCTGACTACCGAGGGTGGTTTCCGAACCCAATACCTTTTCCCCAATCGTACGAGCAACCAATTCGTCAAACACAATCATTTGCTCTTTTTTAGCTTCATGTATGTCCTTTTCAAAGGACGAATTCTTATGAACTTCCCCCAATACCGTTTGATAAGAACTCGCCTGCCACACATCGAATCTTAGCAACCAATTCAACAACCACATGGTGATCAACAAGCCAAAAACCGATGCCGATAAAACAATTGGACTTTTCTTCCGGTTCGCTGTGTATTCCTTGTCTGCGGTATGCACCAAAAGTATTAAGCCGGCAACCGTGCTAAGAGTTAGTAGAAACGCCCCGTTGGAGAAACTAATAATGGGCCGAAAAGCTAACAAGGCTATTACTGAGAGAATAATCAACGAGAGAACATACGAAACTACTTTTTTGGGAGTCATGCTATTATTTTTGTTCAAAGATATAACTTTGACCTCAATGAACAAAGCATCCCACGACTTTTGCAAGGCAGTATCAGAGGCTTTCCTCCATGAAACCTTGGACGCACAAAATTTTCATCAACTTGTGAGTACCTTGAAAAGCGAACGTAATGAGGTGATTAACCCCATATCAAGAATGCATATGGACCAAGCCCATCGCTTGCTTAATCCATTGGATTTCGACCATTTCCGTGCGTATGCAGTAATTCCAGGAGCCCTTTACGCAGGGGAAATTCCTTCCTCCATCAACGATGACGAGTTAGAACGTAAAATACAAACCTTGTACGAACTAGGGATAACGCACATCGTCAACTTAACCGAAGTCAATGAAACCAACTTCAAAGCGATTCCCTTGCGGCAGTATGCTCAATTTGCAGAGACCTACTACGAAGAAAAAGGAAAGGAAGTGCATTGTTTAAGATACCCTATTCGAGATCTAGACATACCAACCATCACACAAATGAGAAGTACGATTGCGGCATTAAACAACATTTTAGAAGAAGGAGGTTGCGCCTATTTGCATTGCTGGGGAGGTATTGGCAGAACAGGAACGGCTCTGGGTTGCTTTCTCCTACAAAACGAAATTCTTGACCATTCCACGGCAATTCCTTACATTTCATTTCTTAAAAGAAATACGAACATTCTGCATCGCATGTCACCAGAAACCATTGATCAATGTGATTTTGTGCGAAACTGGGACACTTCGTTACCGGGACATTAACTCCGTGGCGTTGGGAAAAAGTTCGTTAAATGTCTTTCCACTGATCGAAAATAGAAATTCTTCTTGGCGTATATCGAACCAAGAGTACGAATCCCCCTTGCTGTAACTCGATGAAGCCGCGTAGACATCAACGCCTTCCGTGTCCGTACATTTATCAATACAACGATCCGATTCATCTATGCGGTTTACGGCTTTTTCCGAGACAATGGCCCCTCCTTTTTTATGTTCTTGATACAGGATGAAAAACGGATCACCGAACGTGATTTTCTGCTTCAATTCTTGACAATCTACCGCCATAATGCATCCATTTTTTATTTATAAGGATAAATATAGCTAATTTCGTTCTACCTTGAAAACACTCTTATATCTGGCTTCCGGCGAATACAGTCGCGCCTATGAAAACTTACCCTACGACCAAATAATTTGCGTGGACCGCTGTTCCGAACTCGTTCGAACCTATCCACGTCAATCAACAAAAGTGCGCTTTATTGGAAGAGATGCGCTGTTCGCCATAGACCAACTTCAACAAGAAGGCGCTCAAATTCATGCGTTGGTCTCCATGAACGAGGGGTTATTTGAAGGCGGTGGCAGCTACCCAATATTTTCCGGATTTCTTATGGGCTACCTCGCACCTGTTTTAGCAGAGGAATTGGTTTTAATCTGCGATTTATCCTACTACAACCAAAGCAACATGAAAGGACTTTCGAGGTTGGATTGGGGCTTTGAAAAAGTGCGTGAAATCAACCGAGGAGAAGAAGGGTTCATCGATCCCCACCAATTTTATAACAATCCCGGGGAAAACCCTAACAGAGGGAATCAATTTATCTTACGCAAAGCCAACAAGAAAACCCTTGTTCAGAACCAACATGGTGTCGATGTTCAAATCCTTCAAAGCAGCCTTTGGGAAGATGAAAGCCGGTTGGATTTTATAGCTTTCCCGCTCACTTCCCGTCACGAACTCTTGAGTGGATCGGAACAAGGAATTCACAGTCCAGCCGAGTTTTTTCTGCGTAAAGGGGTCATTGATATTGAAAACTTAACGTTTCTTGAGATTTTGGACCTCGCGCGCAACCAAGGCGCCCAAAGGCTTGGCATAGGCCCATGGAATAATGGCCAATACCAAGAAGTGTTCGAAATGCTCCAACGCGATGCTGTTCGAGGGTTTCAATCCATTTATTTTTATCACCTATGCCCGAACGATTATCGGGAACTATACCGCTGTAACGAAATAACCAACAATCATTAACCTAACATTGAATACCCTATGTCGAAAACGCTAATCTTCCTTGCCTTTGCCTCGATAATCATGGTGGTCCTGACCATGTACGTGGCTTTCCGCATTTTTAAAAAATCGATGAAACTCATGACCGCACTAATACTGCTAGGGGGTGCAGTGGTTTTCATTGGCATTGTTGCCTATCCGAAACGCGTTAGAATCAAACGAGAAATTAAGAAAGTGCTTTCCCTGAAAGACAAGGTGCGACAAAGAATTTACCCTACGTGTAAATGTAATCAATTTAACTACACAAGACTTCCACAGGATAACTATCCCAACGCTCATCGCCCATCCGCAAAGAAATTAAGCCATGACCGTTTCGTGGAAAGTGAACTTGTACGAACAAAATACATTCGAAAAAAATACTTGGTGGTGGTGATTCCAAATGAAAACTATACCATTGCTTATCTCACCCATAGTAGCCCTTATTTAACTCCAATTGCACTTATGAGGTTGAATGAATTGGGGACTCGATTTCATGATGCATTATTAGAACAAGGTTTATCTTCCGCTAAGTTGGAAATTAGCTCGTTAACCCGAACAAAAAACCAACAAATTGAATTAAAAAAGTTAGACTCAGGGGCTACTCCGGGAAAATCCACCCATTCTTACGGCGTGGCATTCGATATTAGCAGCATTAAGAATAATCGACACTGTAAAGAATTAAATTCAATCTTGTTCGATGTTTTGATTAGCATGCGTAAGGAACGAAAAGTACTGCTTCGCTTTGAGAATGATTGTATTCATGTTACGGTGAGGGGATAGGTAGTTGCCTTACAGTCGTTTTATGCTTAGGCTGTTCTTAAAAGTCCTTTATTGAGGATGGTAAAACTCGAATTCCTCCAGGTATTTGCCGCAAGGGATAGAATTTAACCCAAAATTTCATATTGAACCCAATGCTTCAAGCGCAATAAGTCTTTTTTAACCCGGTCCCCATGAAAAATGAGCGCGTAAGCAATGAGAATGGCAAGAATCCAACTCCACCAATCAACTTTTGGGGCGGATTTTTTACGAACCTCCTTCCTAAAGTTGCGGAAATGCTCAAAATGGGTAAAGCGATAAACGGCATAAACCCGTGTATCAGGCCTAATGATGCCCTCATAATCTACCCACACGCCGTCGCACAGCACGGATACATGATTGTACGAATCCACCAGATATACTCCCTTGGGATAGGCCTCTTGCACGGTTTCAACAGTTTCATTTCGATAACACTCAGCCTCCTGAATAGTACCGTAAAACCGAGCTGCTGGATCGCGCATCATGGTTCGAATGCCATGGGTAAATCCAAAAGTCCCCTTGCGTTCGTCACGGCTAAAAAATCCTCGTGCAAAACCATGTGCCTCATCGTACGAAATTCCGAAAAGTATGGCCAAGGCTTTCACTACGCAATCGTTCGTTTCATAACCCCGATATCTTGAGGTTTCATACCCTGCAATGAAAGGTTCGGGATCAACAAATTTTAAACCCATTTGTCGGAGCCTTTTTATGAGTGCCCGTATCGGCATAAAAACAACACCCTTTTTGAAAGGCTCGGGTGCGAGGTGGCGTCCTTGTCGAGTTCGGCATTCATCAATTCGGGATTCTCAACCGATTCCAAAGTGCGATGTAAGGCTTCCAATTCTTCGGACTCAATTTTTCCATTGACCACATGGGTGTCAAAATGAGCCCAATCTACTGGAATTCGAGGTTTTGGAGGTTTCACCACCTGCTTTACCTTGTCTTTCATCGATTTACTCTTTTGAACAATGGGTTCATTCTCCCGAGTGATGGCTATCAAGGCATTGATCATGTTCAATTTACCCACGTGTTTCGTCGCCTCCAAATCGCACAAAAATTCCATTGCATGAGATTCCAAATCATTGACTGCTCGTATTTTATTCCACAAGTACAATACGGCAACAAAGGCAAAAATCACATAGACAATTTTTAATATTATGAAGGGCACGAGCGCCGTGAATGCAAAAGGCATGAAAAAAAAGAAAAACATGGAAAAATTCAAAGTGCGGTTTTCCATGTATATGTACTTTCTAAAATGCGCCATTTCGTGATATAGAATCGCTTTAATCTCATTTTCGCTGAGCTTTTCAAAGCACATTTCGGTCATGTAAACAGCGTTCGTATGTTGATACTGATTGAACAGGGTATTGAACACCCAAGAATTAAGTACTTGCATGTAGGAAATGTACACCTTGGGCTTTTCAAATCCCGGGGTATTCGAAAAAACCTCCGCAAACATATCTTTTACTTGCTGTATCGAGAATTTTCCAATGCGCTCAGCATCCACCTTTTCCAATTCTTCCGAATCGTTCTCGGAAGACCACAAGACCACCATGGAAATTAAAATCCAACACCCCAAAGATATCCAGAAAAACACGTTCAAACAGGTTCTAAAAGCCCCGTTGGTCGTCGTAAAATACTCGTATGCGCAATAGGCCAAGAAACACAAGGTAATAACAAAAAATAAAATCGATCTGCGGTTGGCTTGTTTAAAAACGGCCTCCGCCTCGGACGGAGATATTATCGTGTTTTGTTTCATTTCCTAAAGATACAAAAAACCCCGTGCTGATGTACTACTGCTCGCGGTACAAACGAACAATCTCCTTGGTGCTTTTACTGATCTTTTCCGCTGGCACCTCATCAAAATAAGCCACTTGAACAATTTCCGGTGGCATCGCGCGAGGCGTCCCTTCTGCTTTGACCCAAAACACTTTATGCATTCGGTGCTCCCCTTCGTATTCTAGCAGCGTCTTTACCTCAGTAGCATGTAAACCGGTTTCTTCTTTGAGTTCGCGTATGGCAGCGGCCATTCTGGGCTCTTTGGTTTCAGGATATCCCCCCGGTAACATCCAATAATTATTCGGCATTTTAACCAGCAGAATCCGTCCTTCCGCATTCTCCCAAATCACTGTGGCTCGTTTCTTTTTCATGGCGCAAATTTGCTGATTTAACGCATATATTTTGAAAGATTACAGGATATTTTTATTAACAATACATAATTATCTGATTTTCAAACAAGTAAACTGCGTTTTCAGTGCTTGAATATAACTTCTTCGGTGGGAACCCGAAATCTCGGCCCCCAAATGCCGGGTTCCGTCCCCTTTCCTACAGCGATGATCATGTTGATTTCTACACCAAGGGGCAAGCCTAATTTTCTACGAACCCTCCACTTGTCGAATCCCTCCATCGGACAGCTATGAAATCCTTCCGCCGCGATCGATAGCATGAATGTTTGTGCGGCTAATGCACACGATTTGTGCACCATGATGCGTTGATCTGTTCGACCTCCAAAGCGCATGAACGGTTTAAATAAGCCACCAAAAAAACATACAGACCTACGCGCCAAGGTATGAAGGCCCAAAACATCGCGCCCGTACAACAAAGGCATAACCTTGCTATAATAGGCTAAACCGTTCTTTTCGAAAGCATTGGGCTCTCGGTCTCCAAGATGGGCCAATATCTGGGCCTTATTCCAACGTGCTCTCCTCTTATATAAATCCCTTCTCGTCACGAAAACTACGAGTTCTTTAGCCGTTTTAGCAGCGCTTTGACCCAAGCACAACGGTACAAACTCCTTCAGTAAGCGAGGGTCATGAATCCAATGAAACTCCCAAAGCTGCATGTTGCTACTGTTGGGAGAAAGCGTAGTGCGTTCCAAGCTGCGCTGCATGACCTCTTCTGGAACATCAACTGTTGGGTCAAATTTTCGATTTGATCTGCGGTATTCTACGATGGATTGAAACTCATTGCTGTACATTGGAAAAATTTACTGCAAAATTAAGCCTTCTTCAGTATTTCCTGTGTTTTCGCTAACTTTACCCAATGAATGATACCCGAAAGCGCATTGAGGTGTGTTTTACCCCTGGGGAATATGCTTATTTCAAGGATGAATTTGAAACCGTTGTGGTAATCGACGTGTTGCGTGCCACCTCAGCGATTTGCACGGCATTTCAATACGGTGTTGCGGCCATCATCCCCGTACCCACCATCGAAGAGGCCTTGGCATACAAAATCAAAGGCTTCCTTGCCGGTGCAGAACGCAAAGGTCAAATCGTTGAGGGTTTTGATTTTGGTAATTCTCCTTTTTCCTACATGAAGGAAGAATTCATAGGCCAAGAAATAGTACTTACCACCACCAACGGCACCAAATCTTTGGACGTTGCCAAAGAAGCTCCAAACGTTGTAGTCGGTTCATTTCTTAACCTCGATGCGCTCTGTAAATGGCTTGAAAAACAAGAGGGAAACGTGCTTTGTCTTTGTTCAGGATGGCAAGATAAATTCAACTTAGAAGACACCATTTGCGCTGGAGCCATTTGCGACTATCTCGTATCCACCGGGGATTACACGTCCATAGAGGATTCATCCATTGCGGCAAAATATCTGTTTCTTTCGGCAAAAGACAACTATTTGGGATATTTAAAATCCAGTTCACATCGTCGTCGATTAAAAAACTTAAATTTGAACGAAGACATTAAATTTTGTTTAACCCCCAATCAAACGGACGTTATTCCGATCTTAAAGCATGGCAAATTGGTTAAAGCGTAGTTTCGCAATCCTCGCTGTTTCCACCGTTCCTTTTTTGTTGTCCTATAAGCCGGATAGCTCTTCCAAGCCGCAATGGGGATTCTTCGGTCACAAGCGCATCAACCGAATAGCAGTATTCACCTTACCTCCCCAAATCTTTGGGTTTTACAAGGAAAATATCGAATTTTTGACCGACCATGCAGTAGACCCCGACAAACGCAGGTACGCCGTTGAAGGAGAGGCGGAATGCCATTACATTGACCTAGACCACTACTACAAACCGGGGGAAGATCCCTTCTTATTGCTACCCAAATATTGGAAGGATGCCGTGGCAAAATACACCGAGGATACGCTTCGAAGCTATGGGATTGTTCCTTGGAATATTCTTCACGTAAAATACAAATTGCAAAAAGCGTTTGAAAGTAAAAACCTTGATTTAATCCTCAAATATTCCTCTGAAATTGGACACTACATCGGTGATGCGCATGTGCCCTTGCACACGACTGAAAATTACAATGGACAACTGACTGGTCAAAAGGGTATTCATGGACTTTGGGAAAGCCGCTTGGTGGAAATCAACGCGGAGAATTACGACTACTTTGTAGGTAAAGCTTCCTACCAGCGCGATGTGCAATCCTTTTGTTGGGATGCGGTTAAAGGATCTCACAGTGCCTTGGATTCCGTACTGCGCATGGAGAAAGAACTTACCAAAACATTTCCTTCCGACCGAAAATATGCCTATGAACAGCGTGGGAATACGACCATATCAACCTATTCAAGAGAGTTTTGCGAAGCCTACCATCAATTGCTAAGCGGCATGGTTGAAAGACGTTTAAAAGCGTCTATTTTAGCCGTTGGCTCCGTTTGGTATACCGCTTGGGTGGATGCCGGTCAACCGGACCTTCGTGAATTACAACAGCAAAAGCCCAGTGCGGAATTGCTGAAAGAATTTGAAAGTTTGGATCAGCATTTCCACAACGACAAGCACTTCGGACGCATTTGCGACTAAAGCTAGTACTTCATCACTTTCGTTCTTGCTCTACCTTTCGAGGTTTCTACCTCGATAAAGTAAAGCCCTTTAGCCCATGAACGCGTGTCCAAATTCAGGACGCTCTCCCCATTTAAACTTCGATAATGAACTTGGGTTCCGTTGGCTTGATAGACGGTTATGGCGTTAACCGCATTTGAATGATCCTTGATGGTAAGCTCCAACTCATCGTTGAAAGGATTGGGGTAAACCTCGAACAGCTCTTCGTCCAACTCTTCCATTCCAACACTCGTTAAGGTGCATGCGCATTTCTGCTTTGCCACTGCCGTATTCACCGAAAGAGGAGCGGTATAATTGGCTTTTACCCAGCATCGTTGTCCTGGTTGAAGCGCCGAACTGTTGCGTATCCGTAAGGTGTGCCAACCAGCATACGAAACGGGATGGGTATAACTCAAGGTCCCGAAGGCAGAAATCGTATCGATGACTTCACATTGCGCATTCAAAACCTCGAGGGTAATGGAAACATCCGGATTTTCCGGATAAATATTAACGGTTAAGGTACTGGAAGAATCGGGAAAAACCCTACCTACCACGCGACAATCAGTACTATTGTTCGGCAGTGCTCCACCTTGTTGCAACGACGAGGCATGGCTGTCGCCCAAGTCATTGGCCATTTCCCATTCTTGGGTAATGCTCTCTGACGGCCGAACGTAATTCGTGGAAATCCCTTCGGGTGCCCAGACTGAATATCCCCTCCTACCCTCTGCTGTAGAACCGTCGCACGGTGGAATCGAAATGTTTACCTGTCCTGCGGCATTAACCACAACCGTTGCATTTCCATTGGCGCCTGAATAGTCTTTTAGCACCGTTCCAGCAGGAAAATTCGTTGGTACGTTGGTTAAATTTTGCCATGACGAATAATGATCGTTCACCGCAATCAGCGCTTTAGCTCCCCGCTCGATCACCAAGGCGTCCTGCGCTTGCCATCGGACGAAATATGCGCCGTCTTTGAAATGCAAATTCTGATGGCACCAGATGAGATTCTCGACATCCGAATGAGTTGTTAATACGTTTGTGTCTTTGGGATCATGGTTAAACCGGTTACCCAAGTAACCAATATTGAAAAGGTCCTCAAAGAAAATCTCAGGAGCACCATCCACCGCTAGGGCAATTGCGTAAGCGACAGAAGCTCTTGGATCTACGATCTCAATCTGCTGACCTATTTGAGAACCCGTGTTCCACCCCGTGATGTTACCGTTGGCACCAACCTGAGGACGGTAGGTATCGTGGTTGTTCACAAAAGGCACCGTTCGCAATCGATTCTGCTGTTGCGCTGCGGGTATGTTCCCCAGGTTATAATTCCCCCCTTGCGTAATAATATCCTGAAGAGCAAAACGAAGCGAAAAATCGAAGGTTCCTGCGCGATTTTGAACCGCACCGCACCAGTTGTCCAACTCCGCCATGTTCCCAACATATTCTCCCACAGCGAACATATCGTTGGAACCGCTTGCCCACGCGGCGTTGTTCTGAAGGTTCCACAAAAAATCTTCGGTCGCATAGGCCGGGAAATGTTTAACCGCATCAATTCGAACTCCGTCCCACCCCATTTGCTTTTTATACCAAATCAACCAATTTCTCATACCCGAACGCATGTAATCGGATGTTTGTGCGGGATTATAGGTGGCATTGCTGCTCAATCCAAAGGCATTGGACTCATACGACACGTCCGGCCCCCAAAAGGGAGAATTGATGTCGTTGGTGCAACATACATTGTTATTGTTGGGGTAAAAATTCTGCCAATTTTTAGCAAATCTTCCTGAACGAGCAAAATAATTCGTTGCGGTCTCCGAGGTGGCCGGAGTTGTGTAGGATACGTATCGGAAATTCTTATAGCGGTTGTTTTGACCGTCATCCATGGCTGCAGGATCTTGTCCACCATGACCAAAAGCGGATCCCGCATTGCTCACATGGTTCAATACGATATCTTGCAGCACATCAATGCCGTTCGCCTTGAGAACAGCCATCATTCGCAGCACCTCGTCTTTGTCCCCCATGCGCGTTTTAAGCGAATTCTTTTGAAATTTATCGCCTAAATCGTAATGATCAAAGGGGGAATATCCAACGCTGTTGGTGCCAGAATTTTTGATGGTTGGTGGAATCCATACTGCATCGATACCCAGCTCACGTAAACGCGGCGCTAATTCGGTCAGGTAATTCGCCCAACCGTTCGGATAATTCGAATTCCAGTAATCCCACCAAAAGCCTTGCAGCACTACTTGGCGTTGGGTTGGGTTAACTTGGGCATTTAAGGGCTGCATGAATAGCAACCAACCGCTAATAATACATGAACTAAGAAATAATGCTCTCATAGGGCTCTACCGTATATGTTTTACCTTTCAATTGCAAGGAAAGCTGTTGATTTCCTGCATTAGTAACCGTCGTGTGTTGTTGGCTCACCTCAATCCGTAAAGGTTGATTCTTGTAGAGAATTTGAAAGCGATAAACGTTCCAAGCACTCGGAATTTTTGGATTAATGGACAATCCATCTTGATGAATGCGAACACCAGCAATCCCCTCTACCAAGCTCAACCAGGTACCCGCCATGCTTGTGATGTGTAAACCTTCATCGGCCTCGTGGTTGTAATCGTCCAAATCCAATCGAGAGGTACGCAAATACAACTCGTAAGCCTTATCCATTCGGTCAATCAGGGCTGCAAGGACCACATGAACGCACGGGCTGAGTGACGACTCATGAACCGTTTTGGGTTCATAAAAATCAAAATTCTCTCGAACGGTATCCAAATCAAAATGGTCTTCAAAAAAATACAATCCTTGAAGCACATCGGCTTGTTTGATAAAAATGGAGCGTAAAATTCGGTCCCAACTCCAATGCTGGTTGATCGGACGTTCTAGGGCAGGAATATCGGCAACGGAAAGTTGTTCTTTGTCCATGAAACCGTCTTGCTGCAAGAAAATTCGGGTTCCCTCCAGTTTTGGAAAATAAACCGATTTTACCAAGGCACTCCAATCCTCAATTTCTTGATCGGTGAGGAAGGATGAGGTCGTTTTCGCAAAAGAGGCCTCGCATTCTAATGCGTATTCAATGCACCATTTAGCGATGTAATTGGTGTACCAGTTATTGTTAACGTTATTTTCGTATTCGTTGGGTCCAGTAACCCCTAACATGACATAACTTTGTTTCGCCTCGGACCAATTGAACCGTTGTGCCCAGAAACGTGCAATCCCGTTGAGGACTTTTCGGCCTTTATCTTTCAGATATTCCTGATCACCCGTATGTCGAACATAGTTGTAAATCCCAAACGCAATGGCGCCATTTCTGTGAATTTCTTCAAACGTAATTTCCCATTCATTATGGCACTCCTCCCCATTCATGGTAACCATGGGATATAACGCCGCTCCGTTTTTAAATCCAAGCTTCTCGGCATTTTCAATGGCGCGATCGAGTTGATTAAAGCGGTATACTAACAGTTGTTTGGCAACTTCCGGTTCGGCCGTTTTCAGGTAAAAAGGAAGGCAATAGGCCTCGGTATCCCAATAGGTTGCCCCACCGTATTTTTCGCCCGTAAATCCTTTCGGACCGATATTCAATTGGGCGTGTTTACCAGTATACGTTTGGTAAAGTTGGAAAATATTAAAACGAATCCCTTGCTGAGAAGCCACGTCGCCTTCTATTTCAATATCGGCCTTATCCCAAATGTTTTTCCATGCAAGAACGTGAGCGGAAAACAAAGCATCAAAGCCCTTGACGTAGGCATCCCGCACCTGATTAATGGCCCTTGGAAGGACTGAAAATTCTGAATGGTGAACGGTCGATACGATGCTGATGTATTTCTTGAGCGTATAGGAATTTCCTTGTTCTAAATAATGTTCGAAATGATTCTCAACGTAGAACTCCCGGGCATGGCAATTCGGATGAATCGTTAGTAACTCTTCGTTCTTCCAAAAGGAAAATCGCATGGAGGTCGCAACGCTGAACTTGGTTTTTTTGGTGGTGGTACAGAGATACCCCTTTTGCACATCGACTTTGTGGCTATCCTCCTCCCAAAAAAACTCATCGTAATTGGAGTCATGGTTGTGAACTTTACCATCGAGGTACGGAGTAAACTTCACATTCCCATCGAAATTTAACGGAGTAACCGTGAATTTAATGGCGGCCAGTTCGTCATTATCCATGGAACAAAATCGGACGGACTCCACTTGCAGTTCTTTTCCCTGTTGGAATTTGACCTTAAACCTGCGGGTTAAGGTTCCTTTTTGCATGTCCAGTTCGCGGTAAAACAAACTGGGTTTTTGTACATGTAAATCCAACAATTCGCCGTCCACTTCGATGTTAATGCCAATCCAGTTGCAGGAATTAAGCACTTTGGCAAAATATGCTGGATAACCGTTTTTCCACCAGCCAACTCGGGTTTTATCTGGATAATAAACGCCCCCTACATAGGACCCTTGCAACGATGTCCCTGAATACGTTTCCTCGAAATTTGCCCGTTGGCCGAAAGCGCCATTTCCGATGCTAAATATGCTTTCTGCTTGTTGTTGTTTGGATGGGTCAAACCCATGTTCCATGATTTTCCAGGCATCCACCTCAAATAAATTACACATACGCTTCCAACCTAAATTCTGTCAAATTATTCAAATAAACATCCGCAACATTTTGCAATAGCGGGTTACCAACACCAATGCTAAGAAATCCTCCTTCTTTCGCAGCGGTTACACCGCTCAAGGCATCCTCGAAAACCAAACACTCCGATGGATCTAATCCCAGAGCCTTGGCTCCATTCAAGAACACTTCCGGATGCGGTTTGGGATAAGTAACCCCATTGCCGTCAATTACAACATCAAAAAAACGCTTAACACCCAAACGGTCTAAGATCATTGGTGCATTCTTGCTCGAGGACCCAAGGCCAATTTTCACCCCCATGGATTGAGCCTGCCGTAATAGCGCATGTACACCCGGCAACAAATCTGCCTCAGACAAAGTGCTAATGGAGTCCAGATAGATCTTGTTTTTAAAAACCAGAAAGGATTCAAACGCTTCGCTGCTTAACGTTTTATTTCCCAGCTTGAGTATTTGTTTTAGGGAATCTACCCTATTGACTCCTTTCAAGGCTTCATTATCCTCTTTCGAAAACGAAATTCCGAGCGTTCTCGCTGTTTCACACCAGGCAATAAAGTGATTTTTCTCGGTGGAAACAAGAACTCCATCAAGATCGAACAAAAGCGCTTTAACATTAGCCACGAGCTACCGTTTTATCCGTAATCAATAAGTTACATAATCCAGCGATAACCAAGGATACGCCTGCCAAAAGCATGGGGGCAATGGG
The DNA here is from genome assembly GCA_947500875.1 of Flavobacteriales bacterium. Classification (GTDB taxonomy): domain Bacteria; phylum Bacteroidota; class Bacteroidia; order Flavobacteriales_D; family Crocinitomicaceae; genus UBA952. The sequence continues at coordinate 27,246 of CANMUN010000014.1, read as the reverse complement.
CGAATCACCAAACGCTTTGGACAACATATTGACCCCTCCAAGTGCTGCTACAATTTGAGGAATTACAATAAACATATTAAAAAGGCCCATCATTAACCCCATCTTCGTTTCATCCACTGAACTCGACAACATGGCATAGGGCATGGACAGAATACTACCCCAAGAAAACCCAATTAATGCAAAGCAAATCCACAAATAGGATGCATCCGGGATATAGCGCATCGAAATAAAACCAATCCCTCCAAGCACTAGGGATACGAGGTGAATCCATTTACGATTTACCGTACGTTTTGCAGCATAAAACGTTAACAAAAGTGCAAAAACCATCGACGTTAAGCCGTAAACTCCCATGTTGGAACCCACCGAATCCGAGGCATGTTGGTACGCCACATTCATGGCTTCGAAGGTGGATTTTTCAGTGGCAACGTTTATATTAAACTCCGATTTGTTGGGAGCGGGTGCGTTGTAAACATGCGCAGTGAGTGCTGGAGTAGCCATGCTCCACATGGTAAAAAACGCAAACCAACTGAAGAACTGAACAATTCCCAACTTCAACATGGTAGACGACATGGTACGTACCGAATTCAGAAAGTCTTTGATAAAATTACCTTGATTCTTTTGTGTTTTAAAAACATCTTCATCCTCCGGAGGATATTCTTTGGTCGTAAGAACTGTGTAAAGAATGCTGAGTAAAAACACCAAGGCCCCAATTCCAAAAGCGACCTTAACGTTGTCGGGAATCACCGTGTTGTCATCGGATTCAGGAAAGCCCAATTGCGTCACCATCCAAGGTAGGTTGGAAGCTACCCAAGTTCCTATTCCTATGATAAGTGTTTGCAAAACAAACCCATACGAGCGTTGACTTTCTGGCAATTTGTCCGCCACCAAGGCACGAAAAGGCTCCATACTGATGTTGATTGAAGCATCCAGCACCCAAAGAAAGCCCGCCGCAATCCATAATTCAGAAGAATACGGCACAAAGAATAAAGCAAAGGAACTGAGAATAGCACCAATTAAGAAATAGGGTTTCCTTCGACCAAAACGCACGGACCATGTTCGGTCGGACAAAAATCCGATGATTGGCTGAACTAATAATCCGGTAAGTGGTGCAGCAATCCAAAGTCCCGGAATTTCATCCGGGGTTGCACCGAGGGTTTGAAAAATTCGGGACATATAGCCTCCTTGCAAGGCAAATCCAAATTGAATTCCCATGAAACCAAAGCTCATGTTCCAAATTTGCCAAAAACTCAGCGCTGGTTTTTTCGATGTTTCCATGGAGGCTATTTTTCAATGACTAGGTAGCCCCAAGGAGCTAACTTAAACGGCTTGTTTGCTTTTTTAAATCGTTTTCCAGTAAACACATTCGTCCATTGCGCTTTGCTATCCAAAGGACCTTTAACGGTTTGTTTTTCGGCAGAAAGGTTCAAATAAAAAACCACTTCAGTACCTGGAAATGTATTCGATAACCTAGTAATAGCAATGACTTTTCCACCGTTCAATAATTCGTACTTTTCGTAAGCTTCATACCTGTCTGCTGCCAAAAGATAATTACGATGCTTTACCGCGTTTAACGTGGAGTAAAAAGAGACCATGTCCATTTTATCCCAGTTAATCTGATCCTTTTCGAAAAACAACAAGCGACGGTTCAGCGACGTTTCTTGTCCATTGTAAATCAGTGGCATACCGTTCATGGCATACGACAAAACAGCCATTACAAAGCGAGCATCCCCCATGCGCTCCATTTCCGTTCCATTCCAAGAGTTTTCGTCGTGGTTTGAGGTAAAATACATGCGAATGGCATTTTTGGGATATTCCTTGTCCTTTTCCTGGTAGGTTAAGATTTCAGAGGGCTCTGCTTTACCTTGAGCGATTTTATTCATGATGTGGTGAAATTCCCAACCATAGGTCATATCGAACGCTTGGTGTTGATCAGCTCCTTCCGATTCTGCCAACATGAAAAGGGGTTTTACCGTTTCCAATTCCTTTCTTGCTTGAACCCAAAAATCCATAGGTACCCATCCGGCTACATCGCATCTGAACCCATCGATGTTGCATTCTTGCACCCAATATTTCATGGAAGCAATCATCTCTTTGCGCATTTCTTGATTCTCGTAGTTCAAATCCGCAACGTCCCACCAATCGGTTCCGAGGGTTGGCTGGACATTCCCCGTAGAATCTAAGGTATACCAATCTTTATGACCTTGATCGAGCCATACATTATCGGGAGAGGAATGATTTGCAACCCAATCAATGATTAAGCGCATGCCTTGAAGGTGAGCTTCATCGACCAAGTTCTTAAAATCAGTTAAGTTCCCAAATTCGGGATTGATGCCCTTGTAATCGCGAACGGCATAATAACTTCCAAGTGTTCCTTTACGGTTTTTAACCCCGATGGGATGAATGGGCATTAACCATAGAATGTCTACTCCCATCGCCTTTAAACGAGGGAGTGCTTTTTGCACTTCGGCAAAGGTTCCTTCCTTCGAAAATTGTCGAACGTTCACCTCATATATCACCGATGCATGAATAGGTGTTTGCGGTGTTTGTGCCATTGGAGATAAAAATGCTCCGAATGCAAAGATTAAAACCTTAAAATACTTCATGTTATCCTTGGGTAATTTTGTCTTTTAAAATGTACTTCAGATGATAATTCACCAATCCTTCTGCGGGTTTACGAACTACACTTGTCACTGCAATGCCCAATGAAGCAGCAGCGCGATCGAGAGCGGCACGAAAAATTCCGGCAAGGCTACCAACGAAGTGTATATCCACCGATTTAAAATTGGAATAACAACAAACGTGTACTTCCATAAAGTGCTTGAAACCTGCTTCAATCATGGTTTGAAAATAAGGTTCATCGCTGTGTTTAGCGATGAAGGGCATAAACGAAGCAATGAAAACATTGGCATTCGGCTCACGATAGACTTTATCGACTATCGCTTCCTTGTCCAAACCGTACATTTCTTCAAAATCAGCTGCCAAATGCGTGGGAAGTTTATGATAGAGGTACGAAGCGAGCAATTTTTTACCAAAATAACTTCCACTCCCCTCATCACCTAAGATGTATCCCAAAGCAGGAACAACCTCTGTGACATCCTTCCCGTCGAAATAACAGGAATTGGAACCCGTTCCGATGATGCACGAAATACCCGGACGCCCCAAATAAGTCGAATAGGCACAGGCCACTAAGTCATGATCCACATGGACAAGGGCATTGGGGAAAACCTTGGATAAACCCTTTTTGACGATGTCGTTCATTTTATCGCTTGAACAGCCAGCTCCGTAAAAAAAAACCTCGGTAATTTCAAAAGCTACCAGCATCATCGGGGAGTTTTTCTTTAACTCTTGTTCAATCAATTCCGACGAATGGAAATAAGGATTGAAGCCCATGGTAGAATAAAAAGATTGGTTATTTTTGCCATCTAACAAAACCCAATCGCTTTTGGTAGAACCGCTTTCAACTATAAAAATCATAAACTCAAGGTACTTATTCGTGTGCTTTGTGTCAAATTAACACTTTCAAATATACGAAATACCCAAAACGTGAAACAAGAAATCAAAAAAAATACGCCACTTGAACTGAATCCTAACGTTTCAGTTGACTGTGTAATATTCGGCTTTGATTTCGACAAACTCAACGTATTGGTGATCGATCGTGCGGACGGAACATCGGTTCCCTGTGCTTTACCGGGCAATTTAATCTACAACAACGAACATTTAGACCAAGCGGCGATTCGCGTTTTGGAAGAGCTTACCGGGCTTAAGAACATTTACCTTGAACAAATTGGCGCCTTCGGTGACCCCAACCGTATTTCAAAGGCTTCGGATCAGTCATGGCTGCAAAAAGTAAGAGCGCAACCTGAGGCTCGGGTAATAACCGTTGCCTACTTTTCGCTTGTTAAAATGGAGGACTATGTTCCCCAAGCCTCCTCTTTTGCTAAATCCGCGGCTTGGATTCCTTTGAACAATATCCATGAATTGGCATTTGACCACATGGAGATATTAGCTGCAGCCAAGCGGCAATTAAAACAAATGATCAATATTCGTCCGATCGGATTCAATTTGCTACCGGAAAAATTCACCCTTGGACAACTTCACAAACTGTATGAAGCCATACTGGATAAACCCATGGATAAACGAAATTTTCGAAGGAAAATCCAGAAACTAAACCTCGTTAAATCGCTGGAAGAAAAGCAATTAGGCGTACCTCACAAGCCCTCGCAACTCTTCATGTTCGATGAAAATAACTACCAAAAATTAATGCAAACCGGTTTCAATAATTTCGGATTTTAGCCCAGTGCCTTGCGCTAAAATTCTCATTCAAAAAAGGCATTTATTCATTGGGAACCCATCTTTACTCAATTAATTTGTATTTTTATGTGTTACGGTGAAGGTTTATGTAACTTTCACCCTTGGAGAATTGTTTTTAATTGAAACTGCAAGTTTTGGAGCAAAACGTTTACACGAATATCGTAAGGGAAAATCAAACAGGCCTTTTGAGGTATGCCCTCAATTTCTTAGGCTCTGCAGACGATGCCCGCGATGTTGTGCAAGACGTTTTTGAAAAGCTTTGGATTCATGCTGAACGTGTTGAGTTAGATAAGGTGAAGGGCTGGTTGTATACTTGCGCCCACAACTCGATGTTGAATTTCATCAAACGTCGTAATCGCCTGTCCTATGTGCAATCGATTCAGTTGGATGCTGGCAGCAGTGTAGACCGTTTTGATTTCGAGTCCAAAGAAATCATTGAAAAGACGGTTGGCATGCTCCCTCCCTTGCAAAAAAGCATCTTGCTCTTGAGAGACCTCGAAGGCTACAGCTACGAGGAAATTGGCGCCCTGTTGGAGCTCAATCCATCTCAAGTGAAGGTGTACCTCTTTCGTGCGCGATTGAAGGTGAAAAATCAATTAAAAACGATTCATTACTTCGCTTGAAAACTCCTAACCACGAAAACATAGACTATTGGCTCTTCGACTGGATTGAGGGTAATCTTTCTCCTGAACAAGAAGAGCAACTGCAGCTTTTCTTGTTGCTCAACCCCGAGTATGAAGCGGATGCGGAAGCTTGGAAAGCCTCGAAAATCAATTTCCCAGTAACCGAAGAATTGCAGGAGAGCTTGGCCGCTATTTCACGCACGCAAGAAACCAACAAGGTTCAAAAAAATCACCTGTTGTGGTGGTTTGGAAAAATAGCCATCCCCTCGATGATCTTTCTTTTTTGGATACCTTTTAGGCCTTACACCAAGCAGTATGAGGTGCTGCCTACTGAAATGCAGCCTACCGCAAAGGCAAATTCGCATCCAAAAAGCTTGGCCATTAGACCTTTTAACCATGTTTCCTTGAATGAAACAGCGTTGGAAGCCAACGAAAGTGGACTAAAAGTTATTAACACCGAAAATGAATCGAAGATCGCTTCGTTATCGAAACCTTTAGTGCAAGAAATCAGTACATGCAATCAAAACGAAGAAATTCTGGACACACTCAAAATTCACGTTCCATTGCCCGAGTTAACCTTTGAACCCTCCATTTCCGAGCTCCAACTATCGGAAAAAATCGAACCTTCGGTCAGCGATAAACTGAAAAAAGAACGTTCAAAAAACACGTGGGATTGGACCTTCCATCCATCGAACGCCGTGAGTAAATTCCTCAAGAAAGACCAAGTAGCTGCAACCCAAAAAGACCGCGTATACGTTGCCCAAGAGCTTGCTCATTTGGACATCAATGAAGGATTTACCGGAAATTCTTCGCAAACCAAGGTACAAACCACCACCTTTATCCGTGGCATGATGTCGCCTCAATCCAAAATCAGCCAACAAATCAGCATCGACGGCTATAATCGCAATATCAAAAGCGGTTTTGGACTCGTAGCAAACTACAGCAATTTTAACCAAAGCACCATTCAAGAATGGAACGTTCGCATGGTTTACTCACCTAAAATTGCCCTTTCGCGCTACATCACCCTTGAACCCTCCGTCTCGTTCCATTTCGGACAAAAACGTTTAAACGCCGAAAAAGCAATGGCCCAAAGTGCGTTTACCTACAACAGCTTATTGTTGCAACAATTCAACTACAACGAAAACCTACCAGTAGGTAAAAGCTTGTATTACCGGGATTTGAATGCCGGAGTAATGCTCAACCTGGGTCCCATTTACCTTGGGGCACAAATGCAAAACCTCTTCTTACATCAAGACAACATACACACCAACGATTTTAGCGAAATTGGAAGGTCCAAACATCACACCATCCTCGTTGCAGGCACCGATTTCTCCGCCCACAAAGGACAAATACGTTTTTCACCCCAAGTTCTTCACGAATTCAGCACGGAATACAAAAGAACTCAAATGGGGGGTAGTTTCCAGTTCAAAAACTTGGTGGTTGGTGGAAATTACGGGTTAGACAAATCGATTACAGCCTTGTTCGGATTCCATGGCGAAAAAGCCTCTATCCTATATCAGGCAACGAAAAGCAACAATCTAGCAACTCAGCAAAATTATTACTTGCATCAAGTAACCTTAAGAATTAGTTCAAAAGTTAGCCGTAAATCAAGACGTTATATATCTTTGTAATCATGAAAATAAAAAAGTTCAGTTTTTTCATCGCCTCCCTAGCCATTGCTGCAACCGCTCTAGCTCAGGATCCTACGTTTACCCAATTCTATGCAAACCCCGTTTATTTGAATCCTGCGCTAGCCGGTTCAACAGGCTGTCCGCGAATCGGAATGAATTATCGGAATGAATGGCCACAATTGACAGGAAACTACGTAACATACAGCCTTTCGTACGATAGTTATGTTAAGAACATTTCAGGCGGTCTAGGGTTTATTGCCCTGCACGACCAACAAGGAAGAGGTACCATATCTACTACCATGGTTGGGGCAATTTACAGTTACAATTTAAAAATAACTCGAAAGTTTTCGATGATGGCAGGGGTACGAGCCGCCTATTTTCAAAAATACCTCGATTGGAGTAAACTTACGTTTGGAGACATGATCGACCCGCGCCGTGGGTTCATCTACCAAACCGGTGATGTTCCACGAGGAAACGGTCGTCGAGGTTTTTTTGATGCCTCCGCGGGATTGGTTGGTTACACCGATATCTTTTATTTCGGGGTTGCAGCGCATCACTTGAACCGTCCGGATGAGTCGATGATTTTGGGTACAAGCAAATTACCCATGAGGTTTACAGGGCATGCCGGGGCAAATATTAAGTTAAGCCGGAATAAATTTTCAAATTCTACCTCCATCAGCCCTAACGTAATTTACCAATATCAAAATGGTTTTCAAGAGTTAAGTATTGGAACTTACATTCGTTATGAGAACTTTACCGCAGGAGCCTGGTACAGGAACCGCGATGCGTTCATTTTGTGCCTTGGCATCCAAACTCCCAAATTCAAAATTGGATACTCTTACGATATCACGGTTTCTAAATTAGGCAACGGTGTTTCCGGTGGATCTCACGAAGTTTCTCTTGGCTTTAACTTAGCCTGTAAGAAAAAAGCGAAAAACTTCCGCAAAATTTCTTGCCCTTCCTTCTAAATTACTCCTCGGAGTCGTAAACTTTTCTTCCACGAATAAAGGTCATTCGCGACCAATTATCCTCGGGAATGTTGGCTTCGTTAAACGCTTTTTCTGCGATAAAAAAGGTAGCCTCCATGCCTTCCGTTAAGGAACCTTTTTTACTTTCGGAAAAAGATGCAAACTGCGGCCATACCGTCATTGCCTTGAGAGCATTATCCAAGTTCACGGATTCTGAACGTTGAAAGCCCCCTTGAGGCATGCCTTTCGGAGTTACCCGAAGTACAGCGGAACGCAAGGTCAAAAACGGGTTCATGGATTCCACAGGAAAATCCGTGCCGAAAGCTATCATACCAAATTGCTCCAATAAACTCTGATACGTGTAAGCGGTCAACAGCCGCTTGCTTCCCAATCGGTTCAATGCCCAAGCATAGTCGCTCGTGGCGTGGGTGGGCTGCACCGAGGGAAAGACTGCATAATCCTTAAACCAATGTAAATCTTGGGGGTCTACGGTTTGAGCATGTTCAATTCTCCAACGATGATCGGGTTTCGTTATAAATGCTTTCTTGAATGCCAGTAGAGCGTATTTATTGGCGGAATCCCCAATTGCGTGAACATTCAATTGATAATCCAGGTATAAACTCCTTTCCACCCATTTTGTCAATTCTTGCGGAGAGGCTAAAAGAAGTCCACGATGTTGCGGTTCATCCAAATACGGTTGCTTCAATAAAGCACCTCTGGAGCCCAATGCCCCATCCAGAAGCAATTTAAAACTTCGAACCGAAAGATGGTCCGATGAATAATGTTTCATCCGTGATGCAAGGGCAAAATTCTCCTCATTGGCCATCAACATGGCATAAATATCAACCTGTAATCTCTTGGAATGGTCTAACGCCTTGAGCATGTTAAATTGTTGTGCGTTAATGCCCGCCTCATGCACGCTCGTGATTCCAAAATGCAACAATTGCTGCTGAATTTCCAACAACTGCGCTCGATATTCTGCACCGTCGTAATCCCTCATAACCGCCTCAGGAATCGCCATGGCATCATCGATGAAAAGACCGGTATCAAACGAGGCGCGCATGATCGGACTACGGTCTTTAATTTGCTCCAGTAAAGCATCGTTAACAAGCAAGGCATGACCATCGATTCGGTAAAGCGCCACAGGAATATCAGGAAACAATTCCGACAATCGATCATTGGTTGGCATCGCATCACGGGGCCATGTTGTTTGATTCCAGCCACGACCGATGATAAAATGCCTCTTCTTTATATTTTCATAATTTGAAATGCTATCAAACATGTCCTCAATGGAACGGCATTGGGTTAAATCAACCCCTAAGTTTTGTTTGGCTAAAGAAAACAGGTGCGTATGTGCGTCGGTAAATCCCGGATAAATGTGTTTTTTTTGGGCATCAATGCTTTTTCCCCATCGGTACTTGTTGAGAATCTGACGTTCAGGCCCCACTTCCAACACCTTACCATCGCGCACCGCCATCGCCTCACCTGTTGAATTGTTTTCATCCAGCACATGAATGACCGCGTTGTGGATCACCAAATCGGCATACTTACGTTTCATGCAACTGGAAAATACAGCCATGAAAATTACAACATACAAAAGTTTCATAGGGTTAAAAGGGTAATCCGATACCGAAATTTAAGGATGGAATAAAAGGACGTGGAAGCCGTTCTTTTGCTTTTTGCATTTGCTCTTGAGATGTTCCAGTGGTGTAACCATAATATTGCGCTCCATCCAAATAATAGGCGTCTCTCGGCTTAAAAATCCATTTCGATTGGCCGGGTAGCGCTGGGTTGAAAATGGGAAAGCCAATATCAACGCGTACAATCAAAATACTTAAATCAATTCTCAGACCTGTACCCAGCGTAAAGGCCAATTGTTTATAGAAGTCCTTAGTAAATTCTGCACCTTCGCGGTTATCGTCTTTACGGTAGGTCCAAATGTTCCCAAAATCCGAGAAGACGCATGAGGAGAGCATTCCGCCCAAAGGAAAGCGAAATTCCAAGGAACCAAACAAGCGAATGTCCCCCAATTGCGTTACCGTGCCGGTTGAATCCCGATATCCTCGATAAGCACCCGGGCCTAACGATCTTGCTTTCCACCCGCGATTATCGTTAGGTCCTCCCCCAAAAAAACTGTAATCGTAAGGCATAGAAGTGGTGGAATTTCCATAAGGAACCCCAACCCCAGCGCTCATTTTCCCAGCAAATTGCAAGTTGGATTTAAATCGACGAATTAAGGTAAACTGATGATCGGTTCGAAAAAACTGTGCGAAGGCATTCCCAAAAACGGTTTGAATACCTCCTGCAAGAGTGTCTTGATGGTTGCTAAAGCGACGCAAGGTATTTCCGGCCAATGAAGTCGAGTTAAAATAGCGTAAATCAGCCAGTATTTTCCGAGCCGAATGCCCTTCATCGGCGCGAAAATCCTTTTTTACATTGGACCAATCGAATTGGAATTTAAAATCCTCCCAAATAAGTTGGTTGCTGTAGGAATTTCGCAAGAACAAATCGTTTAAGGCATTGATTTGAGCTTCAAAAAAATTATCTTTTTTAAATTGAACAAATTTTACGGTGGACATGCCGGGTAAGCCAACCGTGAAGACTTGGGTTTTCCCCACTAACCATTTCCACGTGTAGCTGAATTGAAGGACCGAACGGTCAAAAATATCGCGGTGCTCCACGTTAGCTGCTGCATTGAAAACCGTGGAAGGTTTTTGCCGCTTAGAAATAATCCAAACGGGAACGGGAAACAAACCGGGGATTTCCAGCTTAATATTGGGACCAAATTCAAACGTATTAAAGGTCCTTCCTTCGGTGATACCATCGGCAAAAACCACGGGTTGAGAGTCAAATCCCCCGCCGAGCGAAATGCTTAGGCGCTCCCCTCCTCGGAAAACATTTTTATTTTGATAATTCAAGGAGGCATTCACCCCTAACAAACCAAAAGACGAGGTAAATCGAGGTTCGAAAGCAAAAGACTGAATTTTGGATTGGGTCAAGTAATAGTGTACGTCCACGCTTTTCTTACCAACATTCTCTTTCAACACCGGCTTAATAGCGGTAAACAGGTCCAACTGATTCAAAAATTGATAGCTTCTTTCAACGTACTTATCCTTATAAATATTGGTAGGTTCCAAATAATTTTGAAGTTCCAAGAGATGAGGTCTCACTCCGGGTTTTTCTCCGTTGAAGTATACCTCAACGACTCGGTAGGGATTGATGTCCGATTTGGTTAATTTAAAACGCTTGGCTGCTTTTTTATCGCATTTAAGTTCGGCGTAGGTCAACGACTCATAGGTTTCCAAAAATCCGCGTTCCCCAAGCCCTCCCTCATTCGAAGAACGTTTCATGGACTTATATTGATCGAAAGAACCTGTTACATTGTTGGAATCGCTCAGGTGGAAAAAAACCCGATTTACTAAATACCTTTCAAAGGGAACAACCACTAAGCTATCCTTAATCTCGGGGTGAATGACTTTTCTTGGTAAGAATTGAACCAATACTTTTGCCCGTTTTGAGCGCGCGTTGGTATCAACCTCGTACCTTACATTGTCTCCTGTAAATCCGTACAAACCAAAATTCCTAAAGTACCGGGCGACTTCCTCCGCTTGCGTGGCTAACATATCCTCATCCAAGGGTTTACCAATGAGCGGATGTTCGCTGTTCTTTTTCTGTTCATCTTCTAAGAAGGCTTTGTAAAAATTGGTCAGTGAACTTGGCCCTTTCGTGGAAACAGAATCAATTCTGTAGGGTAAACCCGCTGAAACATCAAAACGAAGGGTAACTGTTCGTTTTTCGGGATTATTCAAGATTTGAGGGCTAATTTGAGATTCATAGAATCCTTTTTTTCTTAAAAAAATTTGCAATTGCGATTGAGAAATCCCGTACAAGGTGGAATCATAAATAACAGGGCGCTCTCCGTATTTGTACTTTAACCATTCGCGAAAAAACCTTGTAGGATTTAGGGTATCTTTCAAGGGAATGATTTTCTGGCTGTAAAAATCTTGCCCTTTAGCACGAGCTTGAGCGATTCTCCGGGTATTAATATGATCCATCTTTTGGATTCGCTTGGCATTGGTTTTTGTTAATTTATCGTTTTTATACCCCCGCTTCTTGGCAACTTTGGCGGAATCCACTGCATTGTACATGATCAATCGAATCGGGATTCCCATGACTTTTTGATTCGGTTGTTGGCGAAGAAGGAAATACAGGTCTGAAGCACTCAGTATTGAACCCTGCTGGGTTAAATTTACCTCAACTTTCTTGAGTAAATACTGGTTCTTTGGAACATTTTTACTTAGGCGACACGCCGTTAAAAATATCAGCAGGCAAACACTAAAAAGAATACCTTTGTTCATCGGGTATAAAGTTAAGCAATTCGACGCATGCAACGGTTAACCAAAAACCAACTTCACGACCTCAAATCACTGCACCACAAGAAAGGTCGGGAGGAACAAGGCAGGTACCTTGTGGAAGGAAATAAAATGGTAGAAGAGGCCCTAGATTCCTCGTTCGTTGAGATCGATTGTGTCCTTCATACTGAATCCTTTGATGCATCGACCATCTCCAGTTCGATCCCATTGTTTCATGTTTCCCCGACCGAAATGCAACGGATTTCAACCTTGAAATCGCCGCAAGAAGTGATTGCCGTTTGCCGAATCCCAGCCTTCAAATCGCCGAAAGGGAATCGTATTCTATGCTTAGATGGAATTCAAGACCCCGGAAATTTAGGCAGTATGCTGCGGATCGCAGACTGGTTTGGTATTTCAGAAGTAGTGCTTTCAAAAGGATCGGTGGATTGTTACAATCCCAAAACCGTTCAGGCATCGATGGGTAGCATCTTTAGGACTTCTGTTCAGTATACAGAACTTGAAGTATTTCTGAAACAAACCAATTTACCCATTTACGGCGCAGTATTGGAAGGAGCGTCGATTCAAGACCTTGTATGGCCACCGGAAGGAATCCTCGTCATCGGTAGCGAGAGTACCGGAATTTCGCCATCTGTCATGCCCCTATTACACAATCGCATTACCATTCCACGGTTTGGAAACGCAGAATCCTTAAATGCTGCCATTGCATGCGGTATTTTGTGCGCTAAATGGAGCGGAATCTAACCTTACGATAACACAAATATGGTAAAAGCAATGTACTTTTGCGTTTTACGCCGTTCATGATTGACACCGACCTATACAAAGCCAAAGAGCTTTATCCCTTTCAAGCCGCAACGGTTGAACAAGTCCTCCAAGAATTGAGGAGCAACGGTCAGCCCTTTAACCTGCTTTACCAATTACCAACTGGGGGAGGAAAAACGGTGATTTTTTCCGATATCGCTAAACAGTATATTCAAGAATGGAATAAACGCGTCCTTATCCTAACCCATCGGATCGAACTTTCCATCCAAACTTCTCATCAGCTCTTGGCCATTGGTGTTGCCAATAAAATCATCAACTCCGGGGTAAAAACCATTGAAGATCAGCAGGACTGCGATTGCTACATTGCCATGGTAGAAACGCTCAACAATCGCCTTCAAGACGATCAAAATTTCATTGAAGGGGTCGGGTTGGTCATTGTGGATGAAGCCCACTACAACAGTTTCCGAAAGATTTTTCAATATTACAAGGAAAGCAATATCCTCGGTGTTACCGCAACGCCGCTCAGCAGCAATAAAGCCTTGCCGTTGAAAGACCACTACCACAAGTTGATTCATGGAGAAAGCATCAAAGGACTAATTGACCTTGGTTATTTGGCCGATGCCGAAACCTACAACTACGACGTGAACCTACACGGGCTCAAAATTGGCAACAACGGCGATTTTACCGTAAGCAGTTCCGATGTCGTTTTCAGCAATTATTTCATGCAGGAAAAATTACTGTTTGCCTACGAAGAAGTTGCCCTTGGCACCAAAACCCTGATTTTCAATGCGGGAATCGAAACCTCGATTCAAGTGTTTGAACTGTTCAAAAAACACAAGTATAACGTTCGCCACCTCGACAGTACGATGGGGGAAAAGGAACGCAAAGACGTGTTAAGCTGGTTCAAAAAAACGCCGAATGCGGTACTTACCTCGGTGGGAATTTTAACCACGGGGTTTGACGAACCGACCGTTAAAACCATCATCATCAACCGTGCGACGCGATCGTTGACCTTATATCACCAAATGATTGGCCGCGGTTCGCGTAAAATCCCCGGTAAAGACACCTTTCAAGTCATCGACCTTGGAAATAATGTGCGTCGCTTTGGTTATTGGCAAGATCATGTTAATTGGCAAGACGCTTTTCGATTTCCGGACCGCTTTTTGGAGTCGCGCATTTCAGAGTTGGAGGACCTCGAGTTTGAGGTGGAATTCGAATTTCCCAAAGGGTATGAAAAATACCTGGACCTTGAGGTGTTGAACCGGTTCAACATGAAAGAAAACTATTACGAATGCCTCGACGCTGGAATCAAAGGAAAACTGGCGGTTGAAAACTCCTTGAACAACCATTTTGAGGCCATTACGGGGAAAGCAAAAAATCAAGACGAAGGCATTCGCTGCGTTGAAATGTTGCAAGAACACATCAACCATCGGCTAAAAAATTACACGCGCTGCATTTCGAAATCTACCGAAAACTACCTCAAATATTTGGTGGAAACGTATAACCGTCAACTAAGTCAAAAAATCAGAATGCACTTTGATGAGTAATTTTTGTACTTTTAAGGATATGCAGAGAACATTCCTCCTGTTGATCATCGTGTTGGGCATGAAGGAATTTCATGCACAAAAAAACGCGGTTCGGGCCTACTTCAATACCGTTCAATTTTACGATCCCGAAATAGGCAATTACCTGGAACTTCATTTTCAATTCGATGCACGCAGCACCAAATTCAAAGCTACGAAAGACGGATTACAAGCAACTGTTTTTCTGAGCATTGACATTAAAGACAGCCTGAAAAGCGTTTTCAACGATGCGTATTTGTTGAACAGTCCCTCATTTTCGGACAGCGTAGTGGAGGACTTTTACGAACTAAGAAGGGTTCCACTCCCTCCAGGAATCCATCAAATCAACCTCAGAATAGCAGACCAAAACACCGAAAAATCGATGGTCCAAGGAAGTCAACTCATTGAAGTGCTTGATTTATCGAAGGCAGCAAGCATATCCCACCTTGAAGCGATTGAAATTGCGGTACCAGACACCACCGAGGGAGTTTTCCAAAAAAATGGCTATCAAATGGTGCCGAAAATCAACGCTTATTTCGGAACGCAATTAAGTAAGATTCCTTTTTATTACGAGGTGTATTTCAATTCAACCAACAAGCAGCAGAGGTTTTTTCTTGAAGAAAGAGTCATAGATACCGAAGCGCAAAAAGAACTATACGCGTATCACCAAAGCTACGAAATCAAAGAACGTGATCCTGTGATACCGAGGTTAAAAACCATCGATATCGCCCCACTTCCCAGCGGAGCGTATGCCTACGAAATATCCCTGATCAACGAAAAAGATAGCATCTTACAAACCAGTACCTACACCTTTGAACGGGGTAATTTTAGCGCGGACGACACCCTTGATTTTCACAACGTTGTTATGGATCCCGCTTTTCAAACGTCCATTAGCGATGACAGTTTGCACTTTTACCTGGGAAGCATTTTACCCATTGCAAAAGCCGCTGAAAACCGCAACATCCGTGAATTGTTAAAATCCAAAGATTTCGGTGCCATTCGAAAATACCTTCAAGCGTTTTGGAACCAAACCGCGCCGGGTGATGCCTATCAAGCCTGGATCAAATACAAAGAACAGGTACTGTATGTCCAAGGGCTATACAAAACGAATTTTCAGCAAGGGTATGAAACAGACCGAGGTAGGGTTTACCTGCAGTACGGTGCACCCAGCATCTCGAATCTGAAAGAAGGATCTCCTTCCGAATACCCTTACGAGGTTTGGTTTTACAATAAAATTGGGAAATTCAGCAACCGACGTTTCATTTTTTACAATCCGGACCTTACCAACAATGCCTTTCGCTTGCTTCACAGCGATTTGATTGGCGAAGTAAAAAATCCGGGTTGGTCGCAAGTCTTGTCGCGTCGAAATACAGTGAATGGAACCGTAGACGACCCCAATCTTTTCAACCAACGCAGTTGGGGACAAAACAGCATCGATTTATTTCGTCAGTACTGATCCATGAAAGAACTTGCGATTGTCATCCTGAATTTCAACGGTAGGGAACATCTTTCAACCTTTCTACCCTCCGTTATTGAACACTCAGAAAACCATGCTGTGGTGGTGGTTGACAACGGATCCACCGATGACTCCCTGACCTTTCTTGAATCCGAATTCCCTGGGGTTGAGCAAATCAGGTTAAACCAAAACTGGGGGTTTGCACAAGGCTACAATGAAGGATTAAACAAACTTCGCGGAAGATTTCAGCATTACCTGCTCTTGAATTCCGATGTAAAAGTTGCCGCAGGCTACTTATCCCCGATGCTCGAGCGTTTGAAATCGGAGAACATTGCCGCGGTGCAACCAAAAATACTCAGCTACCTTGAACCTGGGAAATTTGAGCATGCAGGAGCTAGCGGAGGATTCCTGGACCGCAACGGGTTCCCATTTTGCCGAGGACGTATTTTCTCGGAATGCGAAGTGGATCAGGGACAATACGAGGAGGCGGTTCCGGTTTTTTGGGCAAGCGGAGCATGCTTGATGGTCAAAAGCGCGGTATTTCATCAGATGGATGGATTCGACCCGTTCTTTTTTGCCCACATGGAAGAAATCGATTTGTGCTGGAGAATGCAGCATGCGGGTCATCAAATTTGGGTAGAACCGAAATCCAAAGTATACCATTTGGGTGGAGGAACCCTCGGGTATGAATCCCCGCGCAAAACCTACCTGAATTTCCGTAACAACCTATTCATGTTGGTCAAAAATCAAGGCGGATTTTGGCCGGGAAGGCTTTTTGTACGCATGGCCTGGGACGGAATCGCAGCATGGCAGTTTTTACTCAAAGGACGTGCTAGCTTGTTTTATCAAGTATTCAAAGCCCATATGGGACTATATTATGCCTTACCACGGTTGCTGAAACAGCGGCGTAATAGCGTTACGTCGTCGATCCACGGACGCCCCAACATCAACCTCATCGTTCAATTTTTTCTTCTGAAAAAGAAAACCTTTCAAGAACTGCCATGATGAACAAGTGTTTTACCCTTTTCCTTGCTAGCATCACGGCATCGTTCGTTGCACAAATTACTCCATTGAAGGTCTCTACCGATAAAGCACGAAGTGTCTTATCCAACCTGCGAGAAGCACCTACTTCCATTGCCTCATGGGTCAATCCGTTCATAGGAACTGGAGGACATGGTCACACCTTTCCTGGGGCAACGGTTCCCTTTGGTATGGTACAGCTCAGCCCCGACACCCGCATGGAAGGCTGGGACGGTTGCGGAGGCTACCATTACAGCGACTCAGTAATATACGGCTTTAGCCACACGCACTTAAGCGGCACGGGTGTCCCAGATTATGCCGACTTATTAATCACTCCCGTTTGTGGTAACTACTCGAAAAACCCGAGGTATAAAGACGCGCAAGGATACGGCTCTGTTTTTTCGCATACTTCGGAAAAGGCCGAACCTGGTTACTATACCGTTCATTTAAAGGAAGGCAACATTACCGCTGAGCTTACCGCAACACCGCGATGCGGAATCCACAAATACACCTTCAACGGTGAGGGAAATCGCTACATTGTTTTAGACTTAGATTACCGTGACAAGGTAATCAACGCGGATTTCAGCCTTATTTCACCGAATGAAATTCGAGGATTTCGTGAATCGGAAGGATGGGCAAAACACCAGTATTTCTATTTTTCCCTCAAGGCCTCAGCGCCCTATGAAACAATGGAAAAAGTTAATGAAAACGGACAACATCGCCTGGTTTTAACTTTTCCAAAATCCACCAAGACCCTTGAATTATACGTGGGTATTTCGTCCGTTGATGAACAAGGAGCTGCACGAAATCTCGAAACGGAAACGGATGGTTTGAACTTCCAAAGCATCCGACAAAATGCGCATATGCAATGGGAAAAAGAACTAAAAAAGATAACCATTGAAGATGAAAACAAGGAACAAAAGGTAATTTTCTATACGGCATTATATCACAGCCTTTTAGCGCCAAATATCTTTTCCGATGTTGACGGCCGTTACCGAGGACGCGATCTTGCCCTGCACACCATCGATCAAGGAACGCCCCAATATACCGTCTTTTCGCTTTGGGATACCTACCGAGCCACCCACCCCCTATTCTGCTTGATCGATCAAAAACGCACCCTTGCTTTCATCAACACGTTTTTGAGGCAGTTCGATCAAGGTGGGGACTTACCTGTTTGGGAACTAGCAGCCAACGAAACAGAGTGCATGATAGGTTTTCATAGCGCATCGGTCATTACAGACGCTTACGTAAAAGGCATACGAGGTTTTGATGCAGAAAAAGCGCTTAAAGCCATGATGGCGACGTCGGAAATGAACGAATTCGGAAAAAAACCGTTTCGAGAACAAGGGATGATTGCCTCCGACCAAGCCTCGGAATCGGTTTCCAAAGCCTTGGAATATTCCTACGACCACTTTTGCGTGAGCGAATTTGCCCGTCAATTGCATCAGGAATCTAACACCCGAAACACCTTGAATGAAGTAGCTAGAAGACATCGAAACTACAGTTATTCGTTCATTAACCATTTCGACCCATCGAACAAGTTTATGCGGGCCCGCAGAGGTGCGCAATGGTTATCTCCATTCGATCCTACGGAGGTGAATTTCAATTTTACCGAAGCGAACAGTTGGCAATATTCGCTTTACGCCCCTCAACATCCTGAGTTACTCACCAACCTCATAGGAGGAAAAAAAGCGCTATCTAACTGGCTTGATAACATGTTTAATAGCAAACTCCCCATGTCGGGAAGGGACCAAGCCGATATCACTGGATTGATTGGACAGTATGCTCATGGTAATGAACCTTCGCACCATGTCGCTTATCTTTACAACTACTCGTCCACCCCATGGAAAACGCAAAGGATGGTGGACTCTATCCAACGTACCATGTACCGTAACACACCCGATGGCTTAGCGGGCAACGAGGATTGCGGCCAAATGAGTTCATGGTATGTACTTTCTGCCCTCGGGTTTTATCCCATTGCACCGGGAACGCCATACTACGAAATCGGTCATCCCATTTTTTCGAAAGCCACGGTGAAACTTGAAAACGGTAAATCCCTCACCGTCGTAAAAACAGGTCAAGGAATCTATGTACAAGAAGTAACATTGAACGGAAAAACCATCGAGCGAATTACGCATTCCGATCTCATGAGCGGCGGAACGCTAGCGTTTATTATGCGCGAAACCCCTGCAAAGGAAACCAGCGAACCCGACATGTCGGATATTGCCTTGCCCAATGACTGGGTTCCTTTGCCATTTATTGCATCGTCCGAATCGATTTTTGAAGACTCGTTGCGCATCGAAATGGACGTTATCGACCTCGACAAACTGGAATTAACAGTAGAATATGCTTTAGCCGGCGAGGAAGACAAACCCCTGTGGAGGACTTATGCATCACCGTTCTATCTCAAAGAATCGGCACAAATAATAATGCGAACCAAGCGCACCGACGGGGGAAGAACACAATATTCAGCCTCCATTGGATCCTCTTTTATAAAAAAAGACAAGAATGTAAAGCTAGAGCTCAAAAGCACTTATGCACCCTCTTACGCAGCGGCAGGCCCCAACACCCTCATCGATAAGATTCGAGGGGGCAACGACTTCAGGACAGGCACATGGCAAGGATTCCAAGGAAAAGATGTTGAAGCGCTTGTGAGCTTTCAAAAGCCTGTTGCTATTCACACGTTAGGCATTTCCTTTTTGCGTGACCTGAACTCATGGATTTTCGACCCTTCTGAGGTAATCATGGAGGTTTCTAGCAATGGAAAAGATTATACGGAGGTTATCAACCATCGTTTTGAACCGATGACCGCTCAAAAAGCACAGCTTGAAGAAAAAAAATGCACGAATTATGAAATGCAAGTCAACCTTTCAGGCATTCGATTCGTCCGTATGAAGGTGAAAAATCCCGGAACTTGTCCCTTGTGGCATTTAGGGAATGGAAACCCGACCTGGTTGTTTTTAGATGAAATAATAATTGAATGATGCGTAAACTTACCCTACTCCTGTTTTTACTCCTTGGTACCGCGAAATTGCATGCACAATTAGATACCTTGTTCTGGTTTGTAGCACCCGAAGTTGCTCAGAGTCATGGAGACCGCCCCATTGTATTTCGGTTTGCTAGTTTGGCGACACCGGCCACCATCACCATTTCCCAACCGGCGAATCCTGGTTTTCCCGTGCAAACCATTAACCTCGGCCCCAATGCTGCTCAATCGTTGGACCTCACGCCATGGATTGACATTATTGAAAATAAACCAGCGAATTCCGTGTTGAACTACGGTTTTAAAATCCATTCCACGGCCCCCATAATGGCCTACTATGAGGTCGTCACCTCGTGCAACTGCAATCCGGATATTTTTGCGTTAAAAGGTAAAAATGCCCTAGGAACCAGCTTCATCATAACCGCTCAAACCTTTTTGAATAACGCAAGTTACGCCCGTTCAGGCTTTGACATCGTTGCTACGCAAAATAACACGAGCATTACCATCATACCGTCCAATGCAATAGTAGGTCATGCTGCTGGAATTCCGTTTACCATTGTTTTGAATCAAGGAGAAACCTTCAGTGCAGAAGCTTCAGGAATTGCTGGGAATGTCCACCTTTCCGGATCAACGGTTGTTGCTAATAAACCCATTGCTGTAACCATTAAAGACGACTCCATGTCGGGTGCTCCCTACGGCGGATGCGCCGACCTCATGGGGGATCAAACCATACCGGTTCCGGTGACTGGAAAAGAATACGTCACCTTGAAAGGATACCTCAACGGACCGGATAAGGTGTACGTCGTTGCCACACAAAACAATACCCAAGTGACCATTGACGGAGTCAATGTTGGAACGCTTAACGCAACCAACCTCTACGTTCACACACAATCCAATCCATCGGCCTACATTCAGGCCGATAAACCGGTGTACGTATTGCATACTACGGGATTTGGATGCGAGGTGGGTGGTGCGGTGGTTCCTCCCATTGTGTGCACTGGATCGAATACCGTGGCCTTTGTTCGTTCCACCAACGAGTTTTTTGCCATGAACATCTTAGTTCCTGCAGGAGGAGAAAATTCCTTTACACTGAATGGATCACCTGCCAATGTTGGTCCGGGAATTTTTCAACCCGTTCCTGGAACCAACAGCAGTTGGATGTACGCGCAATTGGACGGCAGCGGATTCATCGGAGTACAAGCAGCAAGCCGTTTGGAAAATCCGAACGCTAAATTTCATTTAGGAGTCATTCACGGTGGAGCAAATTCCGGTTGCCGTTATGGCTATTTCTCGGATTTTGCCGCGTACAAATACGAAATTGATGCGGCGAATGACTTGTTATGCAGCGGTGACACCTTGGTCTTAACCACCGATTCATTGCCTGGAGCCACGTATAATTGGACGGGACCTTTAGGCATCGCGACCAATGGAGCAACCTTAACCCTGTACGGGGTGGTTCCCGCACAATCGGGGAATTACATCATTTCAGGCTTTAACCCTGGTGCTTGCGAACTTATTCCGGATACGGTGGCCATCACCATTATTTCCACGCCGACAGCACCCGCCATTCTAAGTAACAGCCCGCTATGCTTGGGCGATACCTTGGAAGCGCAAACCCCTCTGAACGGAGCCTTCACCTTTCACTGGGAATTCAATAACGCACTCCAAGTGCAAAACGATTCCATTGCGGTACCCAACCTCACCCCAGGAACTTATCCTATATCCCTCTATTCCAACTTAGGTTCCTGCATTTCACCCACCACCTATGATACGCTAACGGTCTTCACAGCACCCGACGTGCAATTCACGGGCGTGCAAGAAGTATGCGGTGACCAAATCAATTTTGCGACTCCAAACTACACTACGGACCCGAACGACCCCCTCGCAACCTTTGAATGGTTCAATGTAAATGGATCTGTCGGAACGGGAGATAGCTTAATCAACGTTACCTCGCCTATCGGTGCTTATGCCAACTTGAATTATTGGGTAACTCTCACGACCAACAACGGTTGTACGGTATCGGATACCTTCTCCATCACCTACCAACCCTTCCCTATTGCCCCCTTAACGGTGAGCACTCCGTGCGATGGGACAACGGCGCAGTTTGCTTCGCAACTGTCTTGGAACAGTACCCCTCCGCCCAATACCAATTGCGTTTATACCTTGGACTTTGGCGACGGTCAAAACGCGAATGCCGCCAATACAACGCATGGGTACGATACCACCGGGATGTATACGGCGGTGCTTACCGTAACGAGTCCTTGGGGCTGTACTACCAGCGATACGGCAACATTTACCATTACCGCGGTTCCTGGGATCAATCCAAATGTTGAGGCCACCTGCGGACAACTGGGAATTTTCAACGTGGAATTGACCTTGGACAATTACACCTATGATGTATTGACGTGGAATATACCGGGCGTTGGCGTGTTCAATGGCACAAACTTCGAGCATACGTTTGTCAATCCGGGCGATTACATCGCAAATGTAGTGCTTGAGGGAAGCAACAACTGCGATTACACCGCCAATATTCCGTTTACCATCTTACCATCGGTCACGCTGGAAAACCTCACCATACCCAATGTTATTACGCCTAACGGAGACCAGAACAACGAAGAGCTACTGTTGGATAACCTGTTTGTCGATTGCACGAATTACGACTTGTTGATTCTAAACCGTTGGGGCAACGTGGTATATGAAGGAACAAACGCGAGTGCACCGTTTAACGGAACGGATCAAGACGGAAAAGCGTTGGAGGCGGGGGTTTATTTCTTCAAGCTCACCACCAACGACAACAAGATGGTTTCGGGTCATATCACCGTGATACGGTAGGCGTAACATTTTTCCTCAAGCCTACCGGCTCTTAATTTTTAGAATTTCACCTGAAAGAGTTGGAATATTATGCTGAATAATGCCCCAAATCATTTCTGGTTCAATGGAATAATAGGCATGCGAAATCAAATTCCTTAAACCAATAATGTTTTTCGCAGAGGTGATTTCAATGGTTGGTTCTATCGCTAATATGTTGCGTATGGCCTCACCGATGATTTCTAAATCCCGTTCTGCGGCTCTTCTCAAAATCAAATCCGATTTAAATACTGAAAAATCATTATTTGCTTTTAATTTAATTAATTCGATTTCAGAAACAACGCTCTCAATATCGAGCAAGTATTTCAGCACATTAAGCTGTATATAATGCTACTTTAGAACGATTAATTTCATCGATAAGCACGGGATTTGTAAGCGATTTTCGGGCCACTAAATCCACCCGTTTGCCCAATAACGTTTCGAGTTTTTCCAACAGCGAAAAATAATTATCCGCATATTCCAAAACTTCTATATCCTCTGAAAAATCAACCAATAGATCAATGTCGCTGTGCTCATTCATGGTTTCATTAGCAGCCGAACCGAACAATGCAATCGACGATACCCGATGCAATTTACAAAGCACAATGATTTCATTTAAACGGTCGTGAATTTGCTGTATCATAACACTCAAATATACTGATTATTCCTATGAAACATTGCAACAACTCCGAGTAACTGAAGTAATTCGCTTAAATCTCCATCAATTCATAGTTGGTACTTCGCCCACCGGATTGCTCTTGACGCAAGATTCCTTTATCCATCAAATCTTTGATGTCTCGAAGAGCCGTATCTGCAGAACATTTAGTCATTTTTGCCCACTTGGAGGACTTTAATTTACCGTCGAACGGCTCAAACAATTTGTTCAACATTTTCCGTTGCCGTTCGTTCAGCTCGGTATGCTCGTGATGTTTCCAAAACTCGTGCTTCTTTAACACCATATCCAGGGAAGCTTGAGTACTCAACAAGGCATTTTTCAGACACATCAAAAACCAGTGCATCCATTCAGTGACATCTCCATTACTGTGTTGGACCTTTTGCAACATGGCATAATAGTGCTTCCGCTCTTCCATAATTTGACTGGACATGCTATAAAAGCGATCGGGGGTATTATCGGCACGGGCCAAGAGCAAATCAGAGATGGCTCGAGCGATTCTTCCGTTGCCATCATCAAAAGGATGTATGATGATGAACCAAAAATTAGCGAGTGCTGATTTTATGACGGGATCCAAGCCTTGATCCGTATTGAGCCAAGCGAGAAAGGTATCCATTTCTTCCTTTACATTGACTGCGGGAACTGCCTTATAGTGGACGCGCTCTTTACCCATAGCACCGGATACAATTTGCATTTCCTCGGATCGATAGCAACCGACGTCAATTTTATACATTCCGCTATACCCCGTTGGAAACAAGGCCGCATGCCAACCGAATAAGCGTTCATGGGTGAGTGGATTTTTATAGTTCTGCGCTGCATCCAACATCATTTCTACCACACCTTCCACGTTTCTTCGAGCCGGTAAATATCCCCCCACATTGATTCCTAGCCGTTTGGCTATGGAAGAACGCACGTTTTCATATTCCAAATGTTCTCCCTCTATTTCGGATGTTTTTAAAACATCCATGGTCATGGTAGCAAGCGTAGCTTCTTCTTTTGCGGTGAATCCGAGCATGTTCATTTGTGCGAATAACCTGCCTTGCAAGTTACGGACCTCCCCAAACAAGGCACTGATTTCCCCTTCACGCCAATAAAATTTAGGCCAGTTGGGGTATTCATAGATGTATTTTGAACCAGAATGTTTCATCATGCGGCAAATATATTAATTATTCACCGCATTTTTGCGGACATTAACATATTTTTTCACCGCAACACCCACTTTTTGCACTTGGAATACGCTTTTAGCGCTTAGGATTTGGATTTAACTACCCAAGGTTGCATTTATCAGTTGAAAAGGTTAACTGTTGTTTAATTAATTTTTCTAATTCTCCCATACGGTTCAATGCTATATTTTTTAACGCTAACCCTTTCTTTTTCGCGCATATCACGCGCATTTGAATTTCGTGGTAACAACCTATGCGTTGTAACGGTATCTACTAACCGTATGGACTTGTTTTTATGAATAGTAAAATACGCTTTAGATAAGCAAATAACATTATTCCGAAAATCCTGCCTTGTTTTTGGATAAAGGGCTAACGAATCGATTTTATTGCCTTGTTTATCATACGTTGTCAAAAAAGGAACGCCCAATTGATCATCCGAAATGTCAATAAGTGCAACTGTCTTCCGGTCCTTAAATAAAATCCCCAACGGAACCGTTGACCCGTGGTGCTTAAACTGTTTAAAACGATTCTTATGGTTATTCTTTGACAGCGCTTCAATGGGTACAAATGAATTATGTGTAAAAGGTAATGGAATTTGTTCTAAGGTGTTCAGATATTCCTGAAAATCTCTGGCTGATTTATCCGACGTTGAATGTATTGGATCTTTTGATGCCGTGGTAGTTTTTATATGATCCGAACAACTTGTGATAGCAAACAAAAAAACTATCAAAACGGATAATGGCGATTTCATTTCAATCTTTTATTCTCATGCTGGGCACTAACGGTTTCGGGCTTTGCGTTCGGGCGGGTTTCGGAGCACAAAACTGTCAACCTGCACTATACTTGAATAAAAGCACAAGGCTCCAAGCTTGCACGTCACCCCGCCTGACGCAAAACCCGTGTTAGCGGCTGGGTTTCTTTTCAGATTAGTCACCTAATAGTTTTGCAAGCACATAAACTAATCCGATTGCAGCGCCAATTATAATTGCTCCTTCCCAAAAGTCTTTCATAGGATCAGTCGTAGAAATTTCATTTAAAGCACTAATGTCCTTCATGACTTCGTCCATAGATCTATACCTGTCGGCTGGACTCATAAATGTCATTCTATTAATGATTGCGTTTATACGTTGGTCTTGAATTTGCCCAGTCAAAGAACCCGTTAAAAGTTCGCGATAAATTAATCCAAGAGAATAAATATCTGAACGGCTGTCTGAAACACCATTGTTCCATTGTTCGGGGGAACAGTATGATTTAGTACCAAGTCCTCCATTAGTTAGAACCTTACTCTCTTTGTGGATGAATTTACCAATACCCCAGTCGGCAAGCATAGGCTCTGTACCATTGAACAAAATATTCTCAGGCTTTAAATCCCGATGAATTACACCTTTCTTATGTGCATGTCTTAATGCGTCAGCTAAGTAGTAAATAATTCCCGAGGCACCCTTAACAGAATAAACTTGTCCTTTGCTCCGCAAGTCTAGAAGTCTGTCACGCAAACTTCCGTCTTCATAAAAAGGCATTAAATACCAAGGGTTATTATTGAGAACATCAAAGTTTATAACCTTAACTATATTCTTGTGAACAAGATTTGCCATAATCTCAACTTCTCTTTTGAAACGCTCATAGTGGTTGTCGTCCCATTGATAAAGCATTTGCTTAACAGCATAATTCTGTCCGTTTGTTGCTTGATAAAGTGAAACTATCCCAAGTCCGCCCTGTCCTAATGTTCGTATTCTATTCATTGTTGTGTCGTTCTAATCTTTATTGGTCGGGTGCTATAACCTTGCCGCTAACTAGTTTATACCCGCCATAAACCTTCTCCAAGCACACCTATTTGGTTGTATAAGCGTAGGTTGGTTGCATATGTACGAATATACGGTTTTGTTGATTTAAGATGCTAGATTTGTGAATTTTCTCAATTGATTACGCTGCCCCCTTACATCCATAAGCCTCCATTCACAGAGAGGACTTGTCCGGTAATAGAATTGGCTTCGTTAGACAGTAAGAGTTCCACCATCTTCACAATGCCGTCCGTATCGCTGAGTTTGGCTACGGGTGTTTTAGCAATAATTTCGGAACGCATCGCTTCCGGTATTTCGCGGATCATGCCTTCGTCCATGTACCCCGGCGCAATGCAATTCACCGTGATGTTATTGGCAGCCAACTCGGAGGCCAAGGTTCGGGTCAAGCCAAACAAGGCGCTTTTAGAAGCTGAATACGCTACCGTTCCCGGGATTCCGGTCTGCGCTACAATCGATGAAAAGAATACAATTCGACCCCAGTTCTTGCCGCGCATGGAAGGAATAATGCCTTGAGTAATGAAAAAGGGAGCTTCGTAGTTTACGGCATTTACCTTTCGGAATTCTTCGGCACTCACCTTCCAGCTGATGCCTGCACTCGGAATGCCCGCACAATGCAAGACTATATCGCACGCTGACGCCGCCTGAATTAACGGGTCAAGCCCATCTCGGTTAGAAATATCGGCTGAGACTACATTAACGCGTTCCGGATACTGTGCTTTAAAGGAATTGAGCACTTCCATATTTCGAAACCCATGGAGTACCATGTTGTAGCTCGATAAAAGCATAGACTTCGCGATGCGCAATCCTATGCCCCCACTCGCTCCTGTTATCAATACCGTTTTTTGCATTATCCGAACTTCCGTTTTGCCAACCAAGCCAAGGGCTTAGCCAACGAATTCTTGATCAAAAGTAGGTATTCTACATCCCTTGCACCAAATTTTCGGTTAAAATCTCCCAATCCTTTCGCATTGCTCCCCCCAAAATCCAACTGGGAACATGTTGGCATTAAAGCCTTCATTGCCTCCACGTGTAAATACACCATTCCTCCTGCCTTCATGGCTTCTGGAGTAATAGC
>CANMUN010000013.1 GCA_947500875.1 Flavobacteriales bacterium | reverse complement strand
GCCGTTAAATCGAATTTCCCTACATGTTGCTCAAATTGAGTATAAGCGGCTGCATTGGAAGATTGGTGATCTCCAAACAGATTTGAAAACACCACATTGTAGGAGTAAAACGCTCCGGATATTAAGGTTCCGCCCGATTTAAAATTGTGTTGAAATCCATAATCTCCAGTGTAAACTATCGCACCATTACTTTGTTGACTGTTGCTGATGTTTTGGTTGGTAGTTAAGTAAGCTCTTGATTTGAACGTGTGTTTATTCTTGAACCGATCGATGTATTTAATGTAGGGATCAATGAACAAACGATTTGCGATGTTGTAGGTTAAGGTTGAAGCAGGATTCGCGGTATCCGCGCCCCCACTTGGTGTATAACCTTGGTCTGCGTGCTGCCAAATCAAAAAGCTTCCGGTTTTGTGATATTGATAATTAAAACTAATGCCCGCTTTTAACCGTTCTATTTTGACCGGTCTAAAATAGAGGGTACCGCTGATCCTGCCCCTGGTTTCCGTCTCGCCTTGACGATACCCTTGATCGTTATAGAAAACTGTAGAAACCGTATATCCCGTTTTCTTGAACATTTGACTTCTAAAAAACTCGACCTGTTGATTCAAGGGATTGAATCGCTGGGAACTATCTTTTCCCCACCATTTCATCGATTTTCGCTTTGGGGCATCGTAAATTCCTGCTTGTACGCGTATTTTGGTTTCGGGAACTAAACCGGGTTCTTTTTCCGACAAAGCAATAACGCCGTTCAATGCTCCACTTCCATAGAGCACCGAAGACGCTCCTTTGATCACTTCAACTTGAGATGCTTGTTCTATCGGGATGGCGTTCCATTGAGCATCGCCAGCATATCCTGAAAGCAGGGGCATGCCATTCCATAACATCATCACGCGGCTTCCTGCACCATAGGCAAATCCTGAGCCTCCACGAATGCTCACTTGGCCGTCCATGGTGAACACCCCTGGGGTTTGCTCTACGGCTTGTTCCAGGTTCACCATTCCTTTGTTTTCGATAAGTCTTGGCTTAATGACTTCCAATGAAATGGGAATTTCTTCAATGGCCTGTGCTCGTTTATTCGCCGATACAACAACGGTCTGTTCGGTTTTTTCATTGACCCCCATGGAAAGTGGGTAGTTTCCAGCAACAGCAATCAACAAGGTATCGGTTTTATACTCGAGCAGCGAAAAAATGAGGGTTACAGGATAGGAATTAGCGGTAATTTGATAATTCCCCTGAGCATCTGTAAGTGTTCGCTGGCCGTTGGAGGTATAAATTTTAACGTTGATTAAGGGGGTGCCATCCGATTTGTCGGTGACAACGCCCGTAATTTGCCCAAAGGAATAGGAACCAATTATGATCAAAAATATTAAAAGGAATGTTGCTTTCATTAGGTTAGTTGGGTTGATGAAAATAATCAAAATTTTACAAAGTCATTTGCATTTGCAGGATTAAGGTCCGAGGGGGCTGAACGGTACCCGGACGGCTTACGTATTCCACGTTGAAAAGGTTATCCATAATGAAATTAACCTTGAACGCGTCATTAATGCGATATCCTAATCGAGCGTCAACAACCGCAACACCCTTGTTATAAATGGCTCGGTATTTCGCCATACCAACCAATAATTCTTGCCCCAAAATACCGTCTTCAAAAACCGCATCAATGTTCTTCATGAAGCTGTTGTAACGCGTGGATATCCCTAAACTCACTCCTTTGTAGGTTGCTTGAACATCTGCTTTGGCCATGTGGTTGAAACGGTATTTAAGCATGTTCGTCGTAGGGTCGGAAAACGACAAACGATAGATGGAATCGTTGTTAAGACTGATTGGATTCATATAGGTATATCCTAACAAGGAGGTCAGTTCAACGTCTTTAATCTTTCCTTCGCTGTTCAATAATATTTCGAATCCACCGATGAAAGCTTCTTCGGCATTTTGAGCTTGAAACCCTACCCATTTGTAAAAATAATCTATGGCATTTGGATCCGTTGTTTGAAGCGTTGCAATGCTGTCAGGTTTGTAAAGCCCAAACGTGAATTCGGTCATATTGGAATAATAGTTGGCAAATCCAGCGATATCTGCCATGGCTTTCCAATCGCCAAAAATGAATACCTGTTTAGCTCCTAATTCTCCAGCAATTCCCGTTTCAGGTCGTAATTCAGGATTTTTAAAGATAACAACTCCCCCCACAGAAGTGGAAACAAACCGTTCCGCGACCGAAGGAAAACGAATGCCTTGACCCAACGAACCCCTAAGATGCGTTCCTTTTCGAGGTTCATAATGAATGCCTGCACGCGCAATGGGGTATACGGGAGAATTTACGCCTAAGAACTCTACCTGTGAGTCAGGAATAAGGGTATCTAGTTGGCAGTATTCTAACCTTAACCCGCCTGTGAAATCCCACTTTTTAGATTTTAATTCCAGTTGCCCATAGGCTGCGCTATTCAATGAATTATGGTCTCCGAATACCCAACTTTTGATCCGATTGTGGCTGTTGGTTAACCCAAGTGTAATATTGCTTCTTTCCCTGATTTTTCGCTGATATTGATAGTCCATGTAATACATTTGTGCAAAGGAGGCATCCACTACATTTCCTTCATTGCCCGTGGTTACGAGGTAATACCTGGAGCGCACATGGTGGCGGCCTTTTTTACCGTCAATGAATCGAAAATAAGGATCAATGTTGAATCGTATAGCACGTTGTCGAGAAAGGGAATTGTCCATGGCTTGGTATCCCATGCTGTCGTTTTTCCATAAGACAAATACCCCTGCATCTTGCCATTGAAGGTTGTAGCTTAATCCAGTTTTGAAGCGGGCGTTTTCCTTCAGTGGCCTGTAGAAAAAACTTCCGTTAATCCTGCCCCGTTTTTCCATTTCTCCTTGCCGGTAAGCTTCTGTATAAAATCCATTAGCGCCTAGGGTGAACCCCATATTTTTCAACGATTTACCATAGTAAACGTCGGCAAGGTGAAACATCGGGTTGAACGATTGCTCCTTGCCTTCTCCCCACCATTGCATGGATTTTCTTCTTGGATTAGTGTATAAGCCAGTTTGCACCCTTGCTTGCATAATCCCTTCAGGGCCTGGCTCTCGTTCATTCAGGGCAATAATTCCATTGAGGGCACCGCTTCCATACAATACCGAGGATGCACCTTTAAGGACCTCAATTTGCGAGGCTTGTTCCATGGGAACGGCATTCCATTTAGCATCTCCCACATCCGGAGACAACATGGGGATTCCATTCCATAACAACATTACGCGGCTTCCAGCGCCATAGGCATAGCCCCCCCCTCCCCGAATAGATACCTGGCCGTCCATGACGTACACTCCCGGGCTTTGGTCAACGGCTTGAGCTAAGTTGGTTAGTCCTTTATTAACAATCAATGAGGGCTTAATAATGTCAATGGAGATCGGGATTTCTTCAATTTTTTGATCTCGTCGTCCTGCACTCACAACCACCGTATTCATGGTGCGTTGTTTGGTTTCTAACGAAAAAACCTTGAATTCATCCGAGCTGATAACCTGTTGTTGTCGTTCAAATCCATTGGCCGATATGGAAATCTCAACCGGTAAATTTAGAACGTCGATTGTAAATTTTCCCGATGAATCCGATTTGACCCGAACGTTACTTTGGTTGTTTTTAATGAGTACACCTTCTATTGCTATGCCCGTTTCGGCAGATTGTACCTTTCCGGTAATCTTAATTTGCCCGTAAAGTCCTAAGGGTAAGACCAGCAAGATGTTAAAAATCCACTTTTGCAAAATATTCTTTAATTAAATCGTTAAATTAGTGTTGCTAAGATAAAAACAAATTTTTATTGGGATGTTGGAAAAGGTGGCGTTGAGTTTTTTGAAGGGTATGGGACCCGTGAGAGTCCATGCCGCCTTAGCCAAATTAGCAGACCCCAAGGACTTTTTCCACCTTTCCCTCCATGATTTAAAACAGCTTACCGGATTTACGCATCTGCAGTTAGCGAATATGGACCGTCCAAATGCCTTAATTTCCGCTGAAATAGAACTAGAAGCCTGCGATAAAAAAGGAATTGTCCCGCTTTTTTTTCAAGACGAATCCTACCCAAGACGCCTCCGCCAATGCCCCGATGCCCCCATTGTCCTATATCAAAAAGGCAATGCCGATGTCAATGCCAGGCGTGTTATTGCCATTGTTGGGACTAGAAACTTTACAGAATACGGTAAAGAGCTTGTCAAAGAATTGATATCGGATTTAAAAGATGCAAAGCCCGTTGTGGTTTCAGGACTTGCCATGGGTATCGATGCCTTGGCTCACGAAGCATGCTTGAAAAACGACCTCCCTACGGTTGGTGTCCTGGGACATGGGTTAAACGATGTGTTTCCTACTAAAAATTGGCCGATTGCTCAAAAAATGCTGGAAAATCAAGGCGCATTGGTTAGCGAATATTCCCTATTCTCAACCCCTGTTCGCGAGAATTTCCCCGTGCGTAATCGCATCATTGCGGGACTCTGCGATGCAGTGGTCGTTGTAGAAAGTAAAGAGCGTGGAGGTTCTTTGATAACCGCTGAATTCGGCAACGACTATAACCGCGACGTGTTTGCTTTTCCGGGTTCGGTTAAGCAAAGGCATTCAGCCGGCTGCAATGCGTTAATTCGGCAACAAAAAGCGCATTTAATCACAGGATCCAAGGATTTCTTAAGCATGATGGGATGGAACCATTCCATGTTATCAACCCAAAAAACCTTGTTCCTCGAACTGAACCCTGACGAAAAAAACGTGTTGGACCTTCTTAAACGTTACGAATCACTGTTTTTGGATGAATTATCCGATAAGTGTGGCTTACCTACCTCTCAACTGATGGGGCTTTTACTAACGCTGCAACTAAAGGGCGGGGTATTGAATTTAGGCGGTGGAAAGTTTTCGGCTCTCTAGCGAAACAATGCCAAGATTTTTGGAAGAAAAATGATGATTCCTCCAATAAATGCGCCGATTGAAAACAGCAGAACTGCTCCCGCTGCAAGGTCTTTACTCCTCTTGATCCCTTCGTTCGATTCCAAAGTTACCGTGTCGCACAAGGCCTCAATGGAGCTATTGATCGTTTCCAATGCAAGCACTCCGGCAATGAACAGTGTAATAAACAGCCATTCAATTGAACTTAATTTCAGCAGTGCTCCTAAAAAAAATACAAGCAATCCAATGGTAAGTTGAATCCTAAAATTAACGCCTTTTTTTAAGTGGGTTTTTATGCCCGATGCGGCATGGTAAAAACGTTTTGCAGTCTTTTTCAATGTTTTACAAATCGTATCGTTTGATGTTGTCCATCGGATGAAGTTCCTTGAAGAAGGTACATTCCTGGTGCTAATTCGCCAATCCATATAGGAGATGAGGCGTCTATGACGGTTAAAAATTTACCTTCAGCATCCATTATCTTAAATACCGACCCCTTATCAGCGCTCTTAACATTTAACCATTCTTGAGCAGGGTTAGGGAAACACCGAAAGAATGGATCCATCGCTGTTTCGGATAAACCTACGTTGCAAATTCCCGGAATGTTGTTATCCAGCCAAGCAGCTCTTTGGCTTATGTAATCTTTCATGAAGTCCAAGTCTTCTTGGTAAGTATTACCCACGAAAGCATTCCAATTCACGTACTGTCCAATGATCGGCCATTTTTGAAAATTCCGAATTCTTGCATCTTGAAGGTGGTTTGCCATCGAATCAATCCATTGATGCAAGGAATCAGTATGCAAGGGACCTTGTCGCAATTCATTCCACCGACAACGCAAGCCGTTTCGATAACTGGGAGAATCGAGTAACCGTTTCCACCAAAAAGGAATCTGGGTGGTGAAATTGCAAATTTGGTCAAAGTTGTATTGCCAACCCGTTGTCTCAAATGCTTCGCAGTAATCTGCATTTCCGTAGGAAAGGTTGAAATCCCACATGGGTCCTGCTACGAGGCGTCCTTGAAAATCTCCAGAATTTTTGTCTTTGTACATGAAGGAACTGGAACGATATCCGTCCACCGTTCTGCCCAACTCTTGTAAAATAAAAAAGTCATAAAAGGACACCGGTTCAATCCATTGCATGTAATTGCTCTCGGGATTGGATTGAATGGCATTTTCGAAATCAGAAATATAACTTTGAAGGTAAGCGACTTGGGCCGGTTGAAGCTCATCGGATTCGGGATCGTGAAATTGGAAAACCACCTCGTTGCTGAAATTTGAATTCCAAGTGGTTCCTGATTCCCCAGTTAGCTTGTCAACTTTCACTATATATCCTCCCGTCAAGGAGTCTCCCGCAAGGTCGTCTTGATCTAAACGCGCTATGTTCACCCGATCGTTGTCCCTTTTAATGCGCTCCAGAAGAAGGTAAACTCCCATGTATTGGTTGTTGATAAGCAATTCACAAAACCTGAACCGAGAAGCATAATGACCCATTTTCCGCGATAATTCATACGTCATCGCATCCCTCAATAAGGTTTTATCCGGATAAGGACCATTTAATATCCAATCGTTCTCCAAAGGTAATCCCATTAACGAAACGTTGTTATTCGTCCCCAAGGTTGTTTGCGTCTCAAAACCATAACTTTTTTTGGGATATTGCTGCGAAGTTGAACCCCGAATTTCAATCGATATTTTACCGTTGTAATTGTTAAGTGGATCATTGATGAGGTTTATATTATTTGGATTGTCGATTACTCCCATGTCGCATACAATTCTCGTATTATCATTGATTTGTTGCCCCGCAGGAACGACAATTTTAACGATGGGCAGGTTAGAACTTGTGAGGTTAACCTGTGAATGAACGAATATGGGAAGTAAAAAGCAGGTAAAAAGGAGCGATTTCATAACCGTGAAATTAAAAAACATCTGGGAAGGGATAAAATAATTGCGAATTACTCTTTATTTTTGCACCAGTTCTTTGCGAGATTAACTTATGAAGAAAGGTGGAGGGACCGGCCCAATGAAACCTTGGCAACCTGTTGAAAGATAAGGTGCCAATTCCTATTCCTTATGGAAAAAGATAAGTTCAGGCGCGCGCCTTTTCTTCCGATAAAATTAGTATGGATATTACAACATTACTTCAGGATCGAATTCTGATTTTGGACGGTGCTATGGGCACCATGATACAGCGGTATACCTTGACGGAGGATGATTTTCGAGGAGAGGTATTCAAAGAACGCAGCGGTTCCTTGCAAGGGAATAACGACTTACTAAACCTTACCCGTCCCGATATTATTTTTGAAATTCACAAGGCTTATCTTGAAGCAGGAGCTGACATTATTGAAACGAATACGTTTTCAGGAACGATCATCGCACAGGCAGATTATCATTTGGAAGACGCGGTGTACGACATCAACTTTGAAGGGGCTCGCCTCGCAAAAGACGCAGCGAAATTGTTCACCGATCGTCCTCGATTTGTAGCCGGTTCCATTGGACCGACTAACCGTACGGCCTCCATTTCTCCCGATGTTAACAACCCGGGATATCGTGCTGTCACTTTCGACGATTTATCGATGGCCTATGCGCAGCAAATCAACGCGCTGATCGATGGCGGAGTAGATATTTTGCTAATTGAGACGGTTTTTGATACCTTGAACGCAAAGGCGGCACTATTTGCTGCTGAGAAGGTATTTGAAGAACGGAATACGGCATTGCCCATAATGGTCTCGGGGACGATAACGGATCTTAGCGGACGAACCTTGTCGGGCCAAACACCCGAGGCTTTTTTGATTTCCTTGCAGCACATGCCTCTGTTAAGCATTGGATTGAATTGTGCCTTGGGTTCTGAATTGATGGAACCCTATTTAAGTGCCTTGGCCGAAAGGGCTCCCTTTGCCGTGAGCGCTCATCCCAATGCTGGCCTTCCTAATGCCTTTGGTCAATACGATGAAACCGCAGCACTCATGAGAGATAAAATGGCTTCTTTTTTTGAGAAAAAACTGGTTAACATCGTTGGTGGGTGTTGTGGAACTACCCCCGAACATATTCGAGCCATTGCCGATTTAGCTCGAAAGTATGAACCTAGAAAGTGGAGTAACTGATGGAGAGAATTTTACGTTTATCGGGTCTGGAGCCTTTAGTCGCAACCAAAGAGAGCAATTTCGTGAATGTGGGTGAAAGAACCAATGTGACCGGATCCAAGGCTTTTTTAAGGTTAATTCGCGAGGAACGATTTGAAGAGGCTTTAGCCGTTGCGCGGGAGCAAGTAGAAGGAGGAGCTCAAATTTTAGACGTCAACATGGACGAAGCCATGATCGATGGAAAAACCGCGATGGTCACCTTTCTGAACCTCATTGCCTCCGAACCGGAAATCGCGAAAATCCCCATCATGATCGACAGTTCGAAATGGGAAATTATTGAAGCGGGCTTAAAATGTTGGCAGGGAAAAGGCGTGGTGAATTCCATTTCTTTGAAAGAAGGGGAAGAGGTCTTCCTTCAACAAGCGAAATATATTAAAACTATGGGAGCGGCCATGATTGTCATGGCTTTCGATGAGGTGGGTCAGGCTGATTCTTTTGACCGAAGGGTTGAAATTTGTTCACGTTCTTACGATTTACTGGTGAAAAAGGCAGGGATTCATCCGAATGACATCATATTTGACCCGAACATTTTCCCCGTTGCAACGGGAATGGAAGAACACGCACTGAATGCCTTAGACTTTTTTCGCGCAACGGCATGGATTACCGAACATCTACCCGGGTGTCATATTAGCGGAGGTGTTTCGAACGTTTCTTTTTCCTTTCGAGGCAACAATGCCGTTCGTGAAGCGATGCATGCGGTTTTTCTTTACCATGCCATTCAAAACGGCATGGACATGGGCATCGTAAACCCGACCATGTTAACAGTGTATTCCGACATCGACCCCATTTTGTTAGAACATATTGAAGACGTATTTTTCAACCGAAGGCCAGATGCAACGGAGCGTCTTTTGTCCTTGGCAGAAACCGTGCAACAAGGGGTTAAGGAAGTAGCAGTGGAAGAACTTTGGAGAAGTTTCGAATTGGTGAAACGCATTGAACATTCGTTGGTTAAAGGGATTGATAAGTACATCGAAGAAGACATTGCCTTGTGCTTGCCCATGTACGAAAAACCGCTTCAAATCATTGAGGGCCCCTTAATGTCGGGAATGAACGTGGTGGGGGATTTGTTTGGAGAAGGAAAGATGTTTTTACCTCAAGTGGTAAAATCGGCAAGGGTCATGAAAAAAGCCGTTGCTTTTCTTCAGCCGTACATTGAGGCAGATAGCCAAGGTGAAATCCAAAAAGCAGGGAAAATTCTCATGGCCACGGTCAAAGGCGATGTGCACGACATTGGCAAAAACATCGTTGGGGTAGTTCTTGCCTGCAACAATTACGAAATTATCGATATGGGCGTGATGGTCCCCGGCAATGAAATCGTTCAACGCGCCATCGAGGAAGGCTGCGATATTATTGGTCTGAGCGGTTTGATTACCCCTTCCTTGGATGAAATGGTGAAGGTAGCATCGGCTATGGAAGAACGAAACCTCAAGATCCCCTTGCTCATAGGAGGAGCCACCACCTCGAAAGTGCATACCGCAGTGAAGATCGCCCCGAACTATTCGGGCTCGGTAATTTACGTTCCGGATGCCTCAAGGGCGGTGACGGTGGCCGAGAAATTACTAGGGGGAGATCAAGGAATTTTTCAGGAAGATGTTCGTACAGATTACGAAAAGGTGCGACAACATCACGAACAGCATGCCGCTTCTAAACGCCTGATACCCATCGATGCTGCCCGCAAAAATTCGTTGAAATTGGAGTTCAACGAACATACCGTTTCCCTCCCCAAAAAGCTGGGCGTTTTCAGTGGGGAAATCGCCGCTTTGGACGAAATCATTCCCTACATTGATTGGTCGCCCTTCTTTCGAAGTTGGGACCTTCATGGAAAATTTCCTGAAATTTTGAACGATGAGGTTGTAGGTGAAGAGGCTCGTAAGTTGTTGGAGGATGCCAAAGTTTGTTTATCCGAAGGTCAACAAAAAGGCTGGTTTACCCCAAGATACGTTTTTGGAATTTTCTCTGCTCAATCGGAAGGCGACGACATACATATCTTCGAGACCAATTCGGAGAAATGTTTACACCGCCAAATTGGTTTGCGTCAACAAACGGAAAAAGTTGCAGGTCAACCCAACCTTTGTTTGAGCGATTTTATAGCTCCAATAAATTCTGGGGTTCAAGATTATATGGGTTGTTTTGTCGTAACTGCGGGCGATGTCACAGAAGTATGTCGGGAATTTGAATTGGCCCATGACGATTATAAGAGCATTCTATTGAAAGCAGTGGCTGACCGCATTGCCGAGGCCATGGCGGAATGGTTGCACGAACGCGTACGTCAAGAATATTGGGGTTATGAAAATCAGGCTTTGTCCAATGAGGAGTTAATTGCGGAAAAATACCGTGGAATTCGCCCTGCCCCGGGATACCCCGCTTGCCCGGACCATTATGAAAAGCTGGGTATTTTTGAGTTGCTCAAGGCGAAAGAAACCTTGGGTGTTAGCCTAACCGAAAGCCTTGCAATGCATCCGGCTTCTTCGGTTTCTGGCTGGTATTTTGCCCATCCGGATGCAAAATATTTCGGGATAACAGGAATTTTATTCGATCAATTCGAGTCCGTTTGCGAACGTAGAGGTTTGACCCCATCAGAACATCGCAGTTGGTTTAGCTCGATTTTGAAATAAAGGAGGCAACGGGAAAGGCGGTTTTGTCATCTTAAGTGTATCTTTAGCAGGTATATGCAATTGCGAGTACTGAAAATCATCGGGTTAATGGGGCTGATTTTAACAGGAAGTGTT
Source organism: Flavobacteriales bacterium (assembly GCA_947500875.1). Lineage (GTDB taxonomy): Bacteria > Bacteroidota > Bacteroidia > Flavobacteriales_D > Crocinitomicaceae > UBA952. The sequence goes on along the minus strand of CANMUN010000013.1, from coordinate 44,164 downwards.
TTCCATGCCCAGTCGATTAGCGGTGTAGTGAACCAGTATGTGGCGGTAACATCCGTAAATTTAAACAGTGTTACTGTTTCCTCCTCACAGGGATTTTCGGTGGGTGACCGGGTGTTATTAATTCAAATGAAAGGAGCCACCATTTCATCAACGAACAATGCGAGCTTTGGACAAATTCAGAACTACGGCAATGCCGGTAATTTCGAATTCACTAACATTGCTGCGATCAATGGAACCACCATTACGTTCGTCCAAAATTTATGTAAAACATTTACCGTAAGCGGATTGGTACAATTGATTCGAGTGCCGGTGTACAATCAAGCTACCGTGGTTGGCACCCTTACTTCCCAACCCTGGAACGGGACCGTTGGTGGTGTGGTTGCTATCGAGGCAACGGCAGGAATTGCGTTGAACGCCAACATTGATGTGCAGGGGCAAGGATTTGTTGGGGGCACATGGACCAATGGTTTTTTTGCTTGTGGTGATCCTAACTTTGCTAATTCCGGTAATACCGCAGGAAAAAAGGGCGAAGGCATTGCCGCGGCCCCCATGAACATGGACGGAAACAGGGCTCCTTTAGCCAATGGTGGAGGCGGGTCCAATTCCGGCAATCCTGGCGCTGGAGGAGGCAGTAACGGAGGCGCTGGAGGTCGTGGAGGTAATGAATTTTTGGGCTGGTGTGCGGTAAACGGTTCCTTTGGATTGGGAGGGTATTCTTTGAATTATTCAACCTATCCTGCTATTTTAGGTGGCGGCGGTGGCGGCGGTTATCGCGATAACGGTCTAACAGCGACCAACGGTTCTCGAGGCGGCGGTATTGTTTTTTTAATTGCTCCCACGGTTCAAGGAAATAATGCGCAAATTGTTGCATCAGGAGCCAACGTTGTTGGGAATTCTGATTCCGAAGGTGCCGGAGGTGGAGGTGCCGGTGGCTGCGTTTATTTATTAAGTCAAAATATAACTTCATCCCTTTCGGTGGATGTACGAGGGGGCAATGGCGGTAACATATTAAGCACCCTTTGGTCTACTGCATGTCACGGTCCGGGCGGCGGTGGCGGAGGAGGAACCATTGTTTTTCAGCAAGGCGCGTTGCCCCCAAATGTTAATCCTCTATTGAACGGAGGCCTTTCGGGTTCTGTATTGCACAATGGACCCGCATGTGCAGGAACCCCGCACGGTGCTCAACCCGGCGCAAATGGAATTTTACAACCGAACTATGTTCCTCCGGGCCCTTTGGGAGGGGTTAATTTAGGTCCTGATACCCTAATGTGCTTGGGATCTTCGGTCATGCTCCAACCCGATACGGTGTATGCTTCCTATTCATGGAGTAATGGTTCCACTGGTCCCAGCCTATCCGTCAGTGTACCTGGAACGTATTGGTTAGATGTTCCAAGCGGATGCGGTGTAGCCCGCGATTCAATCGTAGTTTCCGTCGTCCCGGATACCTTTGATTTAGGGCCGGATTTGTTCCATTGTTTGGGAGATTCCTCTTTAATTATGGCCCCATTGAATTATCAAAGTTATGCATGGTCCAATGGGAACATAGGGTCCCAAGATTGGATTCAAAATGGAGGGATTTACACTGTTAGCGTTTTGGATGGTCATGGATGCATTAATACGGATAGCGTCTTGGTTTCGATTTACCTACCGGACACTACGCTTTTGATGTCGCAAATATGTTCGGATTCTTCAGTGATGTTTAACGGTCAATTACTGAACTCAAGCGGGGTATATTCTCAACTCCTTCAAAACCTTACAGGATGTGATTCGTTGGTGATTTTAACCGTGCAGGTTAATTCCATTCCGGTTGTAACAGCCATAGACACCTTCATTTGTTCGGGGGAATGCGTTGCATTGTACGCTCTTGGCGCTCAAAACTATATCTGGCAAGATGCCGCAGCTTTTGGCCCTCAAAACACGGTTTGTCCAACGATGAGTTCTTCTTATTCCGTTCAAGGGGTCAGTCCGTTGGGATGTACTTCTTTGCCTGTGAGCGCTCAGGTTAACGTTGAAGCCTTGTTGCCTCCGAATTTTTCGCTTGATCCCTTGCAACTTGAACTGAGTAATCCAACCGTTACCATTTCGAACAATGTAAACGCCAATCAAACCTATCATTGGGTGATTAATGGGGAGAGTTTTGTTAATAATTCAGCAGAGTTTACATGGGACTTACCTATGGTGGAGGGGGTTTATGTCATTGAGTTGACCACGAGCAATAATTTGGGTTGCAGTCAAACCATCTCACGTACTGTGGAGATAAGCAATACTGTTTCGCTCTACATTCCCAATTCATTTACCCCAGACGGAGAAGAAGAAAACGCAACGTTTTACCCGGTTTTTTCTCCAGGTTTCACGCCCGAGAATTATTGGTTTGCCATTTACAACCGCTGGGGAGAAATCGTTTTTGAAAGCTATGACGTGGCAAATGGTTGGGACGGTTATTTACCTTATGGCATAAAATGCCCCGTCGGAGTATATACCTACGTGTTGCGATACGGCGGACAAGAGGACGGTCAGTGGGACCAATTTTATGGTTTTGTAAATTTAATACGTTAGTTAGGTTAATTTTTAAAACCTTGTTTTTGCGCCTGTTTTTACCTCGGGGTTGTGCAACTTTTTCCGTAGTTTTGTTGTCCATGAACCGACTATGATTCGAATACTTTACGTCCTTCTGTTAACCACGCTTTTTTCAAGTGTTTTTGCTCAGGCGCCCACGGCTAATTTTACGGCTTTGCCTTTGAGTGCATGCGTTGGTACCGCAATCAATTTTACATCGACTTCCGTCACGAATGGAGGCCCCGCCATTACGCAGTATTCCTGGAATTTTGGAGATGGCGTAACGGTAACAACGCAAAACCCTTCGCACATTTACACTACACCGGGAACCTTTACGGTAACTTTGGTTGTAACCAATGCCAATGGAGGAGTGGACTCAGAAATCAAAAGCAATTACATCACCATTTTACCTGCACCCAACGTAGGATTCAACGTAAGTGGGCTTGGTTGTACCGTTCCCTTGACCGTAGGATTTACGAACACTTCCTCGAGCGGAGGGAATTTTTCATACGCTTGGAATTTCGGAAATGGACAAAACTCCAATCAACAAAATCCGGCAAATGTTACCTACAATGCTGCAGGAAGTTATGGAGTCCAGCTTACGGTTACCAATACCAATACGGGATGTGTCGGAACTTTTACGGATTCCATTGTCGTTAGCAATTTTCAGGCGGGGATTACCGCACCTTCAACAGGTTGTGTTGGAAGTGCAGTAACTTTTCAAGATAACTCAACGGCAGGCGCGAACCAATGGAACTGGAATTTTTCCGGGCAAGGGAACAGCCAACAACAAAATCCCACTTTTACCTTCAATGCTCCAGGGGTTTACAACGTGACCCTTCAAGCGCAAAATACTGGGTCCGGTTGTTCGGGAAATGCTCAGCACCAAATCACCATCCAAAACAATATTACGCCTTCTTTTTCTGCAAATCCTTTAACGAATTGTGCTCCATCGAATGTTACCTTTAACAACACAACCGGCGTGGCCGGGAACTACACTTGGACTTTCGGTAACGGACAAACGTTTAACGGTACGAATCCCCCGCCGCAAGTGTACAATGCTGCAGGTCAATACTCGGTAACACTTTCTGTAACGACGGCGTCGGGATGTACCGGATCCACTACGCAATCGAACTACATCAACATCGTAAACATTGTTGCGGGATTTGAAGCCGATGAGCCGGGAGGATGTGATCCACACACGGTACAATTTACCGATACGTCATCTACCCCCAATCCTGCCAATCCCATTGTGAACTGGCAATGGAACTTTGGCAATGGACAAACCTTTGTCGGTCAAAATCCTCCGCCTCAAACCTATGGATTAAATCCAGGTTTGTACGACGTTACACTCGTAGTTACTTCGCAGTCCGGCTGCATTGATACCATGTTCATGAACGACTACGTGACCGTAGGTCAGATTGATTTGGTCGATTTCACGGTGAGCCCACTGGTTACCTGTGCTAAAGAAGATGTGAACTTTACCAACGGCACCATCATTTCCATACCCCACCAGCCCAATGAAGTGAGTTATTTTTGGGATTTTGGAGATGGAACTTCAACCCAAGAAGATCCAACGCACCAATTTACCCAAGATACAGGGTACATTTCGGTTCAGTTGATTGTTGATTTCAGGGGGTGTAAAGATTCCATAACCATTGATTCTGCGGTTTACGTACTTGCACCCATTGCTAAATTTAACCCGTCTTCCCAGCTGCTTTGTAACCCAGGAGGCTTCCCTGTTAACATCAATTTCACTGACAATGCAATACACGGAGAACTTCCAGACAACGTAAGCATGACCTGGGAATGGGGCGATGGCACACCCAACACCAATATCGGAAATGCCGTTTTAGATGGGGTAAACAACGGCAATACTTCCCACAGCTATGCAGGTTATGGTTCTTACACGGTGGAACAAGTAATTCACAACTACACGACAGGATGTTCGGATAGCATTACCAAAACCATCCATATTTCCCAAATAGCAGCGCAATTTACCAGATCGAATGACTCCGTTTGTCGAAACGATACCTTATTCCTTACCGATGGAAGCAGTTCTTGGAGCACTCCCCCAAGTCCTCACCCTTTGACCAACTGGTCTTATGCCATGGGCAATGGACAAACGGTTACCACAGGCCCTAACCCAAGCTATGTTTACACCACGCAAGGATTGTACAATATCACGCTAACGGTTACCAACAGTGTGGGATGTACAGCGCAGGTAACGCATCCGGTAAGAGTTCTGAACGTTCCGTTCCCGATCATTACCGCCCAAGACGCGGTGGGATGTTCGCCCTTCCCGGTCACTTTCACCAACGGCTCAATGGCGGTTGGAAACGGAATGCCGTTGTCATATTTTGTAACTACCTTTTCAGACGACAATACTTCGGTAACGACGAACAGCGTAAACCAACCGATTAACCATACGTTCAATGGCAATGGAGTTTATTTTGCTACCATGATTGCTTACGATTTGTTCGGTTGCGAATCAACCCCTGCAACCGTACCAATAACCATTACCAAACCTACAGCGAACTACACTTTTCCGAGTGTGGTATGTTTCCCAGATACGAACCTTACTGTAAATACTTCTACCGGAGTGGGCAACCTCACGTATGAGTGGTATGTGAACAACCAGCAAGTTGGCAATACCTTGGATACGAATATTGTTTCAGTAATTTCAGCCAACCTTCCTGCTGCACAAATCAGTACCACGTTTAACTTGTCCTTGGTCGTCATCGACTCTAATGGTTGTGAAGATACCTTAACCCAACCGATTACGGTTTCTTTACCCCACGCAATACCAACCTACAGTTTTTCAGGGGCAGTTCTGAATGCTAACGGTGAATACGATTGTCCTCCCCTCTTTGGTGCTTTTGAAGACTCTTCACAATCCGTTGGAAATGTGACGTCATGGAATTGGCAGTTTGGGGACGGTAACAGTTCGATCTTAGAAGATCCGAGCAACACGTTTGTTGTGAACGGTGATTTTGATTTATACCTTGAGATCACCGATCAATACGGTTGTACAGATGATACAACCATCCTTGATTATGTAGCCATTGGCGGACCTCAAGGAGACCCAATTGCTATTCAAAATGGCAATATTTGTGCGCAGGGGGCCGCCTTTTTAGTGCAAAATGCCGTCGACGTCGACAGCATTGTTTGGGATATGGGCGACGGAACCTTTGTATACAACGAAACGAATTTTGTTTACAATTACGAAACCCCCGGTACGTACGTTACAACCGTAACTTTGATGAATCAGACGGGTTGCCAAATTACAACGGTTCTCGACTCCGTAACGGTATTTGACGATGGCTTGAACGCCAACTTTACGGCAAATCCGTTGTCGGTTGAACAAAGCGACACCATTACGTTGGATGATTTGTCGACGTTTCTCACGAATCCAATTGTTTCTTGGTCATGGTATGTTGGAAACGATACGTTGAACATCGCGAACAATTCGGCCAATCAGTATTTTGCTTCGGGCATGAGCGGAAACTACACGATTACCCTAATGGTTGAAGATAACTTGGGATGTCAAGACGAATTTTCACTCATGGTCACGGTGATTGATCCGGTATTAGTGGTACCAAACGTCGTTACACCCAATGGCGATGGCTTTAACGATGAATTAATCTTTTCAGAAGTTTATTTTAAAACCTACAGCGTTGAAATTTTCAACCGTTGGGGTCACTTGATTTATACGATTAAAGATCAAACGGGAATGGCCATTTGGGACGCAGATACGCAAAACGGTACTCCTGTAACAGATGGTGTTTATTTTTACCGTATTGTTGGTGAGATGCTTGCCGGCACCAAGGTAGACTCCCACGGATTTGTGACCGTCATTGGTTCAAAGTAAACCGCTATTTACCGTTTTTTCATATCCTTCGTCCGTTTCCAAGGCTGAAGAGGTTGCTGCTGCCACCGCCAATTGATCGCAACGTTCGTTGTCAGGATGCCCCGCATGGCCCTTAACCCAATGGAAGGTTAGGTTGAATTGAGGGTGTAATTGGAGGTATTTCATCCAAAGGTCCTCGTTTTTTTTTCCTTTAAATCCTTTTTTTTGCCAACCCCACACCCATTTTTGTTGAATGGCATCGATAACGTATTTGGAATCAGAATAGATGTGCACTGGATACTGATTCGTATTAAGAAGCTCAAGGGCGTGTATCACCGCCCAAAGTTCCATGCGGTTGTTGGTGGTAAGCCGAAATCCTCGGGAAATGGTTTTTTCTTTGTTGCCAAATTTCATAACAACACCAAACCCTCCGGGTCCCGGATTGCCTCTGGAGGAGCCATCAGTATATATTAACACCTGACTCATGGTTTCTTTATCCTATGCGATTGATCTTTTACAAAGGATTTCCATCCGCTACTTTTGGACTTGTTGTGTTCGCCAACGCCTTTGGAAAAATAATGGCAAACCGCGACGGCTAATCCATCGGTCGCATCCAAGTACTTCGGCATTTCGTTGAAATTCAAAACTTTTTGAAGCATAGCTGCTACTTGTTCCTTTGAAGCATTTCCGTTTCCAGTGATGCTCTGTTTAATCCGTCGGGGAGAATATTCCTCGAAGGGTATGTTTCGGTTCAAACAAGCGGCAATGGCCACTCCTTGCGCTCGGCCTAATTTAAGCATGGACTGTACGTTTTTACCGAAAAAGGGGGCTTCAATGGCCATTTCATCGGGTTTAAATTCTTCCATCAACCCGTTCAAACGTTCCAGTATGCGCTTGAGTTTATCCGGGTGGTTATTGAGTTTGTGCAGTTGAACTACTCCAAAATTTACCAAGCTTAATTTCCCGTCGTTTACTTGAATCAACCCATAACCTAATACCGTGGTTCCGGGGTCAATTCCAAGAATTATTCTATCTTCAGCCATCAATTATGCAATCCAACGTTAAAACTACGCATTTAAAACCCTGGTTGAGTTTCTTCCTTCGATTAGTTTTACTCGTTGCCCTGTGTTTTGCGTTGTATCAAGTGCAAGTCAAGTGGTTAGACTTCCATGCACTTCACTTAGAGTCGCCCTTGTGGTTATGTTGCGCATTTCTATTGGTTCCATTGAATCTTGGAGTTGAATGGTTGCGCTTTAAAAAAAGCATGGAGGTATGCGTTGGCGGGTCGGAAGAATTATGGGATTCTTTTTTACAAGGGTTGATGGTTTCCTTTTTCACACCATCGATTTTTGCCACCACGTTTGGCAGAATGCGATTAACCCAAAAGCAACATACCCCTGCCTTGGTTTTTTCCGGCGTTTACTGCGGCTTGGCCCAATTCACCGTGACTTTGGGTTTTGCAACCTTAGGTGCTTCCATGCTGATGCACGAGGTTCCAATCAACAGTTTATGGATTTTTTTGGCCGTATTTTTAGTATCAGGTACAGCCTTCATTCTAAACCCACGGTTCATACTCAGCTTAATGAAGCGCTTCGAATTTTCGTTCGAATGGTCCATCCAACAAAAGGCATTTTTGTTCGGATTAAGTGTTCTGCGATATCTTGTTTTTTCGTTCCAATTTCATGCCCTACTGCAAGCATTTGGACAAGATTTTTCCTTGCATCAAGTTTGGGTTTTAATGATGAGTTATGGATTTATTACCCTTTCTCCAAGTATTTTATTCGGCAAAATAGTGGTTCGTGAAGGTATTGCGGTGGCAGTATTTTCTTTCTTTCTGTATCCCAAAGAGCCGGTGTTTGTTGCGGCTTTTTTAACGTGGTTGTTCAACGTGGTATTACCCCTTATCTTTGCCGTATTACGCATCTTATTTCGATGGAAGTCCCTTTATTCTTGAGTTTTTACGGAGGTCTTTTGTGCTGGATCGTAATATACGGTGGGTTCAAGCATCGTTCAAAAGCGCTTTCCAATCCTGCTGGTAATGTTTCGCTCGATGAGCTTACCGTGTTGGTCCCATTGCGCAATGAGGCCAAAAATCTACCAAAGATACTGGACTGTTTGCGATGTTCCAGGGTTAAACCCGTTAGGTGGATTTTCATCAACGACGATTCAGACGACGAGAGTAAAGCCGTTTTTGATCGTCATGCTGCAGGATTACCGGTTGAATGGCTATCGCTGCCCGATGGGCTGCAAGGAAAAAAGGAGGCTTTGCGTTTTGGTATGTCGTTCGTTAGCACCCAATGGGTATTAACCATGGACGCCGATGTTACTTTTAAGTCCACGTATTTTTCTCAGATACAAGAACTGCCAGAGGCCGATTTGTGGATTTTACCCGCTGTGCTTGTTGGGGAAAGTCCCTTAAATCAATGGCAAGAAGTGGACTTGCAAATGATGAACGCCATAAATGTTGGTCTTTATGGTGTGTACCGTCCGGTTATTTGCAGTGGAGCAAACCTGTTGTTTCAACTTGAAGTGTATCGACAAGTCGATGATTGGGATGCGCATAAAAACATCTCCAGCGGGGATGATATCTTTACCTTACGTGCTTTCCGTCGCGCAAAACGCGATGTGCGTTTGATTTCGGAGCCTTCATTGGCCGTTTTTTCGCCGACGACTCGTGGTCTTTGGGGTTTCATGAACCAGCGGCTTCGATGGATTGGTAAAACAACACAGGTGAAAGATCATTTTGCGACATTTTTGGGAGTATTGCAATCGTTGTTTTCTTTGGCCTTTGTTGGTATAGTTGCAAAGTTATGGACGGAACATGACCTCGAATACATGTTGGTACTTTTGGTTGTTAAGGCCTTCCTTGAATGGGCGGTATTTGCACCGTATTTTTTACGGTATAAACGCTTAGGCCCTTGGTTCATGCTTCCAATCGTTCAGTGGTTAGCACCCCTCTATCATGGACTTTTGTGGGCTTTAATCCCGGTAGTTAAACCTCGTTGGAAAGGCAGAAGGGTTTTTCGCTGAGACGAAGCCGTTGATTTGTTGTATTTTTGTACATGCGAATTTTAATGGTTTGCCTTGGCAACATTTGCCGTTCTCCGATTGCCGATGGGTTATTGCGCCATAAGGTGTGCCATCGGGAATTGGCATGGGATGTTGATTCGGCGGGTACTGCAAATTACCATACGGGGACACCTCCTGATGCCCGAATGATCGAAACCGCACGCAATAACGGTGTTGATATTGGGGCACTTCGGGCTCGTCAATTTTCAAAAGAGGATTTTAAGATTTTTGATCGAATCTACGTCATGGATCGAAGCAACTATTCGGCGGTGCTAAAATTAGCAAGCTCCCAGGAAGAAGAAGCCAAGGTTCATTACTTGCTGGACCATTTGTATCCCGGAAAAGAAGCGGAAGTTCCCGATCCATATTACGGAACTTCCAAGGATTTCAACGATGTTTTTACTTTGGTAGATAAAGCCACTGACGCCTTAATTAACGATTTAACTTATGAGCCCTAAAAAAGGAGCAATTTATTTAATTCCCAACACCCTCGGCGGGGAAAGTACGCACGATATTTTACCGGGACAAGTAGCTGAAATTACCACGGGTTTGCGTTGTTTTGCCGTAGAAGAGGTGAAGTCGGCTCGGCGCTTGTTGCGTAAACTCGACCGTACCTTTCCCATCGATGATTCTACCTTTTTTCCATTAAACAAGCGCACTTCCAAAGACGACCTTATGTCCATATTGCTTCATGTCCTGAACGGCCATGATGTAGGGATCATTTCAGAGGCGGGCTGTCCGGGAATCGCAGACCCTGGAGCGGAACTTGTTGCATTGTGCCATTCTCAAGGCATTCACGTTTACCCTATGGTTGGACCATCAGCGTTTCTTCTGGCTTTAATGGCCTCTGGTTTTTCAGGCCAATCGTTCCGATTTCACGGGTATCTTCCCAAAGAGCGAAAAGACCGAGTAAGGGCCATGAAAGACATGGAAATCGAAACACGTCGCAGCGGCATAACCCACCTTTTCATGGATACTCCTTTCAGAAACATGAATGTTTTAGAAGACCTTCTTAACGAATTAGGCGACAGCACGGAATTATGCATTGCCTCCAACCTAACCTTACCTCAACAGAGAATTCAAACCATGACAGTAGCGGATTGGCGGGAAAACGCTCGGGATTTGTCCAAATCGCCCGTCGTATTTTTAATCGGTAAATCACAAGGGTTATGACCTTTCAAGAACAAATTCTGCAAGGAATTCCTAGTACCTTGCCCATCCATCCGGGATACGATGTGTCCATCAATCATGCTCCGAAGCGGAAAGAAATCTTGACAAAGGAGGAGAAAAAACTAGCGATTCGCAATGCGTTAAGGTATTTTCCTTCGGAACTTCATGCCGAGTTGGCGATAGAATTTTCTCAAGAATTAAGGGAATACGGAAGAATTTACATGTACCGTTTTAGGCCGACCTATGCTATGAACGCTCGTCCTTTGGACGAATATCCTGGCAAAAGCATGGAGGCAAAGGCCATCATGCTCATGATTCAAAATAATCTAGACCCTGCGGTTGCTCAGCACCCGCATGAACTCATTACCTATGGAGGAAACGGTGCCGTATTTCAACATTGGGGGCAGTACCTACTGACTATGCGTTATTTGGCTGAGATGACCGATGAACAAACCTTGGTAATGTATTCAGGACATCCGATGGGCTTATTTCCTTCGCACCGCAATGCGCCCCGAGTGGTGGTCACTAATGGAATGATGATTCCCAATTATAGCCGGCCCGATGATTGGGAAAAATTTAATGCAATGGGAGTTACACAGTATGGGCAGATGACGGCTGGTTCGTACATGTACATCGGTCCTCAAGGAATCGTGCATGGCACCACGATTACGGTGTTAAATGCGCTCCGAAGGTTTGCCAAAAGCTCGAAAAATCCGGGGGTTAAGTTATTTGTTACCGCAGGATTAGGAGGGATGAGTGGAGCTCAACCCAAGGCAGGGAATATTGCTGGCGTAGTGAGCGTAACGGCTGAGATTAATCCGAAAGCGGTGGCCACAAGGCATTCGCAAGGTTGGGTGGATGAGGTGATCGCTGACATGAATCAACTTTGCCAACGCGTAAAACAGGCTTTAGGACAGAATGAGGTGGTTTCCATTGCTTATTTAGGAAATGTAGTTGAAGTTTGGGAGGGTTTTGAAAAGGAAGGGATTTTTGTGGATTTAGGTTCAGACCAAACCTCCCTGCATAATCCTTTTGCAGGGGGATATTATCCAGCAGGATTGTCCTACGAGGAATCCAACGACATGATGGCCAATGCCCCTGAGGAATTTAAGCAAAGGGTCTACGAATCCTTGCGCCGGCATGTTGAAAGCGTTAACCGTCATACCCGCAATGGAACCTATTTTTTTGATTACGGAAATGCTTTTTTGCTTGAGGCTTCGCGCGCTGGAGCAGAAGTAATGGATGAAAAAGGGTTGGATTTTAAATATCCGTCGTACGTTCAGGATATTTTAGGTCCGTTTTGCTTCGATTACGGTTTTGGACCCTTTCGTTGGGTGTGTGCCTCAGGAAAAACGTCGGATCTTGATGCCACCGATCGCATTGCCAAGGAAGTGATGGAGGAAATGTTGAAAGGAGCACCGGAAGAAACAAAACTCCAGTTAATGGACAACCTGCAGTGGATTGAAAAAGCAAAAGAAAACCAAATGGTGGTGGGGTCACAGGCAAGGATTTTATATGCGGATGCCGAAGGAAGAATGCGCATCGCAGCGGCATTCAATGAGGCCATTGCTCGCGGAGAAATTGGCCCGGTAATTTTAGGACGAGACCATCATGACGTTTCAGGTACCGATTCACCATACCGAGAAACCAGCAACATTTACGACGGGTCAAGGTTTACTGCGGATATGGCAATTCAAAACGTTATTGGTGATAGTTTCCGAGGTGCGACATGGGTTTCGATTCACAACGGAGGAGGAGTAGGTTGGGGAGAGGTGATTAATGGGGGATTTGGTATGCTGTTGGACGGATCCGAGAGGGCACGTACGAACTTAACGATGATGCTTCATTGGGATGTAAATAACGGAATTGCCCGAAGAAATTGGGCCCGCAATCCGAACGCCCGCTTTGCGATTGAGAGGGCGATGGAACAAGAGCCCTTGCTGAAAGTCACGTTGCCCTCGACCGTTGACGACGCGTTGATGGAGTGTCTTTTTTAGGCGGAATTCTAATTCCAGCTACCAAGCGGAGGGTATAAAAATATTGGTCGTAACGCAAGCTTTGATAGCGGATGGATTTATTATCAAAATGTGCGGCCAACAGTAAAAACCGTTGATCGCTCGAATAGCCTCCCACAAATCGAATATCATACCGAGGTGCAAGGCCTAAAAAACCGTTCAGGTTATCGGACAGCACAAAGAACTTGGATTGGATAACGGGACCAATCCCTGCCCACCCGGAAAATTGCCATCGGTTGATTCTGTTGGCATAGGTATAGCCCGGAATCACACCGAAGTCTAATGAAGAGAAGGCACTTGAACCTGTTTTTGAATGGTTGACGTCGATAAGGGCATCAGGGATGATGGAATTTTTATCGTTGGTGATTCCAAAAAAATTGAGGGTTCCCTTCAAATACCAAGTATGTACTTCCCCATTGAAATGTGCTCGTTTTCCTTGCAATGCGTTCATTTTGAAATCGTCGTGGTTGAAATACCAAAGGTTTACCGAAAGATTTAGCGACCCAAGGTTGGGCATGATATCGTTAGGATTAGCATCGGTAAAAGCTGAATCATAGTTCAGGGCGTTTTTAATGGCATATCCCGAATTAATCCTAAAGTCAAAGTCGGTATAAAGGCGTTTAAAATTATAATCAAAGCCGAGGGAAAACTGCTGGGTTCTTCCAAAACGCGCCTCGTTTCTAAAGCCTGGCATTACGGGAAAAGCTAAGCGTAAACTGAACCATTTGTAGGCATAAGCTAACCCCAGGATGGGTTTAAAATTATTTTTATATTTCAGTGAGCGAATTTCAGAAGTAAAGGGGTAATAAAGGTTGAAGGGAGCCGGACTGATTCCTATATCCGTATATAGTACGTGCTGATCCTTGAAATCTACAATATTGTAGGTCTTTTGTGACCAAGAGTGATTCCATATCAGTAAAACGAAAGGAAAGATGTATAAATTTCGCACAAAAGACCTGTACGTCACCTTGCAGCCTTGGGTTGCATTATATCTTCAAAATTTCTTGATGGTTTTATCGTAAATTTGTTCAGTGAAAAAATTGTACAAGTTTCTACTGAATACCTTACCGAGGCCTCTTCTCATCCGAATGAGCTATATCTTCAAGCTTATTGCGCCAATGATTTATCGTGGCAATAAGGTGGAGTGTCCGGTATGCGACAAGTCTTTTTCTAAGTTTTTATCCTACGGTTCGTCGGTAGCACACCGTGAAAATGTGCTGTGCCCCTACGATTTAACCTTGGAGCGTCACCGTTTGATGTGGTTGTACCTGCGCGATCATTCTACGTTTTTTACCGAACCCAGTCTTTCCGTACTTCATATGGCACCGGAACAGTGCTTTCTACCGAAGTTTAAGCAACAGAAGAATTTAACGTATTTAACCGCCGATATTGAGTCCCCGATTGCCGACATGCATTTTGATTTGCATCATATACCTTTGGATTCCGGTCGCTTTGATGTGGTGTTTTGCAACCATGTCATGGAGCATGTTGAAAATCCCCACCAATGCTTGCAGGAAATTTTTCGTGTGATGAAGTCAGGTGCTTGGGCAATTATGCAGGTGCCACAGGATATGACGCGAGAAACTACTTTGGAGGATCCTGCGATAGTTACCCCCGAAGATCGCGAAAAGTACTATTGGCAAAAAGACCATGTTCGTCTTTTTGGGAGAGATTACCGCGATTTCCTCAAGAAAGCGGGTTTTGAAGTGCAGGAATTTTGGCTAAAAGAGCATCTTGAACCGTCGGTGTTTGAACGTTACAGGATTTCCTCGGATGAGGTATTATACATCGCAAAGAAAAAATGAGTTTTTGTTTGCTTAAAAAATTTGAATTCATGAAAAAAGTACTTTCTGTCCTTTTTATGGCTTTTTATGCCTTGACACAAGCTCAAACGAATTTTTTCTTACACATTAAACCAACCTTTGCGGGTCAACCTTTGCAGCTGCAAACGAATGTTCCTGCACTAAACGGCCAAATCGTAAATATTGACCATTTCAATTATTATGTTTCGGATATTTTACTGTATCATGATGGTGGTATGATAACCCCGGTCAATCAAAGCGTTTTTATCTTCACTCCAACCGAACAAGGGTGTTTTCTAGGAGATTACGGTATTCAACAATTGGACAGTATCCAGTTTATGGTGGGTGTTCCTTCTCGTTTTAATACCCAACAAGGTGCTGAAGCGCAAGACATTTCTTCGTTTCCTTTGTCACATCCCTTGAGTTTTCAATCTCCAAGCATGTACTGGGGATGGCAGTTCGGATACATGCACATGGTGGTTGGCGGCAATGCCGATTCCGACAACGATCAGCAGACGGATGCTTACTTTGAATTTCACAACCTTGGCGATCACAACCAACGATTGGTTCACATGCCCATCCTTGCTACTCAAACGACCATGGAGCAGCAGGATGTATATCTTGAGTGCCGCCTCGATCAGTGGTTGCATAATATGCCGCTGGGCACCGTAGGAGTGCTTCACGGAGAAACGGGACTCAACGATTCGATTATGGCCAATGTCAACACCTTTTCGGTATTTAACCAACCTCAAAGCGCTGGACTAATTGAAGGTAAACCCATGAAGTTTTATACCCATGAAAACACCGTTTTTATGGAAAACATGGGGGTAGAAAGGATGGAAGTTTATGACGTAATGGGGCGTAAGATTCAAGAGGTTAAGTGGATGGATTCACAGGTTAAGGCTCTTCTTGAGGTAAAGGATGGCGTTTATACCCTAACCCTTTATGGTCCCAATAATTCCCTCATTGGTTCACGAAAATGCAGGATTATTCAACCATGAGGTTAAGCTTGTTTTTGGGTGCGGTCATACTGTGTTTAATGTATGGATGCGAGGCGCCCGAAGTGTTTACGACCTATGTACCTTTCCCTCCAGATAATCCGACCACAAAAGATAAGATTGCTTTGGGAAAAGCTTTATTTTTTGATAAGCGTCTTTCAAAAGACGGTAGTGTTTCATGTGCTACTTGCCACATGCCAGAATTCGCGTTTACGGATCGAAAGCCTATCGCTCAAGGCATTGGTGGACAATTCGCTGAACGAAACGCCCCCACCTTATTAAACAGTGCTTTTTTGCAAACCGTCATGTTTGACGCCCATTTAAAAACCCTAGAGTTACAGGTGATTGTCCCCATTCAGGAGCCAACGGAAATGGGACATAACATGAAAGACCTCATTCCGAAATTACGCGAAATTCCGGAGTATCAAAAGGCAGCAAAAGCGTTGTACAATCGAGATTTTGACGCTTGGGTTTTAACGCGCAGCATCGCCGCTTTTGAGCGAAGTTTACTCTCCTTGAACAGCCGCTATGACCGTTATGTTAAAGGCCATAAAAAGGCGATGAACGAACAAGAAGTGGAAGGTATGAAGCTGTTCAATGCGTTGTATTGCGTTGAATGCCATCCCGCACCTTACTTCACCAATTTTAAAGCAGAGAACAATGGTCTTTATACTATCTATGAAAAAGACAAAGGCAGGTTTCGGATTAATTTGGACAGTGCTGACATCGGGTTCTTTAAAACGCCGACCTTGCGCAACATTGCATTAACTTTTCCTTACATGCATGATGGTTCTTTGAGCACTTTGGAGGATGTATTAAATCATTATGCACAAGGAGGAAAACACCCCAAAGGACAAAGCAAATCGATTGAATCTATCAACCTTTCGCAGCTTCAAAAGCAACAACTGATGGCTTTTTTAGGAGCCCTTACCGACACCAGTTACATGAAAAAATTCCCAAAAAATGCGCGTTGATTCTATTGAAAAATTATTCAACGCAGCGGTTAAGCGAATTACTTGGAAGGACGTTGAACTTGGACTTCTTACGCTGAAAGAAGGTCAGGGTCAGATGCTTTTCACCACCAACCTGGCGGAATATTCCATGCCTGTTCCTGATAAGCACAAGGAATTTGAACGAATAGAGCTGTATTTTCTGTTACCCGAATATTGGAAGTCGGACATCAACGACCCCTTATTTGAATGGGCATTGGACACACTGGTGGCCATAAAGCATTACTTAAACCAAGGTCAATGGGCTATCAACGGCCATACTTTTTCCTTGAAAAATGTTCCTGAAAGCCGTTTCAAATCGAGTGGATTTGATGCTCTTTTACTTACTGAGCCCATTTCACTGGAGATCTTACAGCATCCCGTTGATTCTCCCAATGGACCAGTATATTTTAGAGCTCTAATCCCAATCTACATGCGTGAAAAAGATTACAAGGTGGCACGAGGAATTCAAAAGCTTAGGGGGAAATTCCTGGACAAAGGGATGAATGAAAAATGGGATGAATTCAGGATTTCTTCGGTTAAATCAAGGATACTGTTTTGGAGGTAACAAGTCATAGGGTACAATGGGCTGCAGGAGCCCTTCTTTTAGTCAACATGATTTACGGTGCGAGCCACGTTTTGGCAAAAGGGGTCATGCCGCAATACCTGAGTCCGACCGTTTTCATTGGATTCAGAGTAGTTGGTGCCTTGTTGCTGTTTTGGTCGGTTTCCTTTTTTATTAAAAAAACAGCCATTGAACGAAAAGACCTTGTTCGATTGATAGCTTGCGGACTTTTCGGGATAACCGTCAATCAACTGCTGTTTTTTCAGGGGCTTAACGCCTCCTCACCGATGAATGCGGGGATCATAATGGCTATTAATCCGATTATGGTTGCGGTGCTTTCATTTTTTTGGCTTGGTGAACGGTTGGTGCTTAAGCAATGGTTTGGAATCCTAATTGGATCAATTGGGGCAACAGCACTAACGGTCTATGGTTCCAGCACTTTTGAGGCACGGCTGGGAGATTGGTTGCTTTTTGGAAATTCGTTGAGTTACGCCGTTTACTTAATTTTAGTAAAACCCCTTATGGCGAAATATCCTCCGATTCAAGTTATCACTTGGGTTTTTACGTTTGGCAGCATTTTTCTTTTGATGTACCCGCCACTGTATTTCGACTTGGCTGAAACATCCTTTAATGGCATTCCAACAGAAGCTTGGTTGAAAATTATATTTGTAGTGGTTGCCGTTACTTTTATAACCTACTTGTTAACGGTGATTGGGCTTAAATATCTTAGTTCAACGATTGCATCGGTATTTATTTATGTACAACCCATTTTTGTGGTTGGTTTTACGTTTCTTTTTGCAGCCATCGGTTGGTCAGACGATTATACCCGTTCCATCAATAAAACATCACTGGGACTCATGTTGTTGGTTTTTACAGGAGTGTACTTAACTTCAAAAGCTCAAAAAAGGTAAACCATGAAATTTTTAACGCTACTTTTTATCTTCTCTCTTTCCGTTTTTGCCTTTTCTCAAAAATCCGTTTTGGATCACAAGGCTTATTTCCGCTGGAATAAACTTGAGAAAGTAAAATTATCCAACCAAGGTTCTTGGCTTACTTTTGAAGTTCAACCCCTTCGCGGAGACGGTTATTTGCATTGGATCAATCTTTCTTCGGGAACCAGGGATTCCATGTTTGCGACCAAAGATCTTCAAATGACCGAATCGGGATCCTTAATGGCTTGGCGACGAACTGCAGGTTATGATACCTTGAGAACCTGTGAGTTGAATAAATTGGATAAAAAAAAATGGCCAAAAGATACGATGGTGGTATATAATTCCATCAAGGACACTCTGAGGAAAGAACCACAGGTTAAACGATTTCAAGTGGCAGAATCTGCCGATTATTTGGCATTTTTAAAAGAACAAAACGATAAACCACAAGCCTCGGTAGTGGAAGCCCCAAAGAAATGTTGGTTGCACAAGAAAAAAAAACCAACAGAGCAAGTTAAAGAAATCAAGACCGATGGAACAACCTTGGTTTTGGAGAACTGGGATTCTCGCCTGTTTCGGGTGAATAATGTAACCGATTTCCTCATGTCAAGGCAAGGGAACTTAGCTTACCTTACCCAAGAAAAGGGTAAGCGAGACACTTCAAGTTTATGGGTACTTACCCCTGATACCCTTTTACCCATCGAGGTGCTTCATCAGCAATTAAGCATTAAAAACCTTCAATGGAATAAAGAAGGAACCGTTCTGGCTTTTCTCTATTCTTCAGATACGAACAAAGTAAAGCAGTATGAATTGGGCGTCTATTCCTTGCTCTTGGATTCGTTATTTACTTTCGGTGATTCAACTACCACAACTGGCTTCGGTTTTAAAGGGATCAATGATAAGGTTCAACCTGTCTTTTTCGATCATTTACCCTATTTTAAATTTACGCTTAGCGATCGAACGGTTCATCAAAAAGACACCTTGTTGGAATCCGAAAAAGTTCGCTTGGATCTTTGGTCTCCAAGCGATCTAACCCTACAACCTCAGCAATTACTCGAAATCAAGGACGGCGATAGATCAGGTAACATTGTTGCCATGGATTTGCGTGATTTTACTATTAGCACGTGGTGCCCAGATTCCCTACGTGGTGCTTTCAACGTGCATCGACATAGCCATTTTACCTTGGTATTCGATGATCGCCCTTACGCCATTCAAGCGCAATGGAAAAATCCTAATTTGAGCGATGTATATCGCTTGGACCTGAGTACCGGAGAACGATTGTTGCTCAAGAAAGCACTGGCGTATGATGGCCATCTGTCCAATGACGGGAATTCCTTTACGTATTTTGATCCGATTAAGAAAAACCATTATCTCCTGGCCATTGACCAAGGGATGAAGGAACATTGCATGAGTTGTTCAGTTAAAGAACCTTGGGAAGAAGACCTCAACGGTCAACCCATGGATCCTGGTCCTGCCGCGACCTATGGGTTCAATAAGGATGGAAGTCGCTATTATTATGGGTCCAGAGATAACATTTATGAGTTTGATTTAAGTACAAAACGAAATCGCTGTTTGACTTGCAACCATGAGAAAAATTTGGATTGGGAATGGGTAAAATGGAATCCCGATTCAACCAATGTCTCATGGAACTACGGCTATTTTCAATCAAGAAACCGTGCTACAAAAAGAACGACCCTTTGGAAGGCCAGTCCTTCATTTATACTTGAAATGGTGGATAGGGGTGATTTCAAAGTACTGTCTTTTACCAAAGCAAAAGATACCTCCATATATGTATTGCGCAGAATGCGGGTAGATCAATTTCCGGATATCGAGGTTGGTGGAAATGTGAGTGCATTCAAAAGGATTTCATGGGCTAACCCACAGCAGTCAGAATACCTCTGGCCAACCGCTGAACTGATCCGTTGGAAAAGCTATCAAGGATTTGATCTTGAAGGAATTGTTTATAAGCCAGAGAACTATGATCCGGCTAAAAAATATCCGCTGTTGGTCTATTATTATGAACTCAACGGCGATAATTTACACAACTATCGAAGTCCAGCACCCACAGCAAGCACCATTAATCCCACAGAATATGCCTCGGCTGGATACCTTGTTTTCATTCCCGATATTCGATATAAGCCCGGGTATCCCGCCAAAGGGGCGTTCGATTGCATCATGAGCGGAACCGACTACCTGCTTAACAATTATTCGATCGATTCTACCCGCATGGGCTTGCAAGGTCAAAGCTGGGGAGGATATCAAACGGCCCAACTTATCACGACGACGAACCGATATAAGGCCGCCATGGCAGGAGCTCCCGTGAGCAATATGTTCTCAGCATACGGGGGAATACGATGGGGGAGTGGATTGAACCGTCAATTCCAATACGAATCTACCCAAAGTAGAATTGGAGCCACCATTTGGGAACGGCCCGATTTGTACATCGAAAATTCTCCGCTTTTTCACCTGCCAAAAGTAAATACTCCCTTGCTGGTTATGGCAAATGACAAAGACGGGGCCGTGCCTTGGTATCAAGGAATTGAACTGTATACCGGTCTAAGACGATTGGGAAAACCTTGCTGGATGCTGAACTACAATGACGATGACCACAACCTGACCAAGCTTCCCAACAAAATGGATTTAAGCATTAGAATGCGGCAATTTTTCGATTTTTACCTCAACAACGGTCTTGAACCCCAGTGGATGAAGGAAGGAATTGACGCCAGAGAAAAAGGAAAAACCTTCAAGTATTAATCCCAGAATCACTAAATTCATCCCCATGGAATTCTTAGAAAATTATATTGACGGAACCTACCAAGCTCCTTCGAGCGGTTTATATTTGGACAACGTCAATCCCTCAACGGGTCAGGTTTACGCAAAAATTCCGCTTTCGGGAGAGCAAGATTTAGCCCAAGCGGTGGATGCCGCAGAACGGGCCCTCCCCCTTTGGTCCAACATGTCCGCAAATGAGCGAAGCGCTGTGTTGCTGCGACTCGCCGCTGGTATAGAAGCACGTATGGGAGAATTCGTTCAAGCGGAATCAAGGGACAACGGGAAACCCGAGAAATTAGCGGCGCACGTGGATATTCCAAGAGCAGTTTCCAATTTTCATTTTTTCGCAACAGCCATCGAGCATTTTGCTTCGGAATCGCATTACATGGAAAAGGTTGGAATCAATTTCACAACCCGTCGACCAATAGGTATTGTTGGCTGTATTTCACCGTGGAATTTACCCCTGTACCTCTTTTCATGGAAAATTGCTCCAGCCCTGGCCGCAGGAAATTGTGTGATTGCAAAACCCAGTGAGATAACTCCCTACACGGCTTCGTTGCTCGGAAAAATAGCGAATGAAGCAGGCGTGCCCCCAGGAGTGTTGAACATTCTTCACGGTACTGGTCCGGAAATCGGCAATGCCATCGTGGCGCATCCGAAAATCAAGGCCATTTCTTTTACCGGGGGAACAGCAACAGGTCAACACATCGCACGAGTCGCGGCACCCATGTTTAAAAAATTGAGTTTGGAGCTCGGAGGTAAAAACCCAACGGTAATTTTCCCCGACGTAGATATCGAAGCTACGGTTAAAGAGGTCTTTCGTTCTTCGTTTTCTAACCAGGGCCAAATCTGCCTTTGCGGTTCGAGAATCTTTATCCATGATAACATTTATGAAGCTTTTAGAAATGCTTTCGTGGAATGGGTAGACTCCGCAAAGGTCAGTTTCCCCTCCGACCCTAAGGCGCAAATTGGAGCGGTGGTTTCTCAAGGGCACATGGAGAAAATTTTAAACTACATTGAATTGGCTAAGGAAGAGGGAGGGGTCATTTTAACCGGTGGAAAGCGCCTAAAATTGGATCCGCCCCATCATGAGGGGTATTATATTTCCCCGACAGTTATCGAAGGATTACCCAACGAATGCCGCACGAATCAAGAAGAGATTTTCGGTCCGGTAGTAACCTTAATGCCGTTTAAAGATGAGGCCGAAGTACTGAACTTAGCCAATGGCACCAAATACGGTTTGGCAGCTTCGGTTTGGACCCAAGATTTGAACAGAGCTCACCGCATGGCGGATCGGCTGGAAATGGGCATTGTATGGGTGAATTCGTGGTTGGTTCGCGACCTCAGAACGCCCTTTGGTGGAATGAAGGATTCTGGGGTAGGTCGTGAAGGCGGATGGGAGGCTCTTCGGTTTTTTACGGAACCCAAAAACATTTTCATCAAGTATGAATAGGATTACGGCAGTATTTTTTTTAGGAACAGTTCTTAACCTGTACGCACAGTTACCTCATGGATTTTCATGGAGCAGCAACGGAAAGAAAGCCGTTTGCAAAGGGTTTGAAACGGAAGTGAGAAGTTCGGGTATGAACCTATGCTTTGAAACCAACGTTTTGATTATTCGTGATGCCAACCAGCGCTTTCAACAGCTTACATCCTTGCCTACAGGCCTAATTCCGCATGATTTTATCCCCAACCTTTACACGTATCAATCCCAAGCAAAATCCTTGGAGGAATTAGTGCTTGAGAAAGAGCTATGGGAAAGCACCTTCCAAGTTGAAGTGTTCTACAATCAGGTATTTACCCTGAACGCCGCCACGAATGACCCCAATTATAACCGTCAATGGGCTATTGAAAATACGGGAGGACCGCTCCACTATAATGGAACAAGCGGAGCAGACATGGAGGTGGTACCTGCTTGGAACCTATCGAAAGGGCAAGGGGTGAAGGTTGCGGTTTTGGACAGCGGAGTGGATACCCTCCATACCGATTTGATGCCCAATTTATTGCCCGGGTACGACGCATACCAGGACAGTGTTTCTAATACATACGGATACCCAACGCCGAACTACAGCTCGGACGGTCACGGAACGGCTTGTGCAGGCATTGTGGCTGCAGTTCAAGATAATTCGATTGGCACTTCGGGCATTGCGCCAGAGGCACAAATAATTCCAGTAAGGATATTTTATTACCTTCAGTACGCAGGGAACATTGGGGTACAGCCCTTCACCAGTACGCTTGGTCTATTAAACGGTGCGGCTTATGCCTGGCGCATTGCGGACTGCGACATCATGAGCACCTCTGCTGGGCTAAGTGAATTGTTCATTCAAGCCTTACAAATTAACACGCAATTGATTGATGATGAAATCGATAGTGCTTATCAATTGGGTAGAAATGGCCTCGGGGTTGCCATGTTTTTTTCAGCGGGAAATGACGACATCAACGACGTCCTTTGGCCAGCGAAACTCCCCACGACGATGGCAGTGGGTGGCAGCGACATGTGCGACCAACGAAAAAAACCGGGAGATTGCTCGGGTGAGAATTGGGGCAGCACTTTTGGGTATTTTCTCGATTTTATGGCTCCAGGGGTTAAAATTGCAACGTCCGACATGACGGGTGCCAACGGATATGCTAACAACGGAATTACTTTAACCTTTAACGGAACCAGTGCAGCTTGTCCGAATGCAGCAGGAGTAGGTGCTTTGGTGTTGTCGGCTAATCCTAATTTAACGGCAGAACAAGTTCGTTACATTCTATCTTGGACAGCGGAAAAGGTAACTTACAACTACGACAGCATTGCCGCGCTGGGTACATGGGATTTGCAGGCAGGATATGGTCGCATCAATGCACATTTGGCGGTTGCATTGGCCATAAACACGACCAACGTTGCTCAAAATATCGAGGAACATCCTATCGCTATTATGGCGAATCCTTCCGGTTCTATTGAACTTAAAAACCAGAGTTCAGAACCTCAATTTGTCGAGCTTATGAGTACCTGGGGCCAACGTTATTGTATATGGGTGGAATCCCATGCCGTGTATCAACAACCTACGGCACCTGGGGTGTATTTCATGAAGTGCGGAGGGCAAAAGTCCAAAATAGTCGTGATTTAATCCTCCACAGCAATTACGGCTTTAATTTCCGGAACCGCTTTTCGGATGGTTTCTTCGATGCCTCCACGAAGGGTTGATTGCTTCATCGAACAATCCCGGCATGAACCGGTTAACTTAACCATGACCTCTCGGTTTTGAGTAACTTCAACCAACTCTACATCTCCACCGTCATCGTTTAAAAAGGGACGAATCAATGCAATGGCCGAAAGAACTCTAGCGGTTAAGTCTTCCATGGTAAAAATTAAGATTTTAGGTGTTGCATGCGTTCAACAAAATTATGAACTAATTCGTCAAAAGCCAAGCCAATAATCGAACCTTTTTGCAGCACCGCTGGTCGCCCAACATCCCCGGCCTCGCGTATGCTTTGCACTAAAGGTATTGCCCCTAAAAACTCGATTCCCATACCGTTGGCGAGGTTTTTTGCTCCGTCCCTTCCGAAAATGTAATATTTATTTTCCGGTAATTCTTCGGGGGTAAACCATGCCATGTTTTCAACAATCCCCACGATGGGAACATTGAGGCCGTCGACCCTGAACATGTTGATTCCGCGTCGAGCGTCGGCTAGGGCAACTTCCTGAGGAGTACTAATGATCACAACACCGTCCAACGGAAGCGTTTGCAGGAGGGATAGATGGATGTCCCCCGTTCCAGGAGGCAAGTCAATGAGTAGATAATCCAATTCCCCCCAATGACCTTCGGTAATCATTTGTGTTAAGGCTTTAGAAGCCATGGGGCCTCGCCATACAACAGCATTTTCTTGATCCGTGAAAAATCCAATGGAAAGCAACTTTACACCGTAATTTTCAACAGGTTCTATTAAGGATTTACCCTTCGCTTCTATCATTTTTGGGCGCTCGCCGACCACGTCAAACATCGTGGGCATACTCGGTCCATAAATGTCCGCGTCGATGAGTCCAACCTTGTACCCTGCCTGCGCCAGACCCGCCGCTAAATTCGCGGTAAGGGTTGATTTTCCTACCCCTCCTTTTCCAGAAGCAATGGCAACCACGTTTTTAACTTCGGGTAGGACGGAGCGACGGCCCTTTCGCTCAACACCACTTACGGCTGTTACCTTAATCGACAATTCGACGTTAGAACCTAGTTCTTTCTCCAATCGAAACCGCACCGCTTCTTCCATGCGCTTTCGGGCATGAAGCGCGGGATTTAAACTGTTAATTTGCAGATTGATTTTACGGTCCTCAATGTGTAAATCCCCGATAAGATTCGCGCTGACAAGGTCTTGTTGGGTTTCAGGGTCAGGAATAGCAGATAGTAATTCCAGTATGCGTTCTCGGGTTATTTTGTCGGACACGGATTGAAAGATTTGATGGACGTAATCATTAATTGTGCGGTTTTTAAAGGATCTCCCTGTGCTTTGTTCCGAATTTCATAATACACGCCTTCAATAGGAATTAAGGCGTAAACATGATAGGAAATATGTTTGTATTCTTTCACCTCGATAGGATTGGTCAGTTCTCTTTTATAGAGAAGGTAGTTTTTATGCTCTTCGATAATCGTGGAGGTAAAGACATCGCTCTGTTTAAGTTTGGTTTTAAATTCTTCCAATCTTTTGGAATGATCACCCCAATCCTCAATAAAAAGTTCAAAATTTGGACCTGCTGAAATGGTCCATTTGAAATCCTCTTGGTGATCGATGGTTGTTTTAAATGACGCACCAATACCTGCGGTCTCATCGGGAATGTAAAGGGTCCCTGGTATGTCGTAGTTTCGTAAATCAATTTTCTTGAATTGGTATAAATCGTCTGCGTCGGATTTGACGTTTTTTTTGTTGGAACACGACATTACCAACAACAGTACAGCGAACCAAGGGAATATCCGCAGGAACTTTATCAACATTGGACGAAGATATATACTTTTGAGGAAAACAATACGATGAATAAAAAGTTGGTAGGCATTTCATTTTTTCTTTTGGCATCGACCATTGCTTTGGGAGCTTTTGGTGCACATGCTCTTAAAAAATGGGTCGATGCGAATGCTCTTGCATCGTTTGAAACCGGAATACGGTATCAATTCTATGGAGCCTTGATTCTTCTGGTTTTGGCTTTTCGACCTGAAACCATGCTCCACCATTTTCGCTTTTGGATTCGCGCTTTAGGGCTTGGAATAACGCTGTTTTCAGGATCTATTTACGCCCTCACCCTCGGTAAGATGTTTCAGCTTAACTTAAATTATTTTGGGCCCGTTACCCCAATTGGCGGTGCGATAATGATATTATCTCTAATAATGTTGGGTCTTTGCTTTGTAAGAAATGCAGTACAAGAATAGGGGATTTAAGCCTAATTTGGTACTTTTACCAACGAGATAAATTGTAATTCTAACATGGATAAAATTTCATACGTTGCGAACGCTGAACCTTCGGCAATTGAAAACCTATACAAAGCTTACCAGTCCGATCCCAATTCAGTGGATGTAAGTTGGAAAAAGTTTTTTGAAGGATTCGAATTTGCCCAAACCAATTATGCCTCACCAACTGAGTTTCCAGAGGAATTGCAAAAAGAATTTTGCGTAATTAATCTGATCAATGCCTACCGTCAGCGGGGCCATTTATTCACAAAAACAAACCCGGTCAGGGAACGAAGGAAGCATACACCAACGTTGGATATTGAGCACTTTGGACTCAATGCCAACGATTTGTCCATGACGTATCAAGCAGGCTCAGAAATAGGAATAGGCCCTGCCACCTTGCAGGATATCATTGACCACCTTCAAGCAACCTATTGCCAGTCCATCGGCATTGAGCACGTTTATATGCGCGATCCTGAGCGTATTGCTTGGATTCGTAAGAATATCGAACTAGTAAATCGTCCCAAATTAGACACCGAGCGCAAACTGAGCATTTATAGAAAATTGTGTCAGGCTTCGACCTTTGAGGCTTTTTTAGCGAAGAAATTTGTGGGACAAAAACGCTTTTCCATCGAAGGAGGAGAAGCGCTAATTCCTGCCCTGGATGCCTTGGTTTCCAAAGGGGCTGAATTGGGAATAGAGTATTTCGTTATGGGAATGGCGCACCGGGGAAGATTGAATACCTTGGCGAACATATTTAATAAAAACCCTCGAGACATCTTTTCAGAATTTGAAGGCAAAGAATTTGATTTCGATACCACTTTTGACGGTGACGTTAAGTATCATCAAGGTTTTACCTCACACATTCGCCTAGCTAACGGACAAGAGATCGGTTTAACGCTGGCTCCAAATCCCTCCCACTTGGAAGCGGTAAATACCGTGGTAGAAGGTATTGCACGTGCTAAAATTGACCATGTTTTGCATTCAGAGGATAAAATATGCCCAGTTTTAATCCACGGTGATGCTGCCATTGCCGGACAAGGCATTGTATATGAGACCATTCAAATGGCACAATTGGACGGGTATCGTGTGGGAGGAACCGTTCACATTGTAGTAAATAACCAGGTAGGATTTACCACCAATTATACCGATGGACGTTCTTCTACCTATTGTACCGATGTGGCAAAAACTACCTTATCCCCTGTATTTCATGTCAACGGAGACGATGTTGAAGCCGTGGTTCAATCCATAGAAATTGCGATTGCGTACCGTCAGGAATTTAAGCGCGATGTGTTCATTGATCTTTTATGCTACCGAAAGTACGGTCACAACGAGGGGGATGAACCGAAATTTACGCAACCTAAGCTGTATGACCTCATTCTAAAACACCCAAACCCGAGAATTATTTATCAAAGGCAATTGGAAGCAGAAGGTGTTTTAACCAAAGCCTTGGCGGATACGCTGGAAGAGGAATATTCAAAGTACCTTGATGCAGAATATGAATTTGCGCGCAAAAATGAAAAGGCTCAGGTATTTGACTTTTTAAGCGCAACTTGGACCAACTATCGCCATGCTACACCCGATGATTTTAAGGTTTCCCCAGCAACGGGTGTCCAAAAAACCGTGCTTTTAGACCTGGGAAGAAAATTAGCGACCCTTCCTGAAAACAAAAAATATTTCCGAAAAATATCCAAAATTTATGAAGACCGTTTATCGGCGATTGAGCACGATAAATTGGATTGGGGTTCTGCGGAAATGCTGGCTTATGCTACCTTATTGAACGAAGGACATAGCGTAAGGATTTCAGGGCAAGACGTTGAGCGGGGAACTTTTTCCCACCGACATGCGGTGGTCGTTACCGAGGATACGGAAGAAGAAATCCTTCCGCTGAATCATTTGAACGACCAACAGGCTACATTTTACGCTTACAATTCGTTGCTATCAGAATATGGAGTCTTGGGCTTTGAATACGGATATTCGCTTGCCTATCCTAACGGATTAACCATTTGGGAGGCACAATTTGGCGATTTCTTTAATGGGGCTCAAATCATGGTCGACCAATTTATCTCGGCAGGTGAAGATAAATGGGCTACGCAATCGGGTTTAGTCATGCTGTTACCTCATGGTTACGAAGGACAGGGTGCAGAACATTCCAGTGGACGAATGGAGCGCTTTCTTCAGCAGTCCGCTGATTTGAACATGCAAATCGTTAACACCTCTACCCCCGCAAACCATTTTCATGTATTACGGCGCCAACTTAAACGGGATTTTCGTAAGCCCTTGATTGTGTTTTCACCGAAAATGCTACTGCGATATCCTGCGGCAACTTCAACGCTCGATGAATTCGCCAACGGTTCATTTCAGGAGGTTTTGGATGATCCTACAGCCAAAACGTCTTCGGTAGACACCCTGGTGTTATGTTCCGGAAAGTTCTATTACGAGATGAAAGTAAAAGCGACCTCTTTGGGGGTTGAAAACATGGCCTTTGTCCGCGTTGAACAACTTTATCCGCTACCCGAGGCTCAAATTCAAGCCCTTATTGCTAAATACAATCCAAAAAACATATTGTGGGCGCAAGAAGAGCCAGCGAATATGGGGGCATGGACTTACATGGCTATGAGCATGCGTAATTTGAATTTAATCGGGGTACACCGTGGTGCAAGCGCGGCAGCCGCTGAAGGTTCAAAAAAATTACATGAGAAACGCTTAGAAAAATTGTACAAAGACCTTTTCCAATACGCTAAAATAACTCAAGAAAAATAAGATTATGGCAACAATTGAAATGAAAGTGCCCTCTCCCGGGGAATCAATTTCCGAGGTAGAAATCGCACAGTGGCTCGTTGCTGACGGAGATTACGTCGAAAAAGACCAGGCCATAGCTGAAGTTGATTCCGATAAAGCAACCCTTGAATTGCCCGCCGAACAAAGCGGTGTTATTACCCTAAAAGCCGAAGCTGGAGATACCGTAAAGGTAGGACAAGTAGTGTGTTTGATAGATACCAGTGCTGCAAAGCCAGCAGGTTCACCGAAGGCTGAACCTGTAAAAGCGGCTCCTACTCCCGAACCTCTAAAAGCAGCAACACCTGAACCTGCACCCGCACCAAATCCAAACCCAACAGCATCCTACGCAGCAGGTACACCTTCGCCCGCAGCGGCTAAGCTGATGACGGAAAATAACCTTTCCTCCCAGCACATTACTCCTTCTGGCAGGGACGGAAGGATCACTAAAAATGACGTAATCCAGGCCTTGTCTTCCGGTTTCGACGGAAGTGCAGCCAAAGGATGGGGTGGAACACGGGACGTTCGTCGTGAAAAAATGTCCATGCTCCGGAGAAAAATTGCAGAGCGATTAGTTTCCGTGAAAAACGAAACCGCGATGCTGACTACTTTCAATGAGATTGATATGAAGCCTGTTATGGATCTTCGTGCAAAATACAAAGACGCTTTTGCCAAACATCATGAAGTAAACCTCGGATTTATGTCGTTTTTTACAAAAGCGGTTACCGAAGCCTTGAAATTGTTTCCCGCGGTAAACGGTCAAATTGACGGTAATGAAATCGTATTCCACGATTATGCAGATGTCGGAATAGCGGTTTCTTCCCCTAAAGGCCTTATGGTGCCTGTTCTAAGAAATGCAGAACAGATGTCGCTTGCAGATATTGAACGAGAAATAAAACGACTTGCCGTAAAAGCTCGGGATGGAAAAATCACCCCGGAAGATATGACGGGTGGAACGTTTACCATTACCAACGGTGGGGTATTTGGCTCCATGCTTTCAACCCCCATAATCAATCCTCCTCAATCCGCGATCCTCGGTATGCATAACATTGTGGAACGACCGGTCGCGGTGAAAGGACAGGTGGAAATTCGCCCAATAATGTATGTGGCCCTGTCATACGATCACCGCATTATTGATGGTAAAGAATCCGTTGGATTTCTGGTAAAAGTGAAAGAGATGATCGAGAATCCTGAAAGAATGTTATTCGGGGCAAAAGACCCTGCAGAAATTTTGTTAGGATTGTAATTAAACAAACGAATGGCCAAAATTAGAAAGCAAGATGCGTTGGATTATCACGCATCGGGACGACCGGGTAAAATCGAGGTTATTCCAACCAAACCTTATTCATCGCAACGCGACTTGTCGCTTGCCTACTCCCCAGGGGTGGCAGAGCCTTGCTTGAAAATAGCCGAGAACAAAGACGATGTTTATAAGTACACCAGTAAGTCAAACTTGGTTGCGGTGATTTCTAACGGCACAGCGGTATTAGGTCTTGGGGATATTGGGCCTGAGGCATCGAAGCCAGTCATGGAGGGAAAGGGATTGTTGTTCAAGATTTTTGCCGATATCGATGTATTCGACATTGAGATTGATGCGAAAGATCCAGAACTTTTCATTCAAACTGTCAAAGCCATTGCACCTACGTTTGGAGGAATCAATCTGGAAGACATTAAGGCCCCAGAGGCGTTTGAAATAGAACGTCGCTTAAAGGAAGAACTGGACATACCCGTGATGCACGATGATCAGCACGGTACAGCCATTATTTCTTCCGCAGCATTGCTGAATGCTTTGGAACTTGCTCGAAAAAGAATCGATCGAATTAAGGTCGTCATTTCAGGAGCAGGAGCTTCCGCTCTTTCGTGCGCTAAATTGTACGTTGCTTTGGGGGTTAAGGTGTCCAATATTTACATGTACGATTCAAAAGGGCTTATTGGAGCTTTTAGAAATGACTTGGATGACATGAAGTCATTTTTTGGGGTTCACGCGAAAGACGTGCCTTTTGATATGGCCTTTAAAGGGGCAGATGTTTTTCTAGGATTATCGAGAGGTGGCTTGGTGAACAAGGAAATGATCAAGAAAATGGCCAAAGACCCCATTGTTTTCGCCTTGGCGAATCCGGATCCTGAAATTTCCTACAAAGACGCTACCTCTGTTCGAAAAGATATAATCATGGCAACTGGTCGTTCAGACCATCCGAATCAAGTCAACAATGTTCTGGGTTTCCCTTTCATTTTCCGAGGGGCCTTGGATGTTCGAGCCACAACGATTAATGAAGCTATGAAATTGGCGGCAGTAAAGGCCATTGCATCCCTCGCAAAAGAAACCATTCCGGAGGAGGTTATTCAGGCCTATGGAGAAAAAAACATTTCCTTCGGAAGAGAGCAAATCATTCCGAAGCCTTTAGACCCGAGGCTCATTTATTCTGTGGCACCTGCCGTAGCCCGTGCGGCCATGGAATCGGGAGTTGCTAAAAATCCAATCAAGGATTGGAGCCGCTACGAAGCTGAGTTAAAAGCTCGGTTGGGATTGGATAATGAATTACTTCGAAACATTACTTCAAAGGCTCAAAGCAACCCTAAAAAAGTCGTTTTTGCTGAAGCAGACAACATTAAGATATTAAAAGCCGCTCAAGTTGCTTATGACGAGGGGATCGCATTTCCAATCTTGTTAGGCGAACGAAAGATCATTGTTCAACTGATGGAAGAATATGGTGTGGAGTTGCCTGAAGCTACCATCATCGATCCTAAATCCGAGGAGGAAGATGAACGGAGGAACAGTTTTGGAAAAGAGTTTTTTAGCCGTAGAAAACGAAAAGGGATAACAGAATTTGAAGCGATTAAGCTGATGAGGGAAAGGAACCATTATGGGGCAATGATGGTGGACATGGGGTTGGCAGATGCCATGATTACAGGCTTAACGCGTTCCTACCGTTCTTCAGTACGTCCCCTGCTTCAAATAATTGGATTAGAGCCCAACCTCAGGACCGCTGCAGGTATGTACATTCTTAATACAAAACGAGGCCCCCTTTTTCTGGCTGATACGACGGTAAACCTAAACCCCTCCGCGGAACAAATTGCTGAAATAACGGTGAATGTGGCAAAGACCATTCAAAAACTTAAGGTGAAACCGGTTGTCGCCCTTCTCAGTTATTCGAATTTTGGTTCCTCTCCCGGTCCTGATTCGGAGAAAATGATGGATGCTGTAGATATTTTACATAGAAATCACCCCAATTTGATCGTAGACGGTGAAATTCAAGCGAATTTCGCCTTGAATGCTGAAATGCTGATGGAGAAATTTCCCTTTTCTCATTTAGCAAACAAGGAAGTTAATACCCTTATCTTCCCGAATTTGTCCGCAGGTAATATTTCTTACAAAATTTTGCAACAAATGACGGATAGCGATTCCATAGGACCTATTTTAATCGGTTTGAGAAAGTCCATCCACGTTGTACAACTTGGTGCCTCGGTCAGGGAAATTATTAACATGGTTAAAGTAGCAGTAATTGACGCTCAAAATAAATAAGGATGATTGCTCAACTGAACGGAAGATTTATCGAAAAGAACCCCACCCAATTAGTGGTTGAATGTGGAGGAGTTGGTTACGAGGTTAAAATTTCATTAAACACCTTTACCTCCTTAGGGGATAAGGACTCCGCGGTGGTATTTACCCGCTTAATTGTTCGAGAAGATGCCCATATTTTGTATGGGTTTTACGCGAAAGAAGAACGTGAAATGTTCAACCATCTTATCAGTGTTTCAGGCATTGGTCCGAATACGGCCATGATCATGTTGTCCTCCATGATCCCCGAAGATATTGCCCAAGCAATTCAAACGGAGGATGTTATGACCATTCAAAAAATTAAGGGAATCGGATTGAAAACAGCCCAACGCGTTATTCTGGATTTGAAAGGAAAAGTGTTGAAATTATCGGAGCAGTCGCAAAATATGTTCAGTTCGAACAATACAAATCGATTTGATGCGTTAACGGCACTGCTTTCTTTAGGGTTTGATAAAAAAGCAGCAGAAAAAGCCCTGGAACGTATTGATACCGGAGCAGAACCTGTGGAACAGTTAATTAAGGAAGCATTAAAAATTTTATAGTGAATTGGAGTAAACGGCATACACGGTTTATCGGGTTTGTTTTGGGTCTTTTTTGGACCTTTTTGCCGTTGGTAGGTTTTTCCCAAGGCCTCCCTTTCCCTATAAGCCCCTCTTGGAACAGTTACAACAATAATCCCCAGTCCTTTGACCTAGGAGATCCCACAAATATGCAGCAAACCATTGAATACGATCCCGAAACAGGTCGATACGTGTTCAAACAAACGGTTGGTCAAGGTCTTTTATTCCGAAATCCGACTGCCATGGAGTTGGAGGATTACCTCAATTTTAAAAACAAGCAGTTCGAAGGTCAAAATTGGGAACAACAAATTGAAGAGGAATCCGTAGTGGGTCGATCCTTTGAATTGCCCATTAAAATTGGTAGCAAAGTATTTGAGAGCATTTTCGGATCTGGGGAAATTGTAATTCGACCGCAGGGCAATGTAGAGGTTCAATTAGGAGTAAATCACTCACGTTACGACAATCCGATTTTACCGCTGCGGCAGCGAAGGATTACCCGCTTTGATTTCCAACAGAACATCAACATGGATATTGTTGGGCAGATTGGTACGCGATTGAAAATCGGTGCCAAATACAATACCCAAGCGGCTTTTGATTTCGAGAACATTTCAAAACTTGAACATACCGGAGACGAAGACCAAATCATTCAAAAAGTGGCTTTAGGCATGGTGAATTTGGACTTGCCAACCTCCTTGATTCAAGGCTCTCAAACTTTGTTCGGAGTTAAAACGCAACTCAAGTTTGGACGATCAACTTTTGACCTGATCATGGCGCAATCCAAAGGGAAACGGCAAGAAATCAACATTACCGGCAAATCACAGGTTCAAAAATTTGAATTGACCGCTGATAACTACGAGGCGAATCGGCATTATTTTCTCAACATGTTCTACCATGACGATTACGATTCGGCAATGGCAAGTCTCCCGAACGTTAACGCTACAAGGTACATTACGCGAATCGAAGTATGGGTCACCAACCGATCAAACATTACTGAAAACACCAGAAACATTCTCGCATTTTCAGATTTAGGAGAAGGAAAACAGGCGAATTGTCAGGGAAATCCGGGAGGATATATCACGGGAGTTGAACCAGACAACGAAGCGAACAACCTCTATCAATGGGCATCGAATCAACCCCTTATTCGGAATTTTTTAACTGCAGTTCCTGCTTTAAATAATCAAGTGACTGCGCCCGGGCCCTTTCAACAGGCCATCGATTATGAAAAAGTCGAAAATGCCCGAAAGCTGAGCGAACAAGAATTTTCCTACAACGCATTGCTCGGATACATTTCACTGAACAATCCTCTGAACAACGATGAGGTTCTTGGAGTTGCCTATGAATACACGTACCGAGGTCAAACCTACCAGGTCGGCGAGTTTTCTACCGATGGTTCTACGGGGCAGGAAGCGCTGATCCTTAAGTTATTAAAGCCTACCATTACCAGTCCTAAAAACAAAATTTGGGACTTAATGATGAAAAACGTTTATTCCATTGGGGCTTACCAAGTGGATCAACTCGGATTCAAAGTCGACATATACTATAACAACCCCGCTACCAGCGTTCCCCTTCCCGTTTTCCCAATGGCTGGGCTCGATGATAAACAATTGGTAACGCTTTTGGAAATGGACCGCCTCAATCAAAACAATCAACCGTTTTCGGACGGGGTTTTTGATTATGTGCCGTTCACCGTTACGGGATCTAAAATAGAAAACGGTGGAACCATTAACCGAAAGAACGGAAGGATCTTTTTCTCTACGGTAGAACCTTTTGGTAAAACCCTTGCGAATAAGCTTCAATCAATCGGGATTGCTCAGAACGTCATTAATACCATTGCATTTAATGAATTGTACGATTCTACCAAAACTGCTGCACAACAGATTCCCAGTAAGAACCGTTTCATTTTCAAAGGGGAATACCAATCTTCCATCAGTTCGGACATTCCCTTAAATGCCCTAAATGTTCCTCCAGGAGCAGTAACCGTTACTGCTGGTGGTATCAAGCTGACAGAAGGAACCGATTACACCGTTGATTATAATTTGGGCAGGGTTAAAATTCTAAATACGGGAATTTTAGAGTCCAATACGCCCATTAAAATTTCCATCGAAAGCAATTCCGTCTTTGGTTTCCAAGCTAGGTCATTAATGGGAGGGCATTACCAATACCGCTTAAGCGATAAAATGAAATTCGGTGCAACATGGGTAAGAATGACCGAACGTCCTGTTACCCAAAAAGTCGATTTTGGCAGTGAACCCTTCAAAAACAATGTGGTTGGGCTCAATTTCAGCATTCGCACCGATGTTCCTTTTTTAACGCGCTTAGTGGATTTACTTCCGGTAATTTCGACCAATCAAATGTCAACCTTGTCCGTTAACGGCGAAGCAGCTTACCTGATTCCGGGTCAACCACGGGTTATTAATAAGGCCGGTACCTCTTACGTTGATGATTTTGAAGCCAGTCAAAGTACGATTGATTTAAAATCAGCATCGGCTTGGCGCTTGGCTTCGATTCCGCAAGGTCAACCCGATCTTTTTCCCGAAGCCTCTTCCCAATCGCTTTCTGCCGGATTTAGACGGGCCAAAATGGCATGGTACACCATTGATCCGGTTTTTTATCAAAGCAACAACCTGACGCCCGACCATATAAAACAAGACGCAACAATGCTGGCCGATAGCCGAATGCGTTTGGTGAATTTTACCGATATTTTCCCCAACCAACAGTTGCAATACGGTTCGATTCCAAATATTACCGTTTTCGATGTGTGCTATTATCCCAAGGAACGGGGAATGTACAACTTCGATACGACCAATACCGTAGACAGTGCGGGCTTTTTTACAAACCCGGAAAATCGATGGGCCGGTATTATGAGGGGCTTATCCACCAACGATTTTGAATTGACCAACGTGCAGTACATCCAGTTTTGGATGCTTGACCCTTTTAACGATGACGCGGAAAATCAAAACCCTAATGCAATCATGAACGGTGGAGATTTGTATTTCAACCTCGGAAATGTATCCGAAGATGTTTTACCCGATTCGCGTAAAGAATACGAAAACGGTATCCCTCCTTTTGGAACAAGCATTACAGACAACGTTGATACAACCTTGTGGGCAAGAGTTTCCAACGAGCAAGTGGTGGTGAATGCCTTTGATACGGATCCGGCCTCAAGGTTGAACCAAGACATTGGATTGGACGGTTGGAACAGTTCCGAAGAGCAATCAGCCTACCAGGCGTATGTTAATTGGGTGCAAAATAACCCCAACATAACTCCCAATGCTAAAGCTCGTATGCTGCAAGATCCGTCCAACGATGATTATAATTACTATTTGGACGACAATTTCGACAACCAACAGCTCAACATATTGGATCGGTATAAGCGGTACAACGGCATGGAGGGGAATGCGCCCACGACGAACATGTCGGATACGGCCAATGCGGCGGGATACCCCACCCAAGCTACAAACATGCCGGATTTAGAAGACATCAACCAGGACAATAATTTATCGGAATCCGAGGCGTATTTTCAATACAAAATGAGCATTCGTCCGGGAGACATGCAAGTGGGCAAAAACTTCATTACCAACATTCAATTATACCAAAACGGAAATAAAACCGAAAAGTGGTACCAGGTCAGAATTCCGCTAACCTCCTATGAGAAGAAAGTAAATGGGATTCAAGATTTCCGGTCCATTCGTTTCATGCGCTTGTTCATGAATAATTTCGATGAACAAACGCAGCTTCGCTTTGCAAAAATGGAATTTTTAAGAGGTGAATGGAGGCCTTATTTACTTGACTTAACGCAGCCAGGTATCAGCGTACAACCTGACCCGAACCTTACTAACTTCAATATCTCGGCAGTAAATGTGGAAGAAAACGATCAACGCACGCCTGTAAAATATGAGGTTCCTCCGGGCATTGTTCGTGAGATAGACCCTTCACAAACCTATCAACGTCAAATGAACGAGCAGTCCCTCTTAATGGATGTATGCAATTTACAGGACGGAGATGCACGCGCTGCGTACAAGAATGTTGTGTTTGACGTGCGGACCTACAAGAAGTTAAAAATGTTTGCCCACGCAGAGGAAGTCAATCCATTGATTCCTTTCAACGATAAAGAAGTGACCTTGTTTGTGCGCCTCGGCACTGATTTTGTTGAGAATTATTACGAGTATGAGTTGCCCCTTTATAAAACGCAATGGGGTGTTACTTCCCCTGAGGATATCTGGCCTGAATTAAACAACATTGAAATCGTTTTTGACGATTTATTGAACTTGAAGAAAGAACGAAATCAAAAGGTTGAAGATGGGGTTTCGGGAGTTTCTACGATGTTTGAATACAGCAAAGACGATCCCGCCAACAGCGACCGAAAAATCAGGGTAAAAGGCTCTCCCAACTTACAAGCCATAAAAACCATCATGATTGGGGTTCGAAACCCGCTACAATCCGATCCGTCCAACAACTGGCCCGACGATGGTCAGCCCGAATGTGTCAATGTATGGGTGAACGAATTAAGGTTGACGGATTTCGTGAGCGATGGTGGAGGAGCAGCGGTTGGACAGGCCCAACTACAGGTAGCAGATTTTGCCACAGTTTCCGCTTCGGGTAATTATTCTGGAATCAATTGGGGTTCCGTTGAAAGTCGCGTACAAGACCGTCAAAGGAATGAAAAAATTGGCATTGATATGAATACAACGGTTCAGTTGGGCCAGTTTTTTGGAAAGCAAGCCAAAGTATCGCTGCCTTTCTTCTACGGGTATTCTTGGAACGTAATCAATCCAGAATACGACCCCTTCAACCCGGACATCAAGTTAGCAGATTATGACTTAGCTACGCGAAAAGAGCGGGCGCGTCTGGGTCAAGATTTTAATGAACGACGATCCTTCAATTTTACCAACGTTCGAAAAGAAGCCAAAGCAGGTGCTAAGCCAGCGTTTTGGAGGATTTCAAATTGGTCAGCCAGTTATTCTTACGCTGAGAATTTGAAACGCGATTTCAATACCAATTATGACCGAACTCGAAATTACACCTCGGCCTTAAATTACAATTACACGTTTACCGGTAAAGCTTTTGAACCGTTCAAAAAATGGAAACCGGTTCAAAAGTCCAAGTGGTTAGTGTTGGTGCGCGATTTCAACCTGTTCTTAATGCCGAAGAACTTGACCTTTACCAACGATTTCTTGAGGATGTACAACGAGCGTCAAGTTCGCAACAATTTGGTTCCTAACTATGAATTCAACCCTGTATTCCTCAAAAAGTTTGATTGGAACAGAAATTACAACGTAGGATACGACATTACCAAAAACCTTAAAGCCTCTTTTGCCGCGACGAACCGAGCGATTTTCGTGGAAGGGAACAACCGCGTTGATCGCAAAAACGATCCCTTGGCCTATCAAGAATTCAGGGATTCTATTCGGTCTCAATTATCCACCTTTGGAAAAACCATGGAATACGGACACAATTACAGCTTGAGTTATGCGGTTCCTTTTGATAAATTCCCATTAACCGATTGGCTTACGGCCAATATAAAATACAATGGCACCTACGATTGGCAACGCGCACCCCTCGCCCAAACGGAATTTGGAAATACCATTCAAAATAATCGTACAGTGAACCTTACCTCGCAGGCCAATTTTGTAACCCTCTACAATAAGGTTCCATTGTTCAAAAAGGTGCTTTCGGACGGAAGGAATAACCGCGGGGCACTGAACGCAAAAACCAACGAAGGAGGAAATAAAGGCAATAATCAAGGAGCTAAGAAAGCCGAGGAAGAGCCGCCTAAGCCACCAAAACCGGTGGAGGAAATGACAAAAAAGGAACGCAGAAAATGGGCAAAAGTCCTTCGTAAATTTGAACGCAAAAAGAAAAAAGAGGAGCAAGCTAAGAAGAAAGTGAACCCCATTATTGGTACTGGGGCCAGGTTACTTATGACGGTGCGTAACATATCAGGTACCTATTCTATCGACGATGGAACTCAACTACCTGGATCCAACCAAGAGTCCAGCATCTTGGGAATGAATTCCAATAACTTTGGAATGACCGCTTTTGTTTTTGGAAAGCAAGGATATGACATTTGGGGTCGTGAAAACGGTTACAGCATAGCCAACTTGTCGGCGACCAATGGTTGGTTGGTGCAAAACGAAAACCTGAATAAGCAATTTTCTACTACCCATACTACAAAACTCAATTTAAGAGCAACCTTGGAGCCGTTCAAGGATTTGAACATCGAAATGAAATTGAACCGCAATTACGGAAGAAACAGCGGTGAATTTTTCCGATGGAATGAAACAAGCCAGCAATTCGAGGGCCAAAGCCGTTTCGAGTCCGCAACCTTAACCTATTCCACCATTACTTGGGGAACCGCTTTCATGAAAGACAATAAAGATCGATCTTCTGAAGTATTTAGCCGTTTGCTGGCGAACAGACAAGCGGTATCGCAAGTTGTTGGGGCAGCCAATCCTTATGCTAATTCCCTTCCGTCAGGATACTTTGACGGATATTCAGGAAATCAGCAAGAGGTAGTGATTGGGGCCTTTCTAACGGCTTATGGCAATAAGGAAGTCAATGAGAAAAACATCAATCCAATTAAGAACATTCCTCTACCGAACTGGAGCATTACCTATAACGGATTGTCGAAATTTAATTTTGCTAAAAAAGTGGTTAAGTCATTTGTACTCCGCCATGCTTACAACTCGACGGTAACGGTGAACGGTATGCAATCCAATATGGGCGCCACCACGGATGCGAACGGTAATCCAACGGCCTTGGATTTGAACAATAATTTCATTTCACCGCTGCAAGTTCAAAACATTACCCTAAGCGAACAATTTTCCCCCTTGATTGGGATGGATGCCACATGGATGGTCTTGGGGCAATCGGTAACAACCAAGTTTGAGTACAAAAAGGACCGAATGGCGACCCTTTCTCTGAACAACAATCAGGTGACTGAAATCAAATCGGATGAAATCGTCATAGGGATGCAATCCAAAATTACCAAGGTGAAATTGATTGAACGCATTCCCGCCAACGATTTAAATGCGGGAATTAACTTCTCTTTCCGGGATAATTCAACCTTGATACGAAAGGTGGTAGAAAATACGAATCAGGCAACGGCAGGTCAGACGGTGGTTTCTTTTAAACTCAATATTGACTACAACCTTTCCCAGAATTTGACGGTTTCTTACTATTACGACCAAAACTTAAATACACCAAAGGTTGCAACGAGTTATCCTACGGGAAATATGAGCACGGGCATCAAGTTAAGGTTTAACTTAGCGGGTGTGCAGTAATGTTGGTTAGGCCGGCAAATCCCTCGGACACGGTATCCATTCACCAACTGATTCAAGAATTGGCGGATTATGAGCGAGCACCTGATGCTGTAATCAATACGCCAGAATTATTATCACAAGATCTTTTTGTTGAAGGTCGTTGCTTCGCGTTCGTCGCGGAACATGGGGAAGCAATCATAGGTTTCGCGCTGTATTATTTTGGTTATTCTACTTGGAAAGGAAGAACTTTGTATTTAGAAGATCTTTATGTACGCGAGGATTTTCGTCAAGCAGGAGTTGGACAGCAACTGTTCGATCATGTAGTAACGGTAGCTAAGAACGAAAAGGTCAGGCGTATGGATTGGCAAGTGCTCACATGGAACGAGCCTGCGCTAGAATTTTATCGTAAAAACAAGGCAATTTTAGACGATGAATGGATTAACGGCCGCTTGTTCTTTTAGGTTTTTTGGGGTGCTTTTTGTTACTTGCTTGAGAGCATTCGCTCAAGATTTCCCCGATACTATGCCCCTGAATCAGATCAGGGTTTTAGCTTCCCACAACAGCTTTAAACTTGAGCCGAGCCCTAAATCCCTCAAGTTCTTAAGACGTTTTTCAAGGCGATTGGGCGAATCAAATAACCCCAAACAGCTGGAGTATGGTCATCTGAGCATTAGCCAGCAGTGCACGGAATACCACATTCGCGGCCTTGAGTTGGATGTGTTCAATGATCCCAAAGGGGGGCGTTACTTCAAACATCGATTGAATGTTTTCATACCCGGTGAAAGAATTCGTGAAAAAAGGTATCGTCCATTGAAGGCACCAGGTTTTAAGGTTCTCCATATTCCGGATGTGGATTATGCAACGAATTATTTAACCTTAAACGATGCGTTGGATGAATTGAACCGCTGGAGCCTAACCCATTCAAATCACGCTCCAATTTTTCTGAACATTGAACCTAAAACTTCCGCGTTGGGGGATGAGTCGAAAATCCTTCGAATATTGGGATTTAAAAAGGCCATTCCTTTTTCTCAAGAAGATCTGCGTTCGCTGGATGCTGTCCTTAAATCGCAGTTGACCACCCTCTACACTCCTCAAGAATTTCGAAAGGGTTATGGTTCCTTACGTGAAAGGGTAGACAGCATTTCTTGGCCCATTTTAGGAGAACTTAGAGGAAGAATTTTTGCCATCATTGATGCGGGAGCCTCCCTGGGATATCCTTCCAATGGCTTTGCTTTTACATATGGGAGTGTTCAAGATTCCAATTGCATATTCTTAATCCGCAATGAACCCCTTGAACATCAGGAGGAAATCACGGAATTAAGCAAAGATTTTATCGTTCGAACCCGTGCAGATGCAGGTACTTTAGAGGCTCGGGATAACAACTACCAACGCCTACGAGCAGCGCTCTTATCCGGTGCACAAATCATTTCTACCGATTATTACCGACCCAATCCTCAATGGGGAGGTTACATGGTTCCGTTCATTGGTTTTGTTAAATAAAACCTTAGGAACGAATTCTTGGAAACAGCTTCCGGTTATCTACCACCTCGGCACTTTTGCGCAATGCGCCCATTAATAAACCTTGTACATTTCCTTTCATCGTAGAGGTTAATTGATCTTTCTCTTCTTTGTAAACAGCCGTTGACGGTGCTTTTTGTGTAGAAATAACTTGAATTAGGTAAACGCCAGTCTTACCTTTTAAGGGTAACGTGGTTTGGCCGTCTTTCACAAATCCAGAAAACAGAGCGCCAACAATTTCAGGTTCGTAGCCACTATTACCAATTGATGGATTTGCGAAGGTAATTTGTGCGGTGTCAACGGTGGTGTTATACTTTCGTGCCAAAGCATCCAATCCCTTGATTTTCGCCATTTCATTCATGAGTCGTTTTGCTTTTTTCTCTTCAAGCAGTTCTTTTTTCATTCGCTCTTTAACCTCATGATATTGCGGTTCACCTTTTTCTTTAACTGCGGAAAGAAGAGCGATTACGTACTTGTCCTTGTCGCGAATAGGTGCTTGAATTAAATCTCCAGCCTCTGCATCTTCGTTGAAGGCCAATTCCAAAATTCGGTCCTGAGCAATCTTCGTGGTTAGACCATAAATCATGGGATTGTTATCTTCCAAAGTAATTGGACGAACGAAAAAAGCTTTCTTGTTGGCCAAGGTATCAAAAGCTGCAATTTTCTGTGCGACTTCGTTCATGTTTGAGATTTTTTGATCGATTTTGCCTAACAGGGTATTAGCCTCTGCTTCTGAATTGGCAATGGTTTCTTCGGATGGCTTGAACGACTTAACTACCGATACCAATATGGGAAAACGGTTGGCATCACGTTCCAATACTTCGATGATGTGGTAACCAAAGTCCGTTTTCACCATTCCAATTTTCCCAATCGGGGCGTTGGCACAATACCCTCCAAATTCCTTCACCATATCTCCCTCTAAGAAATCAGCGTATTCTCCACCTTTGTCTTTAGAGCCGGGATCGTCGCTGTACTTTTGAACCAATTCTCCAAAATTGGTTTTGTTAATAGCGGCCAATAAACTGTCCGCCGTTTTTTTCTTAGCAGCAAGCACTTTCGCATCGGTAGAATTGTTGGTAGCGATCAGCAAATGCCGCGCTTTGATTTTTGCAGGGGAGAATCCAACCAACTTCGAAAGATAAAAGGCTTCACCCACCCGATATGGCCCCACCAATTGTCCAATGGGAGTTCTTTTGAAAATAGTGTCGTAGTCCATGGGGTAACTCATGTACTGGTTTGATTTGGGATGTCCTACGGGAACCGCAATTCCCCTTGCTCCTGGGAGGTAATTACGCATTTCACTTTCGTTCATTACCAATGCAGAATCGTTGGTCGACGCCATAAAGTCCTGTCGCAATTTAGCAATCGTCTTATCAAAGGCTAAGGTGTCATTTTTCGACGGTTTAATAGCAACATCAAACATCCGTACTTCACGGTTGTTCGTTCGATTCCAGTATTTTTTTTCGCTTTTGTGTTCGTCGTAAAACGCTTGTAATTCTTCTTCAGAAATTTTAATTTCAGCATCGTTGATTTCGGCGTATCGACGGGAAACAAAACGGATTGTTTTAGCTTCTTTTTTGGCCAAATATTCTTCACGAGCTTCAACTTTGGTAACGTAAATTCCTTGTGCAACGAGTGAAAAATACTTTTCGTTTTTGCGACGATCCGTGAAGTACTTTTTCGTGCCTTCCCATTGAGCTTTTTCTTCGGCTTTCTTAGCGGTCTTCAGTTTGATTAATGTCTTCTGTAATTCGACACGACCCGATTTCATCGATTGTTCAGAAATCACTCCGGTGGACTTGTCGACGAAGAACTGGTTCAAATCTTGCAATA
Organism: Flavobacteriales bacterium; assembly: GCA_947500875.1. Taxonomy (GTDB): domain Bacteria; phylum Bacteroidota; class Bacteroidia; order Flavobacteriales_D; family Crocinitomicaceae; genus UBA952. The sequence goes on along the minus strand of CANMUN010000013.1, from coordinate 525 downwards.
CGTTGAAGCCGTCAGTAGCCATTAAGTAAGCGTTAAACTCACGGTCGCTAACATCTATGCTCAGCGAAGCGTACTCTTTTTGCAACAAAGTAGAGTCAACAATAAAGTTAAATGCCTTATCATTGGCCGCTTCGATATCCTCGTCTGTAAATGGTTTGTTTTCCTGTTGTTTCTGTGAACGGTCTTGGTTTTGAACCCTTTCTGTTAGGGCATTGTAGTCGTTGATGTCCACCTTTTCTCCATCAATCAGACCGATTCCATATTTCCCTTCTCCAGCGCCAAACATTCGGTTGTAATCCCCCAAAATAAATGCCAGCATCGCAACACCCACGAATCCAACGATTAACCAAGACTTGTCACGAATTTTACTAATAATTGCCATCGTATCTAAATTAAGTGTGCAAAATTACAAATTACTATCCACTATTAAAAACGAAGGCATAAAAAAGGGGCTTATTTGCCCCCTCCTTTTTCAGGTTTTTTTTCTTCCGGTTTAGTTTCCTTCGGTTCGGGTTGCGGACTGTT